>DATJXG010000088.1:0-6518 GCA_035500455.1 Terriglobales bacterium | reverse complement strand
TCATGTCAGCGTTCGCATCCGTTCGGATGGCGAAGAGGCGATCATCATGGGCGATATGATCCATCACCCCATACAGATCGCCGACGCCAGTATCGGAAGCCTGACCGACGTGGATCTCGCCATGGCACGGACGACGCGCCAAGGCTTTCTGTTGGCCCATTGTGACCAAGACGTCCTTGTTCTTGGAACCCATTTCCCTACGCCGGCCGCTGGCCGGATCGTCCGGGATGAACATGGCTGGCGGCTCGACACGAGCACGCAGCTTCTGAGCACCGCGAAGGAAATGACATGAAGCACGGTATCTTTCGCCCGTCCGGGCAGGAGACGGTCATCTTCGCCCGTCCCTGGCTCAAAGCTGCCATCGAGGAGATCGACCGGATCGGCGCTCGACGCGTCTTCGTCCTCGCCAGTGCGACATTTGCATCGAAAACCGAGCTCGAACCTTTGGTTCAGGATGCGCTCGGCGAACGGCTAGGCGGGTTTGCAATGGGTATCCGAGCGCACAGCCCCCGCGAGGATGTGGTGATGGCCGCGAACCAGGTACGCGAATCCGGCTCGGACTTTATCCTCGCCATCGGCGGTGGATCGGTCATCGAAGCGGCCAAGATCATGCAGCTCTGCCTGGCTGTCGGCGCCGAGGACGCTGACCAGCTCGGGAAGCTCGCCCACATCCGCCAGCCCCAACTGCCGGCGACTTTGCCAGTCCGCATGGGGGCAGTCCCCACTACCTTGTCCGGCGCCGAGTTCACCTATTTTGGCGGCGCCACCGACACTGTGCGCAAGGTGAAAGAAGCTTATATCCACCCGCTGATGGTGCCGCGCTTCGTTGTGCTGGATCCGGCGGCCACTCTGCACACGCCTACGGACCTTTGGTTCTCCACCGGCATGCCCGCGGTGGATCACGCCATCGAGGCGCTATGCTCGACGGGAGCGCATCCGATGTCGGATGCCGCGTCCATCCAGGCGCTAAAGCTGCTGGCGGCAAGCCTGCCCCAGACTCATGACAATCCGGCCGATCTGGACGCGCGGCTCGACAGCCTCTGTGGGATGTGGCTGGCGACGATGGATCTCCAGAGTGGCGTCCCCATGGGCGCAAGCCATGGCATCGGACACGCGCTGGGCGGAACCGCAGGCGTTCCCCATGGCGTGACCTCATGTCTCATGCTGCCCTGGGTGCTGCGGTGGAACAAGGCGGTGAACGCCGATCGGCAGTTTACCGTCAGCGCCGCCATGAATGAGACGGGCGTCGACGCCGGCGATATTGTCGCACACCTGGTCCAGCGCCTTGGGCTTTCGGGCCAGCTCCGCAATGCCAATGTCTCCCGGGAGCAATTCGAAGAAATCGCGGAGCACGCGCTGCACGACCCCTGGACGCAGGCAAACCCACGACCGATCACGAGCGCTTCCGTTATCGTCGAACTCCTCGAAAGTGCATGGTAGCGCGGCACACCGATATGGACGAGTGGCGCGCCACGCCACGAGCAATTGCTCTCCGCGGCGGGTTCAACTTTCGTGATCTCGGCGGCTATCTGAAACCGCTGTGTCCTTAGTACGAGTGATGTGGGCGCGTTGCTGTCGGCACTGCGCGGCGCTGAATGTCCGCTCCTGAGATCGCCTCCCGGGCCGGCCTATGCCCGACGTGTGCGCGAAGCCGCCGGTTCCAGCGGTCGAATGAATGCTGACGCGGCCGTCAACAGGAAGTTTTCAGGGTAGTTAACTGTCGGTGGTTTCGTGCCCCCGCAACCACCGACAGTAAACCCTCAGAGGCGCCAGCTTCTTGAGGGTTTTTCTTTGCGCCAAGCGCAGCGGATTTGCCCGGCATCCGGCCCGTTGACGAGGCCAAATTCAGGATCGTCGCCAGATCGCCGAACAACTCAATGGCCAGACTGGTCTGCCCCCTTAGAAGTGCTCCATCCTTGATGTAGTTTTTGGATGGAGGTGTTCGATGCCGAGGAAGATTTACAAGCCTGAGGAGATTATTGGTAAGCGTAAGCGGGTAACCGCCTTGCGGTGATTTCCATGATCCTGAATCTGGCTGTTTAAATTGAACGGCGGTTTTCATGGACGACGACACAGGTGTTAAGAGGGTACTCCGGAGCACTCCGGAGGTGTTGGGAGAGGTCATGCCGGGGCTGGAGCGCCGCCGACGATGGAGTCTGGAGGAGAAGCTGCGGATATTGGCGCAGAGCGTGGCGCCGGGTTCGTTTCCGACGCTGACCTGTAAACTGCATGGCATTAGCAGCGGCCAGCTTTACACATGGCGCAAGCAGTTTCGTAGCGGGGAACTGACGGGCTTCGTCCCGGTCTCAGTGGCGCCGGAACCGGCGGCGCTGCCAGGCCCTGATATACGCCGCGATCCATCCACGGCGGAATCTGCGCCAGAGCCAACGGCGGCCGGGCTCATCGAGGTTGAATTGCCGACAGGGGTAAAGTTGCGTGTACCCAGTGATGCCGGCGAAGCCGCACTGCGCCGGATTTTCGCGGCCCTGTCATGATCGGCCCGGCGGGGAATGTCCGCGTCTATATCGCCTGTGGCGTCACGGATATGCGCCGAGGTTTCGATACGCTTTCGGCTCAGGTGCAAACGATGCTGCAGTTTGATCCCCACAATGGCGCGCTCTACGCTTTTCGTGGCCGGCGCGGTGATATGATCAAGGTTTTCTGGTGGGATGGCCAGGGGCTCTGCCTGTTCACCAAGCGCTTGGAACGCGGCAAATTCATTTGGCCGCAGGCCAAGGACGGCTCGGTTTTACTCACGCCCGCGCAGCTCTCCATGCTCTTGGAGGGGATCGACTGGCGCGCCCCGGTCCGCACCTGGGCACCGGAAGCGGCTTGTTGAGCAGGGTGAATAATAGCGTCGATATTTATAAAATACCGTGATTTCATCAACGATCTTTGATAGACTCGGCGTCAATGGATGCCGCCTCTGAGATCGCTGATCTACGCGCCAAACTCGCCGAACGCGAGGCTGAGTTGGCAACGGCCCATCTCCTCATTGAGCAGTATAAAGCGCAATTGCACAAGCTGCGCCGGATGAAGTTCGGGCAGTCTTCCGAGGCCCTCGATGCCCAGATCCACCAGTTGGAACTGCGGCTTGAAGACCTTGAGGAGAGCGAGGGCGCGGCCAAGGCGGCACAGAATTCCAACACCAGCCGCCCCCGGCCGGAGCGGCGCCAGCCGGTGCGCCGGCCATTGCCCGAGCATCTGCCACGCGAAGAGATCGTCCACCCCGCCGGTGATGTTTGCCCAGGCTGCGGTGGCAGGCATTTTTCCAAGCTCGGCGAGGATACCACCGAAGTGCTGGATAAAATTCCCGCCCGGCTGAAGGTGATCCGGCATATCCGTCCGAAATTTTCTTGCCGCGCCTGCGAGACGATCATCCAGGCTCCGGTTCCCGATTTGCCGATCGAGAAGGGGCGGCCCGGTGCCGGGCTCATCGCTAATGTCGTGACCTCAAAATATCTCGACGGCCTGCCGCTCTACCGCCAATCCGCGATCCTGGCGCGCGAGGGCATCGAGATCGAACGGGCAACCCTGGCGGACTGGGTTGGGCATGCCGCCTGGTGGGTCTCGCCGCTGGCGGCCCTGATTGGGGCTAACGTTATGTCTGCCGACATCATCCACACCGATGACACGCCAATCGCGGTGCTGGCCCCCGGTCTCGGGCGAACCAGGACCGGGCGCGTTTGGGTGTATCTGCTCGATAAACGGCCTTGGGCCGGCAGCCGGCCCCCTGCCGCCTATTACCGCTTCAGTCCTGACCGCAAAGGCGAGCGCCCGCGCGACCATCTCGCCAGCTTCCACGGCGTGATCCAGGCTGACGCCTTCAGCGGCTATGAGGCGCTGTATCGCCAATCCGGACCGCCGGGGACAAATGCGCCGCGCATCATGCATGCCGCTTGCTGGGCGCATGCGCGGCGGAAATTATTCGATGAATTCGAGCGGACCAAATCACCGATCGCGGAAGAGGCACTCAGGCGCATCGGCAAGCTGTATGACATCGAGGCCGATATCACGGGCTTTGATGCGGAGCGACGCAAGAAGGCGCGCAAAGACCTTGCCGTGCCGATCCTCGACGACTTGAAAACCTGGCTCTACGAGCAGCGCCGCCGGCTCTCCTCAAAGAGCAATCTGGCCAAGGCCCTGCAATATGCGCTGACGCGCTGGGACGCCCTCGCCCTCTACACCACCGACGGCCGTATCGGCATCGACAACAATCCCGCCGAGCGGTCGCTGCGCGGGATCGCCATTACAAGAAAAAATTTCCTGTTCCTCGGCTCTGACGCCGGCGGAGACCGCGCCGCAGCGCTCTATACGCTTCTCGAAAGTGCAAAACTCAATGGGCTCAATCCAGAAGCCTATCTCGCCGATGTCATCGACCGCATGGCCAGGGGCCATCCAGTCAACCGGCTCAGCGAACTTTTGCCCTGGAAGTGGAGGAAACTGCCGGAAGCAGACCTCGCCGCTTAGCACAACGCGGTTATGAGCTTACGATTACGATCATCCGGTGCAGAACCTGATAGCTGATGGTTATTCAGCAACACAATCGCCTAAGTTCAATATGTTGTATGGAAATCGTGAAGCCATGCGAGCTAACACAACGCTAGCTCATAGTTTTGCGTGTGAATTGGCGACCTCGTAGCTTCACGCCCTCAATCCACCCTTTCAGGAAAGAGTCCGGGCATCCATCGGGAGGCGAGCGCGGCTGGGAAGGCAAGCCGGAGCGGTGCTCGCGTGCTTTCGGAGGCGAGCACGCCTTGATCGGTGAGACTGGAAATGACGCGCCGGGCTTGCCGTTCGCCCGTGCCGACGATGGCCGCAACATCGCCGCGCGGCAATTCCCCGCGGTAGAGCAGAGCTTCGAGCACTGCTCCTGATTTGGGTGGGAGCTTGTTAAATCGGATTTCCTCTTCGGCCCACAGAAGAATGCGCGCACGAAGCTGATCGGGCTGCATCAGTCCTTCCATGAAGTTGACCTGATCAAGGCACGTCGTAAGGAAGAATTTCGTAAATGCCGTAAGACTCTCTTCACTGAGATTACCTCTGCCGTCGAGGTCGTTACGTCGCGGTAGATCGCACGCAGCAAGGTGGCTTTTGTAGGATTTGACGTTGCGCGCAAGCCCGCGCGCAATCGACCACACCGCGCCGGTATCGAGTGTGTCCAGCAGCATCGCATGCGAGAGCAGCCGTGCTACGCGGCCGTTGCCGTCGAGAAAGGGGTGAATCCAGGCCAAGCGGTGATGCGCCGCCGCTGTCGCTAACACCGTTTCGGCTTTTCCTAGATTCAAATAGACTTCCTCATAGCGCTTGAGGAAACGGGGTATGGCAGGCGCACTGATAGGAATATGGCGACCGACAGCAACATCACGCTGGCGGAATCCGCCGGGAATGACCCTGATCCGCTCCTTCGTTGCCGGATCTTCCACCCAAAGGAGATCATCGGGCAACTCTTTGCAAAAGCGGTGATGGATTTCGGTGATCGACTCGACTGTGGCCTCGCGACTCCTGATTCCCCCGCCGTCGATCCATTGTTGAACAGTTATGTGGGCCTTTGCCTCAAGCTGAAGGTCGCGTTTCCTGGCGTCTTGACTGTAGTCACCCCTGAGCGCGCGCTCGATGTCGATGGGATGAGTGTCGTGGCCCTCGATCAGGTTGCTGTAATAGCAGTTCATCGCCCGTACGAGATCAGCGAGCGACGCGAGGAGGCTCTCTGGAAGGGAACGGCGGAAGCCGGCGCTTTTGGCCGCGAGGTCCAGCGCAAGATCGGTTAGCTCGCGGCGATGCCTCGAAGTCTCCCCGATCAGCAATGGCTCCATCAGGGAGGTGTTCTCGCCGCGGTCATCGACCGCTTTGATGTCCGCTTTGATGTCCGGTTCTTTATTCATGTAACCCATAATATATCAATGGACTATAGTAATCCAGCTTGATTTTTGGCCTATTAAAAGACCGGTTTTAGGTCCGCTTAGATGGGGCGGCCGCAGCGAAGTTCATGGGGCGAGGGCGAGAAAACAACACCCCAGATCGGGGTCGGGCAGCGGCTTTATGCCCTTCGGAGCAGATATAGCGGGTAAGTGCTGCGCAGAGTGTGATTCGGCGTGGAATAAGGACCCCGTTTTGGGGGTGATCGGCGTCCAATAGGGACCCCCTGGCTTGGGGTTCACATTGGCTTTCATGGGAACATGGGGGCCGGATTTGGGATGCTGATAGTGGAGACGATTTCGAAGATCCGGCGGGCCTATTTTGTTCAGAAGAAGCCGATCAAGGTGATCTGCCGGGAGCTGCATGTATCGCGCAAAGTGGTGCGCAAGGTGATCCGGTCGGAGGCGACGGAGTTCCGGTACGAGCGGACGGCGCAGCCGCTGCCGAAGCTTGGTGCCTGGGTGGCGGCGCTGGATGCCCTGCTGCTCGGCAATGAGGGCAAGCCGGCGCGCGAGCGGCTGACGCTGATCCGGGTGTTCGAGGAGCTGGCCGGCCAGGGCTATGACGGCAGCTACGATGCAGTGCGCCGCTACGCCAAA
>DATJXG010000087.1:0-9189 GCA_035500455.1 Terriglobales bacterium | reverse complement strand
GCCTGGCCCAGAACTCCGCGCCATCCAGTGGCGGCAAGCGCGGCGAGAAGAAAGGATCGACGATTCATGGGTAGTGACGTACTCTCGCGAGCTTAAGCCATCTCTCCGCGAACTCCGCCGCAGTTCTCAGCGACCTCTGCGGTTTAAGCTTCTTGCCGCCCGCGGCAAAAATCCTGAACCGCAGAGAACGCAGAGGTCGCAGAGACTTCAACCAGCCTCAGCGGTGGTCTCCGCGCGAAGGGATTGGAGTCGTGCGGGCCAATTCCGCATATTTGGCCGCCAGTTCTTTCTCCCCCAGGTGCCGGTAAATCTGCTCCAGCAATGAATAGAGCTGAAGGTCGATGATGACGCCCGCCGGATCCTGCAGGCTGGCTGCTTTTTCCGCGTCAGAGCGCGCCTGTTTATAGTCCCCAAGGCGCAGGTTCAACTTCGCGCGCTCGTACCAGGTGGAGCGCGCCTGCGGCACCAATTCGACCGCGCGGTCGAGATGTTTCTTCGCATCCGCAAGATCGTTGCGCTTCACCAGAAAGCGGCCGTAGTTGTAATCGAGAAAAGCGTCGAATTGGGCTCCCGGTGAGTTGACGTCAAGGGCCTTGCGGTAAGCCTCATCCGCAGCGTCGAGTTTTCCCAGCGGCTCAAGATTCAATGCGAGGTAATCCCAGGCGCGGGCATCCCGCTGATCGATGCTCACGACCTTCTGAAAATGTTTTACTGCCTCGTCCGGGCGCTTTGCCCGATCGAAGATTGTGCCCAGGTAGAACTGCGCATCCACATTCTCCGGATCAAGCTGGCATGCCCGATTGAGCATTTCCAAACCTTTCTGCGATTCCCCCTTCATGTCGAGAAGCTGGCCGCGCAGCGCCAGGGCTCCGGGATCGTTCGGCGCCTTTTGAATTGCAACCTCAGACGCTCGGTCGGCGCGATCGTACTGCCGCTGCGAAATCAGGAAGCGGCCAAAATATGTGTATCCTCTGGAGTCATCGGGCGCGACCTCGAGATAGCGCATGAACATTCCTCCGGCAGTGGCGGCATCGCCCCGGGCTGCGACGATTCGCGCCTCCTGCAGCAGTACGTCGGGACAAGCCGGATACGAAGGCGCGATGGAGCCGAGTACCTGCTCGGCGGCATCCGGCTCGCCGCGCGCCAGTTGCCGGGAGACCTGGGCGAGCTGCGCCTCCGCTCCCGTGCATGGCCCCCCGAAGGCGAGCGGAACCCACGCCGCGAAGAAGAGAGCTGCAAGCGCAGTCTTCATCTCACTCCTCGGTTACCTTCAAAATCTGGTCGGCCTTCACGTCGCGTAGGATTTGCACTTTTCCACTTGGCCAGCGCAGTTCGATTTCTTTGATCCGGACATCGCTGCCCAAGCCGAAGTGCACTCGTTTCTCCGAAGAACTGGCGTAGCTCCCTGCGGTGGTGACGTGGTTGTATTGCACCAGGCCTGACTCGCCCGTGACTTTGATGCGCGTGCCAATTCCGTCACGATTGCTCTTGACTCCAATCGTCTGAATCAGGATCCAGTGGTTATGATCCGGTGAGGTGTTGTAGAGCAACTCCGCCGGCCCGCCGATGGCGGAAACCACTACGTCCACCTTGCCATCGTTGTTGAGGTCGCCGAAGGCGCAGCCTCTGTGGGCGGCCCGTGCCTGCAGGTCGGGGCCTGCCCCGGCGCTGACGTCGCGGAATGCTCCGTTGCCCAGGTTGCGGAATACTGCATCCGGCTGCCGATAGCGCTGTTGCGGATTGAGTCCGGCGTTTTCGCTCACGTGGGAGTTGGCGCTGAAAAGGTCTTTGTTGCCGTCGTTGTCGAAGTCGTAGATGCCGGCGCCCCAGCCGCTCATCTTGAAGCTGGCGAAACCGATGGCAGCCTTGTAAGTGTCGGCGCTGAAGAATCCGTTGCCCTGGTTGCGGTACAAGGGAAAGGTTTCGCCACCGAGCGCGGTCACAAACAGGCTGGGACGTCCATCATTGGTAAAGTCGCGGAAGTCAACGCCCATACTCGAAACCGGGATGCCGTCCTCGGTATATGCGACGGACGATTCCACGCCCACCTCGTCAAATCCCTTACCGCCGCGATTCTTGAAAAGAAAATTACGTTCGTTATCGTTGGCGACGAAGATGTCCATCCAGCCGTCGCCGTCGTAATCCGCGATGGCGACTCCCATGCCCTTTCCAATCTGCGCGGCAATGCCGGTGGCGGCGGAAACGTCGGTGAAAGTCCCGTCGCCATTGTTGTGGTAAAGAATGTTGGGTTCTCCCTTGTAGAGCGAGGGCGGGCACGACAGCCGCTTGCCCACAGGCCCGCAGACGCGCGAGTTTGCCATCGACCAGTCGAGGTAGTTGGCCACGAAGAGATCGAGCAGCCCGTCATTATCGTAATCAATCCAGGCGGCCGATACCGACCACAACTTTTTGCCGCCGACGATCCCCGCAACCCCGGCGTGGCTGGTCACATCCGTAAAAGTTCCATCATGGTTATTGTGGTACAGGATGTTGCGGTTCACTCCGGTGACGTAGAGGTCGGTCCAGCCATCGTTGTCGTAGTCGGCGGCAGCCACGCCCATGCTGTAGCCTTCGCCTTTCAGACCGGCGCGCTCGGTCACGTCGGTGAAAGTTCCGTCATGGTTGTTGTGGTAAAGCCGGTTGGAAAATGCCGCGTTGTCCTTCGCCAAGCTGGGGATGCGCGCTCCGTTGGTGAAGAAAATGTCAAGATACCCGTCGTTGTCGTAGTCCAGCAGGGCAACTCCGCCTAGGGTGCTGTCGATGATCGGCTTGTCGGGAATCGTGCCGTTGTCCAGCACAAAGGTGATACCCGATTGTTTCTGCCGGTTTTCAAAGCGGATGGAGGAGGGTTCAGTAGCCGCCGGGGCCGGCGGTACGAGCAGCCAAACGATCAGGCCGAAGGAGAGCAGTCGTCTGCGCACAGTGCAGATTAGCAGAGCGGCACGGTTCACTTTGGAGGTCCTGAAGCCTGGGCGCGAGCCAGCATCTGCCGCATGAACGAGTCCTCGGGAAACTGCGCGACGTAGCTCTCCATTGCCTTTTCCGCCTCTGGATAGCGTTTCAGTTGGATCAGGCGCACTACCAGAGTTTTCTGCAGCGTGGGTGTGTAGGGTTCAATTTGAATCGCCCTTTGTAATAGCGGCACCGCCTCACTGGGGCGATCGAGCTTGGTTAAGACGTCGGCCAGGTCGGAGTACGTGGTTGCTTGCGGAGAACCGATTTCCAATGCCCGCCGCAGATGCGCTTCGGCATCCTTCACCTTTCCCGTCCGCAGGTCGCGCCGGCCCAGAGCCGCCTGCACGAGAGCGTGATTCGGGTCTGTTCGCTCCAGTTCGCTCAGAACGGCCTCGTAGCGCGCCGCATACTCCGGCTTCTGGTCCATCAGTTCGCCGTAGGCCTGCAGCAGAGTCAGGGGAGGAAGCGGGCTGTCTTTCCTTCCCGGCGTGGGATTCAGATGGATCAAGTCGGGCAGAGCCGCGGTGGTCTGATGAAAGGCAAAGTCCGGAAACGGCTCATCCGGCCGCGCAGGAATGCGGTGATTGGTGAGGCTGGAATGCGAGATCACCTGCACGTCGCGCTTCGGCATGTGGCAGCCGGCGCAATCGTCCGGCGGATCATGATGCTGTCTCTCTGCGAGCGGCAGGCTGCAGCTCTTCTCCGTGTGGCAGGTGAGGCACTTTTTGTCGAAATAGGCGGCGGCCTCTTCCCGCGGCGGTTGTACGTGGGGATCGTGGCAGGTGATGCAGCTCAATTTGCCGCCGCTGCCGCGATAGCATTGGCTGAGCGTCATTGAGTAGTAGTGTTCGAGCAAGTCGGACTGCGGTGGCGAGTCACGCTTCGGCGGCGCCAGCAGGATGGCCAGGGTGTCATCGAGCGCGGCCCCGGGCCTGAAATCCTGGTAATCCTTCCCCGGCCGGAGAATGCGTGTGTCTCCCATCTGGTGGCAATCCATGCAGATGTTGTCCGCCAGTGCCGGGCTGAGACGGGCAGGGTTCACGATGGAAGGATCATGGCCTTCATATCCCGGATTCAACTGCATGGTGGCGACGTGTGCGAGTCCCGGGCCATGGCAGTTCTCGCAGCCGATGGCCAGTTCAGCGAACGGCGGATCCTGAAAACTTCCGCTGCCGCCGCTGGCCAACTGCGGCCTCCCGCTATGGCAGACGATGCAGCCCGGCAGGATGGGGCGGTTAAACCCCAGATCGGCAAATTCATATCCCGGCGACGGGCCCCACCTCTGCGGCTTCGAATAGAACGAGAGCGGCGCCTGATACAGATAGTTATCCCGGCGAGTGACGCCGCCGAAGCCGTTGGCGCCCGCGCCGATGATCCACTCCAATTGCTGCGTATCACGAAAAACATCCTGGCCATTGCTCCCCGATTCGTACTCGCTCTGGTACAACTTGCCGCCCTGGGCAAAGACCTCAAGATGGCGGCTGGGATTGATACCGGTTACCGATTGGGGAAGCCGCAGCTTCTCGATCAGGGCAGGAGTCACGGGGGACATCGAATGGCCCATGTCGGTGCGCGAGAAGTCCTCGTAGATGCTGGCGTGGCAATGTGCGCAGGCTTTCGATCCCGCGTAGCCGGAGTTGCTCTCTTCAGCCGGTTTTCGTGCTTTTTCCTGGGCGAAGGCGCCTTGAGGGGAATGGCCGGGGAATGAGGCGAGGACCAAGATAGTCAGCAGGCCGATGCGGAGGGCGCATCGTGACTCACGCGACGCACGAAGTTCGGAGATCCCCATTTACGATTTCATCCTGCATTCCAATGATGGGCTGGCGTGGGAATTCTCCTTCGAGCCGGGGATCGGCAGCAAGCCAGATGATAGTGCCGGGCGGAAATCGCGGGATAAATCATTGAATGCGGAGGTCCCCCACCCGGAATTTGCTTGCCTGGCCCGGCGAAAGGCGGGCTGCAAAAGCTGGCTACATAATCTGAGTGCGGATCGAAGAATGTTCCATTTGAGCGCTCACACTGAGATTCAGGCGTTCATACGGGCCATTATAGCCGTGGACCGAAGATAAAATGTTTACTGAGCGCTTAAATAGTGCTTGACAGTCACTAGTGCTTTTGTATTAAATCTGCACCCGTTGCTGTAATTCGTTTCTCGGGCTTCAGTCGATATCAGCCAGAGTCGACTCAGAGGGGGATCGTCATGCACAGCTCCAAGCGCATAGTGTGGGTTCTCGCGCTCTTTGCCATCCTGCTGGTTCTCGCAACCGGTACGGCTTTCGCCCAGGTTTCCAGCGCATCGCTAAATGGGGTGGTACGCGATCCCAGCGGAGCCGTCCTGCCGCACGCCAACGTGACCCTGCGCAACGTCGAAACTGCCGTGGAACGCACGACCGTCTCCAATGACGCCGGCAACTACGTCTTCCTCAACATCAACCCCGGCCGCTACACCCTGACAGTGAAGGCGCAGGGTTTCACCGAGAAGAAGGTCAACGAATTCGTTCTGGGAGTGAACCAGACCGCCACGATCGATGTCGCGCTGGCAGTCGGCAGCGACACCCAGGTAGTCACGGTGGAAGCCGAGGCCGAACAACTGCAGGTCTCCAACGCCGACCTGGGTACAGTTATCGCGACCAAACAAGTGAACGATCTGCCGCTCAACGGCCGCAACTTCACTCAACTTTTGGCGCTCACTCCGGGCGTAGCGCCCATCAGCGTTGCCCAGAACAATATGGGCGGCCGACCGGGCGGATTTGGCGCCCCGATTTCCGTGGGTTCGTCGTTCACTTTCCCCGCCATTAATGGCCAGACGAATCGCAGCAACTTCTTCCTGACCGATGGGCTCAACAACTTCGGCAGCTTCCAGAGCACTTATGCAGTGCCGCCGGTCATTGATGCGATCCAGGAATTCAAGGTCGTGTCTCACACCGATAGCGCAGAGTTCGGATCTGTGCTGGGCGGCGTGGTGAACGTGGTGACTAAGTCTGGTACGAACGACCTTCACGGGTCCGCCTGGGAATATGTCCGCAATAATGCGTTTGACTCGCGCCCCGCGTTCATCTCTGCCAGCACGCCCACGCCTTCGTTCCGAGAGAACCAGTTTGGCGCCTCGATTGGTGGACCAGTGTGGCTCCCCAAACTCTACAACGGACGGAACAAGACCTTCTTCTTCTTCTCCTATCAGGGGCTGCGCTACCATCAGGACAGCACAACCGCCCTCCTGGTGCCTACGGATGCTGAACTGTCGGGCGATTTCAGCCAAAGCACATATTTGGCAGCCAACACCTGCGGCGCCGGCGGCAATCAGCCTTGCGAAATCTACAATCCTTTCACAACCACGCGCGATATCTTTCCGGGCAGGATCATTCCTTCCGGCCTGATTGATCAGCGCATGGTCGCTTGGGCCAAGGCCATCTTCCCGGCGGCCGGGCCCTATGACGCGTCCAACAACAGCAATGCTGTTGATACAACCCCCGAAATTCAAACCCAGAACGAGTACAACTTCCGCATCGATCAAAACTTTGGGCAGAAGAACACGCTGTTTTTCCGTTACAGTGCGATCAATAGCACTCTCAGTACCTCTGGCGGCCTGCCCGGAATTATCAAGGCTGAAGACATTCCTGGGAGGAACTGGGGCGGCAGCTACGTGCACGTGTTCAACCCGAGTCTAATTCTGCAGGTGCAATATGCACGCACCACAAATGCGGATAACACCTACCAGCGTTTCAAGAGTCTCAACGCCGCCGATTTCGACAGTCAGATCGGATTCGCGGATACCTTCGCTGGCGGATTTGCTGGAGTAAACGGGGGGCCGCTCATTCCCAGCCCTGGGATCAACGGGTACGCCAATGGCGGCGACAACGTGGAGTTGACTCCCAAGGCGACGGACACCCACGAGATCAAGGGAACCATCACCAAGATCATGGGCAACCATACGGTTGTGTTCGGTGGGGGCTACACGAGTGCGGGGTTTGCGAGCCCGATCTCTTACGCTTCGCTGACTTATGCGGCGGGGCAAACTGGAAATCCCGGCCTCACCCAGCCAGGAGATCCCCTGGCGTCTTTTTTGCTGAACGTGCCAGACGGCGCAAACCGGCGCAACGTGAACGAGCAAGAGCGGCCGGGCGGTGTAATGAGTTGGTTCTTGCAGGACTCCTGGAAAGTTACCCCCAAACTGACCTTTAACGCCGGACTGCGCTACGACCTCACGTTTATTCCACCGTACGGAACCAACGCAACCATCGGACAGGAGGGCGGCATCGAGACCGGCGAGCCGGACTTCAGCAATGGAACCTACGTCCTTCAAAAGGTGCCTCCAACCTGCGACGATCGTGGTTTCGCGCCTTGCATTCCTGACATCATGATCGACCCGACAACCGGCGAAGCAGTTTCCTGCGACCCAGCAACTCAGACTTGCTTGCCCCCGGGAAGCCTGGGACCGCACGTCGTGGTAGATCCTCGCGGAAAGATTCCGCACAACACGTCAACAAACTTCGGTCCCAGAATTGGATTCGCTTATCGCCTTGGCGACAAGACCGTGATTCGCGGGGCCTACGGGATCGTCTACGACAACTGGGCGGCTGTGACTCAGATGGCCCAGAACTTCGAAGGCTCGTGGCCCGATATCGGCCAGCAGATCGCAAACAACCTCAATCAGCCGGGCGTGTTGCCAACGGTGACCGGCCAGAACCCGTTCGCGACGACGGGAGCCTTCCCGGCGGCCAACCCCTTCAATCAGGTACAGTGGTTCTACGATCCCCACATCAAGAATCCCTACTCGGAGCAATGGAACTTCGGCATCGAGCGTGAGATCAATGCGTCCACCACGATCGATCTGAATTACGTCGGTTCCGGCTCGCACCGCACCAACGTGGGCGGGTATTACAACACCGACCTGACTCCGGGGCTGACCGAAGATCCGGCTCGCCGGCCGTATCCCTACATCACCCCGACTTTCTACGACCGCAGTATCGGCACTGCCAGCTACAACGCAGCCCAGTTCGAAATGAAAAAGCGCTTCACCAACGGCTTGTTCTATCAGGTGAGTTATACCTACGCGAAGTCGCTGGACGAAGGCTCTTCCGGCTGGTTCGGCGTGGAAGGGCAGTCGCTCACCGATCCTTACAACATTAAGGGCAGCCGAGGTCCTTCGGGATTCGATCTGAGACACACCCTGTCCGTCAGCATGCTGTACCAGGTGCCGGTCGGTAAGGGGAAGCGCTTCTCCACCAAGAACTCGGTTTTGGATTACATCATCGGTAACTGGCAGGTCAACAACCTTTTCAGCGCACGGTCGGGTGCCCCATTCAACGTTTATTGGGGCGCTGATGATCGTGCCCATACCGGCAACGTGTCTTGGGCCCAGTACCTCAGGGCAAATCAGGTCGGCGATCCATACAGCGGCTCGTGTGCGGATGGCAGCAAGGTGGGAAGCGCATCCTGTAGCTTCAACACCAGCGCATTCGAAGCGCCCCCGGAGGGCACGTTTGGCACCAGCGGACGCGATGCGTACCGTTCAGCCCCATACTGGGATCTCACTTCATCGATCTTCCGCCAGTTCCCGCTGGGCGGGGAGGGCCGGCAGCTCGAGTTCCGCGCCGAGGCCTTTAACCTCTTCAACACTGTTATTTTTGGTCAGCCCGGTAACGATATAAGCAGCGGGTCATCGTTCGGCAAGGTTACAAGCGCCGGTAATACGGCGCGACAGATGCAGTTCAGTCTTAAGCTTCTTTTCTGAAGCGGCATTGCATGCAGCCAGCGCAACGCCCGCTTTCCGCACCCCACACGGAAAGCGGGCGTCATTTTGCGGGCCGCGGCAGGTTCTTGCCGGCTTTCTGGTCGTGTCGTGCGCGTGGCGACATTGCCCGCCAACAGCCGCCGGGACGGCGGCGCTACAATCGGAACGTAAGCACAGCACCGTTCGGGGCGCTGGGTGAAGGCAGTCCAATTCAGATTCAGGAGACGCGGGATGGCGAATGCTACGGTTCGCAAAAGCAGCGGCATGGCTCTCATACTTCTTCTTTGCCTGGCGGTCCTCCCCCATCTTCAAGCCGAGCCCCCTTCCAAGTATGAGCCTACCCTGGAGTCGCTCAACCAGCATCCCCTTCCCCAGTGGTATGCCGACGCCAAGCTCGGAATCTTCGTTCATTGGGGCTTGTACTCAGTTCCCGGCTGGGCGCCGCTGAACCATCCCAATCACGACTTCACCTCTGCCGACTACATCAAGTACAACCCCTA
>DATJXG010000086.1:0-8909 GCA_035500455.1 Terriglobales bacterium | reverse complement strand
AGAAGCTGCGCGCAGGCATGCAAGCCTTGCCTCGAGATTCGGCCAATTCCGGCCTGGCCACAGTGCTCGGGCAGATCGGCGGCGGTTCCGCCGTACTGGAAGCCATCGCACAGAGCCGTGAGGAGATCTCACAGACCGCCGCCAAGGCAAGGGCAGGGCTGGCGATCATCTGCCGCCGTTTTTCGCTGCCAGGCACTCCCGTGGTCAATGCAGTGCTCGACTTCGTAGAAGTCTGGGAGCAGAAACCCATTACGAAAACGGGAGAACTCGGCGAACTCGTCGAGTACCTCGAACTTTTCCGTGCGGCCCGCGGTGCCATCACGTTGCCCTCCGGCGGCGAAGATGCCGTGCAACTCATGACGGCCCACACCGCCAAAGGCCTGGAGTGGCCGCACGTCTTCATCTTGCGCGCCAACTCGAATTCTTTCCCTTGCTCTTACAAGGAGCGCCTGGTCGAGTTCCCCCGCCAACTCCGTGACGCCGATTCCACCGCCGCCAACGAAGGCAAGACGCTTTACGATCAGGAAGAACGCCGCCTGTTTTACGTGGCCATGACCCGCGCCCGTGACTCGTTGACCATCTACGCCAAAGAAGGCACGGGAAAAGTGGACCCAACCCCGCCCGGTTATATCCGCGAGCTGCTGAAAGATCACGGAGCGCAATCCTGGCTGCGCCAACGCCGCGGCTGCGGAGAACAGACCGAAATCTTCGCCGAGGCTGCGCTGCCTTCTCCCTCTGCCTCGCGCACCAGCGAGTGGCTTTCCCTGCCGCCGGGCCGTGATCTCGCCGCCCGCCTGAGCGCCTCCGCGGTGCAGACGTATGAAACCTGCCCGCTGCAGTTCAAGCTGGAGCGGGAATGGCATCTTCCCGCCGAAGTTCCTGGGGCCATGCAGTACGGCGCCGCCATGCACCGCGTTTTGCGGACTTACTTCGACTCGGTGCGCTTCCATCGCGAGATGACCGCTGAAGCTCTGCTGGATCTCTTCCGCAGTGAACTTTCCGCCGCCGGCATCCAGGACCACTATCAGCACGAGCTGTACGAAAAGCAGGGAATCCAACAGTTGAACGATTTTCTGGCTGCCTGCCGCGCTTCGGCGCCGCCCGAAGTGCTGCACCTCGAGGAATGGTTCGAAGTTCGCCTGGGTGGAGCTACCGTCACCGGGCGTATCGACCGCATCGATCAGGCGGGCGCGGGAACTGTAGTCATCACCGATTACAAGACCGGCAATCCCAGGTCCCAGGAGGATGCGGACCAGAGCCTGCAGCTTTCCATCTACGCTTTAGCCGCCCGCGAGAAGTGGGGCTATCGCGCGGCCGGGCTGGCCTTCTACAACCTGGGAGAGAATGCGCCCGTCCTCACCGCCCGCAGTGAAGCTCAATTACTGGATGCGCAATTGAAGGTCGAGAAAGTGGCTCATGAGATTGCCGCCGGAAAGTTCCAACCCAAGAGAGGCTTTCACTGCAACTTCTGCAACTACCGCAATCTCTGCCCGGCCACCGAGAAGCGGGTGGGGCGCTCTTAGGTTGCCGGATCGAAGCACTCAGCATTCATTCAGTTTTTTACCGGGGTAACGGAGCGTTTGCAAGGAGTGCTGATGGAGTGCCTACCAAAAAACTTAGGGGACGCTTCTCGCGTCCCCCCGGTTTCGCTTCATGCTGCACTTGCTTAGTGTTTCTTCTTTTTCGCTTTCTTCTTGGTTGCCATTGACCTATTCTCCCTTTCCATTCTTCATGGATTATGCAACGGAATTTTGTTGCAACTGTTTGAATGTATAGAGTCAATGAAAAGTGATGTCAAGCAAAAAATGCGTCCATCAGCGCTCTGAGTCGATGCACTAAAGTCACTGACAATCCAAAATCAGGGAAAATTTTCGCCGCGCCGCAAATCTGCCGCGTTCTTCGCCGCAAAAATTCTGCTTCTAACGCCGCGCGGCCGCCTCCGCCAATAAAAATTGTGCTTGCTCTCCTCGATTCCCGCCGCCGCGCGCGTCGCAGATTTTTTTCTTTTCCGCGCATCTATAATTGAGGCGTAAGGCACGCATATCGTTCGCGGGGGCACGTAAATGGCTGAGATGGACGAGGTCGTCATCGTCTCCGGCTGCCGCACGGCAGTCGGAAAATTTCAGGGAAGTCTCTCTGATCTGAGCGCCACGCAGCTTGGAGCGGTGGTAGTTCGCGAAGCCGTCCGGCGCGCGAACATTGATCCGGCGTTGGTCGATGAGTGCATCATGGGCAATGTTGTCTCGGCCGGACTAGGACAAAACCCTGCGCGCCAGGCTGCAATCTTCGGCGGACTGCCTCCCGAAGTGGGTGCCATGACGGTTAACAAGGTTTGTGGTTCCGGATTGAAAGCAGTCGCACTCGCAGCCCAAGCCATTCAAACCGGAAACAGCTCCATCGTAGTCGCCGGCGGAATGGAGTCGATGACCAACGCACCCTACTTATTGCCGCAGGCGCGCAAAGGCTATCGCCTGGGCAACGCGCAGATTGTCGATGCCATGGTGCACGACGGCCTGTGGGATATCTATAACGACTACCACATGGGCATCACCGGCGAGAACGTCGCCGAGAAATACGGCATCACCCGCGAAGAGCAGGATCAGTTTGCAGTCAACTCACATCGCAAGGCGGTAGCCGCCATTAAAGAGTGCCGCTTCAAAGCGCAGGTCGTTCCCGTGGAATTGCCGGCCAAGAAGAAAGGCGCGCCTCCGGTGATCTTCGATAAAGACGAATCGCCGCGGGAAGATACCACCATGGAAGTCCTGCGCTCGCTCAAGCCCGCCTTCAAGAAAGACGGCACGGTGACCGCGGGCAACGCCCCCGGGGTGAACGACGGCGCCGCCGCGTTAGTCGTAACCAGCGCAAGCCGTGCGAAGCAGCTAGGCGTAGCGCCCATGGCGCGCATCATCGCCCAAGCCACCAGCGGGGTTGACCCCAAGTGGGTGATGATGGCGCCGGTAGGGGCGGTGAAGAAAATTTGGGAGAAGACCGGCTGGAAGAACGAAGACGTCGATCTGTACGAACTGAATGAAGCCTTCTCAGTTCAGGCGCTGGGAGTGATGCGCGAACTGGGCCTCGACCCCGGCAAGGTAAACGTAAACGGCGGGGCGGTTGCCATCGGCCATCCCATCGGCGCCAGCGGCGCCCGCGTTCTGGTCACGCTGATTTACGAAATGATCCGGCGCGACGTACACCGGGGAATAGCCGCGCTTTGCCTGGGCGGCGGCAATGCGGTCGCCATGGCAGTGGAACGCTAAGTGGCCTCTCTCCCACGCGGAATGAGTCCGAATCGATGACACCCTCCGCCAATAGCTAGTAGAATCCAAACTCGATGCCTCTTGTGAAAGAGCAAGCGTCTCCTGCCCAGGGAGTGCGGGTAAAACACGACACCTGGCTTGTGCTGAGTCTTGCTGGCTTAAGTTGCACGGTTCAGCTGGCATGGTTCTGGCGAATGGCCCATCGCAACATCAATGCGGATGCGATCTCTTACATCGGCATCGCGCGCCATCTCATGCGCGGCGAGTTCCACGATTCTCTGAATGGACTCTGGAGTCCGCTCATCTCCTGGCTCATTGCGATCGCCTCGCCTCTCACCGGGAACCTCACGTTTTTGGCGCGAGCACTGAATATAGTATTGCTCCTGGGCTGCCTCGCACTGATATACCTTCTTACCCTGCGCTTGTGGGGTTCCATGCGCCTGGCCGCGCTTGCAGTGTTGTGGTTTACGCTGGCCCGCGGCGTTGTCTCCTTTTCTGTGACCTTCATCGGAGCCGACCTGCTCCTTACCCTTTGCACCACGGCGTATTTCATACAGTTGCTGCAGTGCCTGCGTTCTTCATCCTTACGCGGCTGGACTTTGTTGGGCGTATTTCATGGTTTCGCATTTCTGGCCAAAGCATTCGCCATGCCCTGGCTCATGTGCTCGACCCTGATCGCCGGATTCTTCGTGTGCCGCCGCAGCCGGAAAAATGCGCTGCTGCCCGTGAGCGTAGGTGTTCTGATTCCGTGCTTGTTCTGGCTCGGCTGGGGTCGCGCCCTGCAAACCAAATACGGAGTTTTTACCGCCGGCTACCAGTCGCGCTTTCACCTGCAGAGGGCCGCCATGGCGGCATCCGGCAACGCGGACCAGTCGCTGCGCGTGCTTCAGGATTTGTCCAAGTCGATCGACCGCTTCGGAGTGTGGGACCCCATGTTTCCCGGATCATCGCTCTGGGGAGTGCGCGCTTCCACCCGGCAATTGGCGCCGGAACTCCTCCATCGAGAGACGCAAAATATCCCCGCTGCGATTAAGCAACTGGCGATTTTCCTGACCCCGGGCGGGCTGCTCGCACTGGCATTGTCCTTATGGGGATTGTGGGACACCAAGGGAACAGAAATGCAGTTCCTCGTCATCGTGCTCTGCAGCACCGCCGCCTTGATCGTCGGCTACGCCATGCTGATGTTTACGGGCCGATATCTTTTGCCCTGCGTTCCGCCTTTGATTGCCGTCGCGGTTGCCTTCCTCATTCCCGGATGGGGTCCCGCCTTTCCTGTAAAGTCCGCTCCAAAGGTCCAATTCATCGCCTGCGCCCTTCTCTTGATCGGAGCGGTGTATTTCCAGGTGTACTGGGCTTCCCCGCTTCGCGAGTTCCGCCGCGACTACGAACTCGCCTGTTACGATGCCGCCGCCCAGCTTCGGAGGGAGGGATGCGGCAAGGTTGTGAGCATCGGCGCCGGTCCCTTCCCCGCCCAAGGCATGGGCTGGGAGGCAGGCATGTACACTACTTACTTCGCGGACTGCAGAGTCACAGCAGCAAGCGCGGAAATCCCTTCCGGAAGCAAGCTTCCGGCATTGATCGATGACATCAGGAGCCTCGAACCGGACTCCCTGCTGATCTGGGGCGTGCCTTCGAGCCCCGAATACGCCAAACTGCTGCAAGCCCTGCAGGCGTCGGATTCCGGACTGCAGTCGAATGCCATCCTTGATCCGCAATTGGGTGAGATTGGGAGAATGTTGCTCAAACCGGCGGCGAGCCGCTGAACGGTCCGCGGTTGCTGGGAATCCCTATACTCTGAGTATTCTTATCCGCACACGACGAAACTGCCGTTCCTATGCTCCGGAAGCCATGGAGATGCCGGCAAGACTACTTTCTACCGCAGGCAAGGTCACGGTGAAAACCGCGCCGCCTCCCGGCCCGGAAGCTACCTCCACATTGCCCCGGTGCTCGCGCAGAATCGCCTTGCAGATGCTCAGGCCCAACCCGGTTCCCCGGCCCGGCCGCTTGGTAGTGTAGAAGGGGTCGAAGATATTTGGAAGAATCTCGGCCGGAATGCCCGGCCCGTCGTCCTGGAAAATTGCAGCTACGTTGTTGTCGTTCTTCACCAGCCGGATCCGCAAAGTTCCCCGGTCGCGCACCGCCCGCATTGCCTGTTCCGCGTTCAGGATCAGGTTCAGGAACACCTGCATCAACTGGTGGGGATCGCCGCTCACTTCGGGAATTGACGTCTCCGGAAGAAAATCCACGGTGATGTTGTTCTTGCGCAGCGAATAAGCGTGCAGGTGGATCGTTCTCTGCATCAGCTCGCTTAGATTGATGGAACTCTTCCCCGGCGCCGGCGGCCGCGAGAAGTACATCAGATTCTGCACAATCTCCACCGCCCGCCGGGCCTGCTGCTGCAGGATCCCAAGTTGTTTGCGTGCCGATTCGCTGGTCTCGGTCTCCTGCAACAGGTCGGATACTCCAAGAATGCTGGTGAGCGGATTGTTCAGCTCATGGGCGAAGCCGCCAATCATCTGTCCCATAGCCGCCAGCCGCTCGCTCTGGATGATCTGTTGTTCCAGTTTCTTGTCCACCGTGATGTTGCGCACCGACATAATTACACCGTTCAGCTTTCCCTCGGCATCGAACATCGGGCTGGCCGAAGCGCGCATGGTGCAGCCGCTGCCATCCTGTCGGCGCGCGTTGTACTCGCACGATCCGAACGGCTTGCGCCCGCCGCTCACTTCGCGATAAAGGGTTAAGAATTCTTCCGCCTGCTCCGCCAGTTCCTCCACTTTCTTATTCAAAAGATCGTCGGGCGAGTAACCCAGCAAGTCGCGCACGCGCGCGCTCACAAAGCGGTAGCGGCCCTCCAGATCAATTACCAGAATCAGGTCGGGAAAATTCTCCAGCAGGTCGCGCTCAAACTCTTCCTGCCGCCGCAACGCCTTCTCCATCTTCCGCCGCTCGGTCACATCCACCAGAGTTCCCTGATAGCGGATGATCTTTCCCGCCGCATCCCAAACCGCCCGCGAAGTATCCAGGAAGCTGGCCTCCGAGCCATCCTTGCGCCGCAGCGCGATCTCCCGGTCGCGCACTCCGCCCTGGTCGCCTGCGCGCCGTCCCAGAACTGGGCTTTCATCCGGATCCATATTCAGGGCGGCCGGCCCTAGGTTGAGAAGTTCATCCTTGCTGTCATATCCCAGCATGTGGATCAGCGCCGCGTTGGCGTCAAGCAGCTTGCCTTCCGGAGTACAGAAGTAAACCCCTTCCTGCAGGGTTTCGAACAATTCGGTAAAGCGCTTCTCGGTTTCGTTCTGCTGGGTAACGTCGCGCGCCAGTACGCTGATGCCTAACACCTCGTTGTCTTTTACGATCGCATTCAACACACAATCAAAGTAAAAAGCCCGCGAGTTATTCTTCAGACGGATCCGCGCTTGCCCCTGCCAGCGCCGTTTTTCCAGGAACCAGCCCAGGCCGGCATCCAGATCAGCCCGCCGCGGCTCCTCCAGAAACTCTGTGATCTTCCGCCCGATGATCTGGTTGTAATCGAGGCCGGCAACTTCCGTGGCTCGCTTGTTTACCGTGCGCACCGTGCCGTCGAGCGAAACCGCGAACGCGATATCGTCAAAGGAATCGATCAACTCCTTGAAACTGCGCTGCGAGCGCGCAATCGCCTGGCTGAACTGGTCCAACTGCGCCGCTGTGGGACCGGATTGTTCCTGCAGGTTATGGATCAGGTCGCGCAGCTCGGTTACTCTTTTATGCCTGCCCCAGGTAAATGCCGCGAACGAAACCGCGACGCACAGCACCGCGATCGACAGAAATCCCAGATGATACGGCAGCGATTGCAGCCGCTCCCACGAGACAGCCGCCAGCGCCGTGGCCAGCAGCACCACAAACAGCATGGCAATGCGCCAAAGCCGGGCTTCCTCGCGCTCCAGGCTCACTGAACTCTGTTGAGGTTTCTCCGATTGCGTTTCCTGTGTTGGCATAAGAACGGGTCCCATTTTGTGACTTGAGCTGCAGCGAGTCCCTCCCCAGATCCTAGTTCACTCGCAATCGCCGGACAACCGAACTTCCTTAAGACTCATTGATTTCGGCGGGTTCTTCGCCGAACGTTAATTGTGAACCGATTCACAGCCCAACCAGGTTCATTTGTCACATCCAGGTGTGACGAAAGTCACCGCTTTCCGAGCCGCCCGAGCATATCGTGGAAAGATTCTGGCTACCCCGGGCTTCTAGCTCCTGGCTTCTACTCCTGAGTCTGAGCTCTCGGGGTCACTGTTTTCGAGGAAGCCGCTCACTATACGAGAGCCGAGAAACTCAGAGCCAGAAGCACAGCTAGAAGCTAAGAGCTAAGAGCCATACCCCCAATGCTCTACAAGACCCTAAGCGCCGCCGTCTACGGCATCGACGCCAACATCATTGAGGTCGAGGTGGACATCTCCGGCGTTAAAACGCCCGAAGACCACTTCCACACCGTCGGCCTCCCCGATGCCGCTGTCCGCGAGAGCCGCGACCGCGTCAAAGCGGCCCTGAAGAACTGCGGCTATGACATCCCGCCTACCACCATCACCATCAACCTGGCACCAGCCGACATCCGCAAGGAGGGTTCCGGCTTCGACCTCCCCATGGCCCTGGGCATCGTGGGCGCCTATGGCGGTCTCAATAAGAAGGAGGTCACCGACTGCCTCTTCGTCGGCGAACTGTCTCTGGACGGCGGCGTCCGCGGCGTCCGCGGCGCTCTCCCCATTGCCATTGAAGCCCGCGGACGCAAAATCCCCCGCGTCGTCGTTCCCGAACTCAACGCCCGCGAGGCCGCTATGGTCGGCGGCGTGGATGTGTACCCGGTCCGTTCCCTCATCGACGTGATTCACCTAGTAAACACCGGCAACGGCATCACCCCGATGAAGGTGGACGGCGAAACCCTGCTCAATGACGCCCGCCACTTCCTCGCCGACTTCAAAGACGTCCGCGGCCAGCAGACCGCCAAGCGCGCCCTGGAAGTCGCCTGCGCCGGCGGCCATAACATCCTCATGATCGGCCCTCCCGGCTCCGGCAAGACCATGCTCGCCAAACGCATGCCCACGATCCTCCCCCCGCTTACCTTCGAGGAAGCCCTCGGCACCACCAAGATCCACAGCGTAGCCGGAGTTCTCGATCCCGGCGCAGGCCTGGTGGGCGTCCGTCCCTTCCGCTCCCCGCATCACACCATTTCCGACGCTGGCTTGATCGGCGGCGGAGTTATCCCCCGTCCCGGCGAAGTCTCGCTGGCCCACAACGGCGTCCTGTTCCTCGACGAACTCCCGGAATTCCCCCGCAACGTCCTCGAGGTCATGCGCCAGCCCCTTGAAGACGGCACGGTTTGCATCGCCCGCGCCTCCATGTCCCTCACTTTCCCCGCCCGCTTCATGCTCGCCGCCGCCATGAACCCCTGCCCTTGCGGCTATTTCAACGACCGCACCCGCGAATGCCGATGCGGCCAGCCCACCATCCAGCGATACATGGCGAAGATTTCCGGCCCCCTCATGGACCGCATTGATATCCATATCGACGTTCCGGCCGTGAACTATAAGGAAATGCGCGCCGGCACCGATCCCGAAGCCTCCGCCCAGATTCGCGAGCGGGTGGTTCGCGCCCGCAGCCTCCAACTATGCCGCTTCGCCG
>DATJXG010000085.1:0-24590 GCA_035500455.1 Terriglobales bacterium | reverse complement strand
TGAGCCATGGGCAAGAACCCAGATCCCTCGCTTCGCTCGGGATGACATCGCAGGCACAACAAATGCAGTCGCAAGACAAAGATAATTCAACGGCGAGAGTGTGGCGGGCGTGCAGGAGATTCCTCCGCGGCGGCGGGGTTCGCGTGCTGCTGGTGGCGGGGTTCGCGGCTGCCGCACATCTGTTTGACTGGATCTGGCTGCGCGAGCTGACCGTCAGCGGTTTGATGCAGATGTCGGCGCTGATTGGGCTCGGCATGCATCGCATTGCTTTCGACACGATCACGGTTGCAGGCATCGCCGCAAAGGTGGTAGTCGCCTGCACCATGATCGACGCCTTCTTCGGCGCTGTTCCCTTGCTGTGGCGAACGAACATCTCCTGGCCGCGGAATCTTCTGCGCTTAAGCGGCGTCTTCGCAGGAGTGTTTGTGTTGAATGTGGTCCGCCTGGAACTGGGCTTCGTCGCGCTGAGCCGGGGAGTGCCGTGGTGGCTGGCCCATGAATGCGTTGCGGGAGTCACGTATTTCTGCCTGTACGCGTTCATCATGCACGAACGCGCGTGGGAGGGCGGGGTGAGGGAACTGCGGGTGGCCGGGTGCGAACCTCTCGGCTGGGACAATGAATCCGTGGCGCTGCGTTAGGTTTGATCCGACTCACACTGCCCCGTCGGAATGCGGTCCGCAAATCTGGAAGGCCCCGCCCCTTTGCAAATAGCGCAAAGGATGGGCCAGCCTGCCTTACCTTTCTTTGGGTGCCGGCATCGGGCTTCCGCCTCCCCAAAAATACGAAAGCCCCGGTTAGCCTCCGGGGCTGGACTTCTGGTACGAGACGACGTCCGCGACTTCAATCATAGACCGGCGGGCGGAATTGTCAAGAGGTATAGGCAGGCGCGTTATGGTCGAGTGACCGCGCGGAGAGTGAGGGAGTCGAACCCTAATGGCTGGCTAAAGCCACTCGACGTTTCGCGGACGCCGTCCAGTACCCACTGGCAACACTCTCCAGACGTCATCCGCACTGGGAGATTGTAGCTGCCTTCCCGGATGAGATTACAAGCCGTCGAAAGAAAATTGGGATTCAGTTCCGATTCGGAAATTCCGCGCAGAAGCGGGGATAGATTCCCCGCTCGGCCGGCCCAATCGCCATGCTGTCAGTGTTCTTGGATGTATGTACATGTCTGTTACCACACTATGGTCTGACAGTGGCTGGGGGCGAAAACCTTAAAACGCCGAGATCGCGGAGGAGCGGCGCCGAGGGCGCGGAGAACAGCCTGGATGGCTTGGCGCAAGTCGGCTTGGTTATGGCCGGGTGCCCCGGGTCTCGCTCCCTTTGCGAGACCTGGGAGGGTGGGCCTCCTTCTCCTCGCCTCTTGGTCTTCGTTTCACTCGGGCGCGGTTCTCGCGGGCACACTCGACGTATTCCCCCAGACACTGTTCCCAGGTCTCGCAACACCGGCGAGACCTGGGGCACCCCGGCGCCTACATCAAAACGACGAAGCGACGATCTTTCACGGGCGCGGATGGGACGTCGTGCTACCTTCGGTCATGCCCAGCGCCCACTTGATCGCCTCGAAGTACATTTTGCGGATGTCGGGGTCGCTCCAGCTTTCCTGGGTGTGGCCGAGGGTGGAATAGAAAACGCGGCCTTTGCCGTACATCTTCGACCAGGCTACGGCGAAATCGTGGTCGGTGCGGTGCACGCGGGGGTTGTTGTAGTTGAGCTTGTTGGGATCGAGGCTGAGCAGTACGTTTACCTTGTCGCGCGACCAATCTTTCGGCTGGTAGATCTCGTCCCACTTCACGAATTCTTTGGGGAAGTGGCGGACGGCGGGGAAGCTGGGGTCTTCGTTGATGATGGGCGCGTTGAAAGTCATCCAGGGATGCTGGTCGAACCAGCCGCCGATCATTTCGCCGTACTCGGGCCACTTGTAGTTGGTGTCGAGGGCGGCGTGCACGCCGACGAAGCCTTTGCCGTCGTCATGGATGAAGGACATCATGTCTTTCTTCTGGCTGTCGTCCATATCGAGTTCGCCGGTGGTGCTGACGAAGATCAGGGCGTCGAAGTAGTCGAGGTTCTTGGTGTTTCTGCCGCCGAGGTCTTTTTTGGTGATGAGTTCGGTGTCGGTGCGCAGCATGGTGTCCCAGAGGCCGCTGTCGTGGCCCATGTTGTAGATGGCGGCCATGGCGTCGGAGATGGAGTCGTGCTCCCAGCCCTTGGTCTCGCCGATGACCAGCACGTGCTTGAGATGGATGGTGTGAGCATGCGGCGGAGGGGCGACCGAGGGATCGACGGGGGCGTCCTGGGCGAGAGCGAAGGTGGTTAAAAACGAGAGCAGGAAGATGGTGGTTTTGATTGGGCGCACGTTGTTCTCACCTTTTCATCAGAATTTGGGGCGGGGATAAGGTAACACATGAGGCGGGGAACGGCGGCTAAAGCCGCTCAAAAGGAAGCGGGTTTATCGCAGCGCTGAAGCCGCTGGGCCACCCCTCCCCAGCCTGAGAGGCTGAGCCTTTTGCAGTCAGACGAAAATGTGAACTGTCATCCTGAGCGAAGCGAAGGACCCCACGTCCGCATTGATCTGCGGCGGCGCTTCGAGGCATTCTCTTGTGCGCGCTGGATGGAGCACCGAGGAAACGCCTGGCCGGTTCTCTACCGCGTGACGCACGCATGGGTCCTTCGCTTCGCTCAGGATGACAGTTCGCGATAGAGGAGCAAGGGTCGTAACCTCTGAACACAGCTTCTGCCACCGAAGGCATCCTCCGCTCTGAGCGCGCCTTGTCTCAATCAGTGCTGGAAAAGTTCTCTCTGCTGGAACTACACTCTTGGGCATGCCATTGCGAATGCTCCGAATCATTCTGACGGTTGTCGTTTGCTCTTTCATGGTTTCCGCCTTCGCGCAGGACGTGGCCGGCTCCAAAGATCCGGCCGGCATGAAGCGTTATGAAGGCAGCGAACTGGTGGGCTACCGCGCGCCCAAGTTTGATGAGTATCTGTTGCCGCTGGGGCCGCCGACCACCCTGAGCCCGCCGGCATATAAGAAGAGCAAGGCGATTGAGGGACAGGTGAGCTATTACACCTATCTCGCGCCCGCTGACCGCACCCCGGCGGAACTGTTTCGCAACTACAAGATGGAATTTCAGCGGCTTGGGATCGAGGTGCAGTACGAAAAAGCCGCCGGGCAGCCAGGATGGTTTGGGCCCGTCTTCAACCAGGCTGCCGAGGCCTGTGATCTCATGCAGATTCTGGCCTACGACGAAGCCGACGAACGGCTGATGGTGGGCAAGAGCAAGGACGCGCAGCCGACCTATTACGTGGTTTTCGTGACTGCATATAAGGATGGGTTGATTCCTGAGCGGCTGCGGCAAAAAGTCTCAAAAGGCAGAGTGCTGGTGCAGTTGGTGGTGGTTGCGCCCGATGTGATGGAAAAGAAGATGACATTCGTGAATGCCGACGAAATGAAGCAGGCCATTCACGACGCGGGCAAGGTCGCGCTCTACGGGATCTACTTCGATACCGATCAGGATGCGGTGAAGTCCGAATCGCAGCCCACGCTGGAGGAGATCGCGAAGCTGCTGAAGGCGGAGCCGTCGATCCGTCTGCACGTGGTGGGGCACACTGACAACCAGGGGAAGCCGGACTACAACCTCGATCTCAGCCGGCGGCGAGCGGCGAGCGTGGTGCGCGAACTTGCCAGCAAGTATGGCATCGCGGCTAGCCGGCTGGACGCCTTTGGCTGCGGCGTCTATTCGCCGGTGGCGTCGAATGAAAGTGAAGAGGGACGCGCCAAAAACCGGCGGGTTGAACTGGTGGAGTGGTAGGTTCGCTGAAGTGGAAGGGAGAGTGGAAGATCACGCATAAAGCTCTTCCACTGGCACGGCCAAGGAGGGCCCTGGGCGAGTCGATTGACCTTCCAGGAGGGCGGGACTAAGATTTCGCTGCGGGATGGCCGCGGAACTCTTCAAGGAACTACAATCATAGTTAGCGGTCTAAGTTGGGCTGAGTAATACAGGTCCAGGGGGGCTTGGGCTTGTTCCAGGGGCCGATCGTATTTTCTAAGGTGGCCTCATGAAAAGCGCGTCAAACACGAGGCGGCGCAATGACGCCGCCCCCGCGAAAGCCAACTCGCAGACTTTTCCGGTTGTCGGCATTGGGGCCTCGGCTGGAGGCCTGGAAGCTTTTTCCGAACTGCTGCGCCGCCTGCCGGAGAAGACCGGCATGGCCTTCGTGCTGGTGCAGCACCTCGATCCCAAGCACCACAGCGATCTGCGCGAAATTCTCTCGCGAACCACCAAAATTCCGATTGCCGAAGTCACCGACAACACGGTGGTGCGGCCGGACCACATTTATGTGATGCCGCCCAACGCCAGGATGGCGCTGAAGGATGGAGCGCTGCGGCTGGCGCCGCGGGTGCTGACCCGCGGGCAGCACCTGCCGATCGATCATTTTCTGCGTTCCCTGGCGGAGGCGCGAGGCAACCGCGCCATCAGCGTGATTCTTTCGGGCACGGCCTCGGACGGCACGGAAGGTTCGCGGGCGGTGAAAGCGGCGGGGGGAATCACCTTTGCCCAGGATGCAGACAGCGCGAAATATGACAGCATGCCGCACAACGCGGTGAGCTCCGGCAGCGTGGATTTCGTGCTGCCGCCGGCGGAGATTGCCAAAGAACTGACGCGCGTGGCGAAACACCCTTATCTGACGCCGGCGATCCTCGAACAGCCCGACCTGGAGCCGGGAGACCAGATGGAAGCGCTGCTGCAACTGCTGCGCGATGCCACCGGAGTGGACTTCACCCACTACAAGCAGACCACCCTGCAGCGGCGGATCAAGCGCCGCATGGTGCTGCACAAGCTGCAAGACCTGAAAAGCTACGTCCGCCTGGCGCGCAACACGCCGGGAGAAGTGGATGAGCTTTATGGAGACATACTGATCCACGTGACCGGGTTCTTCCGCGATCCCGCAGCCTTTGAGGCATTGCGCAAATACGTATTTCCTTCGATGTTCAAGCAGCCGCGGAAAGGCACGGTGCGGGTATGGGTGCCGGGGTGCTCCACCGGCGAAGAGGCGTACTCGCTGGCCATGGCGATGCTGGAGTATCTGTGGCTGGAGACGGGGCAAACCGCCAAAGTCCGGCTTGGCCAGGTTCCCTTTCAGATCTTCGCCACCGACATCAGCGACGGCGCGCTCGACCGGGCGCGGGCGGGGCTGTACTCGGGGGCGCTGGTGGCGGAATTGTCGCCGGAGCGGCTGCGGCGCTTTTTCCTGCGGCTGGATGGGGGATACCAGATCGTGAAGCCGGTGCGGGACATGTGCATCTTCGCCCGGCAGAACGTAGCCAAGGACCCGCCGTTTTCCAACCTCGATCTCATCAGTTGCCGGAACCTGCTGATCTATCTGGGACCGGTGCTGCAGAAACGGGTGCTGCCGACCTTTCACTATGCGCTCAAACCCGACGGCTATCTGTTGCTGGGCGAAGCGGAAAGCCTGGGAAAATTCTCCGAGTACTTCGTTCCACTGGACAGAAAAAGCAAGATTTTCCAGAAGAAGAGATCGAGCGGCCGCCTGATGACTCATTTCGGCGGGATGGATTTCGGCATTCGGCGCGGGGAGGATGCCAAGCAGGCGCAGGAGTCGCACCCTGCTTTTGCGGTGGAAAAAGAAGCGGAACGGCTGCTGGTGAACCGCTTTGTGCCGGCCAGCGTTGTGGTGAACGACGATATGGAGATTGTGCATCTGCGGGGCAAGACGGGACCGTACCTGGAGCCGGCCGCGGGCCAGCCTACGTTCAGTTTGTCCAAGATGGCGCGGGAAGGGCTGCTGGTGGACCTGCGGGCGGCGCTGGCCAAGGCGAAAAAGACGCAAACCACGGTGCGCAAAGAAGGCGTAGAGGTGCAGTCCAACGGGCATAGCCGCATGGTGAACCTGGAGGTCATGCCGCTGCAGGGCGCTTCCGCAAACGAACGTTATTACGTGATTGTGTTTGAGGAGGGGGTTGCGGCTCAGGCGGCCGGCCGGGCAGAGAAGAAGCGGGAAGGCAAGGCGCGCGACGGCGCCTCGCGGGAACAAGCCCGGCTGAAAAACGAAATGGAGCAACTGCGAGAGCAGTTCCAATCGCTGATCGGAGAGCACGAGACCACGACGGAGGAATTCCGGGCGGCCAACGAAGAGGTGCTCTCGGCCAACGAGGAGCTGCAGAGCACGAATGAAGAGCTGGAGACAGCCAAGGAGGAGTTGCAGTCCACCAACGAGGAGCTGACCACGCTCAACGAGGAACTGCAAAACCGCAACGTGGAATTGACGGCGGTGAACAACGACCTGCTCAACCTGCTGGGCAATGTGACGCTGCCGGTGGTGATCGTGGACCTGGAACTGCGCATCCGGCGCTTTACGACACCGGCGCAGAAGCTGCTCAACCTGCTGCCGGGGGACGTAGGACGGCGCTTGAGTGAAATCCGGCCCAACCTGAATGTGAACGACCTGGGGCAGGCGGCGCGCGAAACCATCGACACGGTGACGCCCCACGACCGCGAAGTGAGGGAGAGCCAAAGTGGGTCGTGGTACCAGATGCGGGTGCGGCCCTACAAGACCTGGGACAACAAGATCGACGGCGCGGTGGTGAGCTTCGAGAACATCGATGCGTTAAGGCGGCAAATCGACTTCCTGCTGCGTTACGGGGAGGAACTGATTGACAACGGCCGTGAGGCGAACCTGATTCTGGACGGCGACCTGCGGGTGGCAGTGGCGAACCAGGCGTTTTATACGACCTTCGGCGTCACACGGGAAGAAATCGAGAAGCGCCTGGTTTACGAACTGGGCGATCGGCAGTGGGACGTCCCCAGGCTGCGCGAGCTGCTGGAAAAAGTCCTGCCCAACAACGGGCGGGTGCAGAATTTCGAAGTGAGCCATGTCTTCCCCCATCTCGGAGAGCGCACGATGATGCTCAACGCCCGCCGTATCGAACCGCAGGCAGGACAGTATCTGATTCTGCTGTCGATTGACGATGTAACGAAGAAATAGTAGGACAGGCCGGTTGTCCGCCCGGCATCTCCACCCGGCCCTGGCTGGAAGCTGAACGAGGAAGCTGTGGTAGTCGTTTGCCCCATTTGCAAAAGTTCCCGGGTTGCCCCGGTATTTGAGCAGCGGGAGATTCGCGTCTCCGAGGGAGAAAAAACCAGCAAAGTAGGAGCCGAACTTTCCGCTTTCCGCTGCGATCCCGAGGGCCATGTATTTTTTGTCCTGACCGAGGACCTGAAAGCTGCGGAAGCGAAGTAGGGGTCAGATCAGCCTTGGGTTTTCATCTTTCCTTCCCCCCGGTGATCAGGCCTGGCGCACCGATGTGTTGCCGGGAATGGCCTGCGCAAGTGACGATCTCCAGGGCGCAAGGGAATCGGTCTGCGCTTCCAGGTGCAATCGGAGTTGCATCAGGTGGGCGGTTTCCTGGATCACTCGGGAAGGATCGGAGGGAAGGCCCGTTGCAGATAAGTGCAGGTGACCCGTCTTGAAATGCGACCGGGCTGCGATTCTTAGCTGATATCTTAGCCGTAAGTGCTGGTCGAAGACAGCAAGGTTCAGCATGGGATCATGGTGCCACGAGCGACGACAATGCAGATGTGACGAACATCACAAGGGAAGCTGTGGAAATCTTTTCTGAGGGTGGGGCTGCGGCTCAAGACCAGATTCCTGGCTTCCTCGAAGCGACGTTTTTGTGAGGCGGATGAATCGCAGAACTTTTCTTACCCTGGTTACGGGGGCAGCGGCGGGATACTCCTGCCTGGGACGGGAGTTGGATGCCGCCGCCAGCGCTGCGCCTGAAGATCGCCTCGGGTTCCCCATCATCGACACGCACATCCATCTGTTCGATCCCAGGCGGCCACAGGGCGTGCCCTGGCCGACGAAGCAGGATGGGATTCTTTACCAGCCGGCGCTACCGGATCGTTACCGGGGGATTGCGGTGCCGCTGGGGGTAGTCGGGGCGATTGAAGTTGAGGCGAGCCCCTGGCTGGAAGACAATCAGTGGGTGCTGGATGTAGCGGCGAAGGACAAGATCATCGTCGGGACGGTGGGCAACCTGGAGCCCGGGAAGCCGGAGTTTCGAAAGCAGCTGGAACGTTTCCACCGTAATCCGCTGTTTCGCGGGATTCGCTACGGCAATTTGTGGAACCGTGACCTGGGGGCCGAGCTTTCCCGGCCGGAGTTTGTCTCCGATCTGCGCGGCCTGGCGGAGGCGGGGCTTGAGATGGATACGGCAAACCCCAATCCGGCGCTCATTGCCGACGTGGTGCGGCTTACCGACCAGGCGCCGGGGCTGCGGGTGGTGATTGACCACCTGCCACAGCTCGCGGTTCCGACCGAGGCGGGGGCGCTCAAAAGCTACCAAGCAGATTTGCGGGAACTGGGGAAGCGCCCGCAGGTATACGTTAAGATCTCCGAGGTTTTGCGCCGGGTGGAGGGAAAGATTCCCGAGCAGCTCAGTTTTTATCGCGCGCGGCTGGATGAGTTGTTCGACATCTTCGGGGAAGACCGGCTACTTTATGGCAGCGACTGGCCGAACAGCGATCAGTGGGCGCCGTACGAAGTGGAATTCCGGCTGGTGCGTGAGTATTTTATGGGCAAGGGACGCGCGGTGGCGGAGAAGTATTTCTGGAAGAACTCGGCGGCGGCGTACCGCTGGGTGAAGCGGGACAGCGGGCAGCCGCAGGGGTAGGTCTTTTTATTTTTGTTCTTTGCGTTCTTTGCGATCTTTGCGGTAAATCACTTAACCGCAAAGAGCGCAAAGAACGCAAAGGAACCGGCGAAAATCATGAAGAGACGAGATTTTCTTACGGGCGCGGCGTTGGCTTTGGGCGCGGGGGCCGCGGGAGCCAGGGGGACGACTGAGGTCAGCGGTAAGAGTGTGAGAGGTCGCGTTCCGGCGGGGGTGGGGAATGCGCCGCTAATGGATCGCTACCGGCTTACGCGTGACCGCGTGATCGAGGGGACTGCGCCTGCCTACACCGTGGACTTCATCCTGGAAGACGTTACCGGGACGGGGCCGCGGCGCTTTACGCAGTTCTCGGGAGATGTTTCGGGACGGTGGATCGGGGCGCTGGCAACGGCGACGGCGGTGTTTGGAGACAGGTTTGCGCATCTCGATGAAGTGGTGCGCCGCACCGTCGCGCTGCAGCATCCCGAGGGATACTTCGGGAAAGATTTTCACTTCGACGATCCCAACGATGACGACCTGGCGCTGCTGTGGGGCAATGGGCGGCTGCTCGCCGGGTTGGTGGAGTATTACAGCCTCACGCACAACGAGGCCGCGCTGGCGGCGGCGCGAAAGCTGGGCGATTTTCTGCTGCGGCTGGGGCCGAAGTATAACGCGCGCGCCATGGAGGAAGAGTTCGGAGCCTCGCACTTCGCTTCCAGCTACATCTGCTGGACGCAGCAGACCGAAGGGCTGGCGGGGTTGTATGCGGCTACGCGGGATGAGCGGTATCGCGATCTGTGCGGGGCCATTGCGGAGCGCATGGTGAGGCGGCCGGCTGACCATGTTCACGGGTACCTCTCGAGTTTGCGGGGGACGGTTGATCTCTACAACGCTACCGGCGAGGCGCGTTATCTGCATCTGGTGGAGGCCAGCTGGCGGGATGTGATGGATTCGGGCGATACGCTCATTACCGGCGGAGTGCCGGAGGCGTGGTCGCCCAACAGGAAGCGGACGGAGGGCTGCGCGGAGTGCGACTGGCTGCGGCTGAACCTGCAACTGTGGCGCGCCACCGGCGAAGCGAAGTATCTGGAGGTCGCGGAGCGCACCATCTTTAATGAGTTCGGGATGAACCAGTTCGCAACCGGGGACTTCGGCCACGGCGTGCTGGATGAGCACGGGGTTCCCCGGCTGATGGAAGTCCGAGCGTGGTGGTGCTGCACGCTGCACGGAATGCGGGCGTTTCCGGATGTTGCGCGGAACATCTTCCGGGAACATGGCGGGGATGTTCTTTATGATCTGCCGCTGGATGGCTCGATTTCAGGGGGAGATTTCGAACTGCGGGCGGCGTCGGCTCTCGCCACCGACGGTTCGGTTTCACTCGAAGTGCATAAGGGCGGCGGCCAGGGTCTCAGGGTGCGGCAGCCCGGGTGGGCGGAGGATGTTGCGATTCGGCGCAATGGATCTTTGATTCCTGGGAATCGCCTTGCGGGAGTGAAGACGGGAGATACGGTGACGGTGAAGTATGCGATGAAGCTGCGCGAGGAAAAACTTGAGGGCGGCCGGCAGGCGTTTTGGTATGGGCCGTGGCTGCTGGGGGCTGCTGCCGAGGTGAATCCCGGCTATTTCAATGAGCTGTATTCGCTGAATGAGTTGCAGGGAAGTTCTCTCAGGCAGGCGCCGATGGCGGCGGGTTCACCTTTCGATGTTCCCCTCGCCGCGATGAAGGGGAACTATATCCCCGCCGAGTTTCCTGACCAGCCGCAGCAGGTTGAGCTGCGCGCTATTGCCGAGCAAACAGCGATGCGGTCCACGCCGTGGCAGATGGTGTTCAGGGAGCCGGCGAAGGTAAGTGCGAAAAATCGCGTGTTCACGCCTCCCGACCGAGCCTGATTTCCGTCGCTGCAGCCGGGTTGCGCCGAGCCGGACTTCCCAGCGTTGTCCATTTCCGGGCACCGCATCTCTAAAGTGGACACATAGGCAGCCGGGCGGGCTTCGCTGGTTCCTCTAACTCCCGGAAGAAGCGGTATTTATCAAATCAGAGCGCTGGCCGTATGCTTGCGTATCTTCCACGGGGGATCTCCGCATGCAAGATTTCAAATTCGCCCTCCGGCAGCTTCGGAAGTTTCCTGGGTTTACGGCCACGGTTGTCATCACCCTCGCCCTGGGCATCGGCGCCAACACCGCGATCTTCACCCTGGTGCATGCGGTGCTGCTGTCGTCGCTGCCCGTGGCCGATCCTGCAACCCTCTACCGCATCGGCGACCGGGACGATTGCTGCGTGGAGGGCGGGTTCATGAACGACGACGGCGATTTTGACATCTTCTCCTACGATCTTTACCGGCACTTTCGCGACACCACGCCGGAGTTCGATCAGTTGGCGGCCTTTCAGTCCGGACACAGCACCATGAATGTTCGCCGCCAGGGAGGCACGGCCAGAACCGAGCGCACCGAATATGTTTCCGGCAATTACTTTACGACCTTCGGCGTGGGTGCCTTCGCCGGCCGCACTTTTCTGCCGTCGGACGATCTTCGGGGAGCGCCGCCGGTCGCGGTCCTCAGCTACCAGGCGTGGCAGGCCGATTATGCCGCTGACAGCGCAATCGTGGGTTCGACGCTTTACATGCAGGGACGGCCGGTTACCGTAGTTGGCGTCGCGCCGCCTAAGTTTTTCGGTGACCGGATCGACAGCGACCCGCCGGAAATCTGGGTGCCTCTGGCCAGTGAGCCCATCCTGGAAGGGGAAAACAGCATTCTTGCCAATTCCACCGCCAATTGGCTTTACGCGATCGGACGGCTGAAACCTGGGGTGAACCCCGCAGGCCTGCAGTCCAAGCTGTCGGTAAGCCTGCGCAACTGGCTGAAGACGCAACGGGAATACAACATCAACGCAGTGGACACGCAAATCTCCAAGCAGCATGTGGTTCTGGCAGCGGCCGGTGCAGGAGTGCAGAACATGCAACAGGAAACGGGCAGCGGCCTGCGCCTGCTGATGATTATTTCGGGCATGGTTCTGCTGGTGGCTTGCGCCAACGTGGCCAACCTGATGCTGGCGCGGGCGACCACCCGCCGGGCGGAAGTCTCGATTCGCATGGCATTGGGCGCAGCGCGGGCACGGCTGATTCGGCAGATGTTGACCGAAAGCGTGGTGCTGGGCTGCATCGGCGGGATGGCGGGACTGTTTCTGGCCTACGCGGGCACACGCATGATTCTGGCGCTCGCCTTTCCCGACGCCAAGCATCTGGCGATCGACACGCATCCTTCCGTGATCGTGCTCGGCTTTGCCTTCCTGCTGTCTTTGATTACGGGGATTGTGTTCGGCATCGTGCCGGCCTGGATCACTTCCCACTCCAACCCGATTGAGGCTTTGCGGGGATCAAACCGCTCCACCCGCGACCATTCGGCGCTGCCGCAAAAGAGCCTGATCATCTGCCAGGCGGCGCTCTCCCTGGTGCTGCTGGTGGCGGCGGGGCTGCTCAGCAAGACGCTGCGCAACCTGGAGCACCAGAGCTTCGGCATCGCCACCGCTGACCGCTACGTGCTGCACATCGATCCGGCGGGTGCGGGCTACAAAATCTCTAACGTCCGCGCATTCAACCAGGAACTGGAGCGCCAGTTTTCCGCGCTTCCCGGAGTGCAGAGTGTAGGACTGGCACTTTACAGCACGCTGGAGGGCAATAACTGGAGCGAGGGCGTGTATGTGGAGGGCCGCCCCGCGCCGGCTCCCACCGGCGACAACGTTTCTTCGTGGGACCGCGTGAGCACGCGCTTTTTTGAAACCGTCGGCCAGCCCTTGATTCGCGGACGCGGGATCACGGACCAGGACACTGCCACCTCGCGCATGATTGCGGTGGTGAATCAGGCGTTCGTGAAGAAGTTCTTCCCCGGCCAGGATCCCATCGGGCAACACTTCGGGACATTCGACCAGAAGTATTCCAGCAATTACGAGATCGTTGGGGTGGTTGCCGATGCCAAGTACTCAGACGCTCGTGGAAAGGTGCGCCCGATGTACTTCCGGCCGCTGACACAAAGGAACTCGGCAATCGCCGAGCCGGGGGCAGCCACGGCAGAAGGCAGCTCGCTGTTCATCAACTCCATTACCCTGCGCTTCCGGGGGAATCCGCGGGATCTTGAATCCATGGCGCGGCGCACGCTGACCAATCTCAACCCCGACCTCACCATGATCGATTTCCACTCGCTCGACTACCAGGTGGCGGGTAATTTCAACCAGGAGCGCCTGATCGCGCGCCTCACCACGCTGTTCGGACTGCTGGCCCTGGCGCTGGCTTCGGTGGGGCTTTACGGCCTGACTGCATACTCCGTCGCGCGGCGTACCAGCGAGATCGGCGTGCGCATGGCCATGGGCGCCAACCGCGGCAACGTGCTTGCCCTGGTGATGCGCAGCGCGCTGTTGCAGATCGTGGTGGGGCTGGCCATTGGAATTCCGCTTGCCCTGCTGGGGGGACATTTCATGGCCGCGCAGCTCTATGGAGTGCTGACCTACGATCCGCTGACCCTGGCCTCTGTCGTGGTAGTGCTGGGAGCGTGCGCGGCAGTGGCGGGATTCGTTCCCGCGCGGCGGGCGTCGAGCATCGAGCCGATGAACGCTCTGCGCACGGAGTAAGGCGCCGGCGCTGGCTCGGGCGGCGCGATCAATAAAAGTCTCCTGGCGGTTGGACGCCGCTCTGGAGCGAGCTGCGTGGAATACGGGATTGGACGGACAGAGTATGATGCTCAAGCCCATGTTGCGGGGCGGGGCAGGGGAATCAGGCAGGGTGCCGCACTGACTTTCACCTGAGGCCATTGAACCGTGCGTTACCCGCCGCATCAATCGCGCGGATTCCTCCTAACCATGAAGTCGCGAAATCCCAGATTACTCGGTACTTGGTTATTTCTTGCCGTTTTCCTGGAAGCTGCCGTCGGACAAACTGGCCCGCTTCCTGCCCAGCAACCCGGTAAGAGAGACGAAACCCCACCTTCCAACTTTGAAAAGCCAGTTAGTACCTTCCACGCTGAAACGCGACTGGTGCTTGTGGATGTCGTTGTAACCGGGGCCCACCGGCAGCCCATCACCGGGTTAACTCAGGATGACTTTACCCTTCTGGAAGATGGCAAACCACAACGGATTCTTTTCTTTGAATCGCACGTTCCGCCTTCTGAAAGCGCGGCACAACCTGAGACTGAGCTTCCACCAAACCAGTACACCAACGTCTCCTCGCAGGCGCCCAGTTCCATCAACATTGTGCTGTTCGACGCGTTGAACACGCCGCTTCCGGACCAGCCCTATGCCCGGGAGCAGATGCTCTCGTGGCTGAAGACTCTGCCGCCGGGGCAACAGCTGGCCCTGTTTGAACTGGGAAGCCGGCTGCGGATGATTGCAGGCTTCACTACCAAATCAGAAGACCTGGTCGCGGCGGCGAAGAAAACTAACCTCCACCACCCGGAATTGCTGGACAGCCGGGATGAGCGACAGGAAGACGAGGACCAGCTTGCCCTGATGCGGGAAGGCTCGCGCAATCAGGGCTTTTTCGACGCGCTGCAGCAATTCATGGAAGACAATTGGGCGGCCCGCGACCAGAACCGGGCGTACGCGACGCTGCAGGCTTTTCGCGACCTGGCCCAGGCTGTCTCGGGCTTTCGCGGAAGAAAAAACGTCATCTGGCTCGCGGAAGAGTTCCCGGTCTATTTCGGCCCACAGCTCAACAAAGAGAACCCGCTTCCGAACCTTCACAGTTACGCCGATCTTACGCGGGACACCGCCGGCAAGCTCTCATCTTCGCAGATGTCGATCTACCCGATCGATGTGCGCGGGCTGGTTCCTCTTGTGGCAGGCGCGGCCTCGGGAGGCGGCCCTTCTCACGACCAGGTGATGGACGTGGAGAGCCTCCATCTTTCCATGGATGAGCTGGCAAAACAGACCGGAGGCCGCGCCTACTACAACACCAATGATCTGAAGTTCGCCATGCAGCGCAGCTTCGATAACGGCTCGCGTTACTACACAATCGCCTACGTGCCCCAGAACCGGGAGTGGAATTCCAGGTATCGGCGCATCAAGATTCGGCTCGCCCGGCCTGGCCTCGAAGCCGACTATCGCCAGGGATATTTTGCCACGCCTGAAAAACGGCCCTCGGAGGAGGAAGAGCGCGCCGATCTGGTGAGGGCGATTCAGCCGGCAACTCCGCAGTCCACCATGATTGCTTTACGGGCGCAGGTATCGCCGCCCGATGCCAATCACGCCAATGTTCGCATCGACTGCATTGTCGACGCGGCTGGGTTGGCGTTCACCGATAACATCGGCAACCGCAAGGATGCCAGGCTGGAGTTCGTGACGGTCGCATGGGACAAGGGGCTGAAGGAGGCGATGAATGCCACGCACACCGTGCAACTGGACCTGCCGTCGCAGAAATACGAAAACTTCATGAAGAACGGCATTGCGTTCCACCAGGAACTGAGGCTCAAACCCGGAAGCTACACTGTACGCCTGGGCGTGATGGATGACGGCAGCAACAAGATTGGGACGCTGGATCTGCCGGTGGAGGTTGTGGAATCGAATAAGGCGGTTGGGAAGTGAGCGAGACTGGGCCGATTCAGAACTGACTATTCCCCCCGAGGCCTTAAGCTGCCGGCGGCGCCTGGCCCTCCATCAGCCCCGGATCCATAAGCGCGCGTTTCAGGCGTGTCTTTTCGTGCAGCAGCGCTTGTAGTTGTGCCGGCTCGAGCTTGCGGGGGTTTTGCAATACCCGCTGCACCTCCTCCAGCTTGCGGCGGAACTGAATTCGCAACAGAGCCTTCACCGCACCTTCCAGTCGCTCCGGCGTCAGTTCCTCCTCTTCCTTCATCAGGATGGCGGCGAGCAGGTTGCGGTCGCTCTCGGAAAGCGGCAGATCCATTGGCTCGGTGGAGGCGGGCGCTTCGAGCAGAGTTTCCATCAGCGATTCGGTCGCCAGGCCGATATGAAGACGCTCACTCTTTAGGGCGTACTGCGCCTGGCGGGCGGGGTCGAAGTCTTCTTCGGCGCCGTCGCGAGCTGAAAGATGCTCGATGGAAGTCTGCATTTGGGTGGCCGAGGACAGGGCGCGAATCAGGATTTTCTCGGCATCGGTGACCTGCGCTTCCGCAGTTGCTTTCACGCTGCTGGTGGAGCGCGCGCCGGCGGCGTGCTTGAGTTCCTGCCGCAACACAGCTGAATCTATGCCCAGCTTCTGCGCGATTTCTCCCGCCAGGCCGTCACGCACGATGCGGCTGGGGACGCGCTGAATGTGCGGCAGCAGGTAGTTCACGGCTTTCACTTTGCCCTCCGCGCTGCGCACCGGGAACTGGGCGCGGGCGCGCTCGATGAGGTAATCGAAGTAGCGCTGGGAATTCTTCAGCGCGTCGGCGTAGGCGTCTTTCCCTTTGCGGCGGATGAACAGGTCAGGATCGAAGCCGGGTTCGAGCGTCAGCACCTGGATCTGGAATTCTTCTTCCACCAGCATGCCCAGGGTGCGCTCGGTGGCGCGCGCGCCGGCGGTATCGGGATCGAAGTTCACCACGATCTTCTTGCTGAAACGTCCGAGCAGCTTGGCCTGCAGTTCGGTGAAAGCAGTTCCTGAGCTAGCGATTACGTTATGGAATCCGGCGGCGAAGACCGAGATGCAATCCATCTGGCCTTCGACCAGAATGGCGTAATCCAGCTTGCGGATGGCTTCTTTTGCCTGGTCGAGATTGAACAGCACGCGCGATTTCGAGTAGATCGCGGTCTCAGGCGAGTTCAGATATTTCGGCCCGGCCTTTTCGTCGGTAGAAAGGGTGCGGCCAGTGAATGCGATAATGCGCCCGGCTTCGTTGGTGATGGGGAAGACCACGCGGTTGCGGAATTTTGCATAAATAGCTGAAGCCGTCGTTGGCCGTTGGTCGTTGGTCGCTGGCTCTTCAGCTTCTGGCTCCTGGCTTCTAGCCGCTGGCTTCTGGCCGTTGGCTTCGAGCACCGCGCCTTCCCCCCCGTTGTCATTCCGAGCGAAACGAGGAATGTCGGTCTCCCGGCTGCCGCCCACCGGCTGAGCACTGTCCTGCTGAGCACCGGTCTGCTGAGAGCTGATGGCTGAAAGCTGAGGGCTGCCTTCCTGACGACCAACCACCGGCGACTGACGATTGTCCTCCTTCCACGAAAACAGTCCGCTCTCGCGCAGCACTTCTTCTGGGAACTCCCCCTTCAAGCGATCGCGCAACAGGAAGCCTGAATCGGGGGCGAATCCGATGCGAAAGCGCTTGATCGTCTCCGGTTCGAGGCCGCGTCCGGCGAGGTACTCGCGGGCGCGCGCGCCCTCGGGGCGCCGCATGCATTCCTGGAAGAAGGCGCAAGCGCGCTCGTGGGCGTCAAGCAAGGCAGTGCGCAGCCTGGCATCGCGGGCCTCGGAGGGGCTGCTGAAGCTGGTCTTGGGCAGTTCGATGCCCAGCTTCTGCGCCACGGCGCGGATGGCTTCAGGGAAGGTGATGTTCTCGATCTTCTGGACGAAGCTGAAGACATCCCCCGAAGCCCCGCAGCCAAAACAATGAAAAAACTGGCGCGTGGCGTGGACGGAAAACGACGGCGTCTTCTCCTCGTGAAACGGGCACAGCCCGGCAAAATTCTGCGATCCCGCCTTGCGCAGCTTGACGTATTCGCCCACTACGCGGACGATATCCGCCTGCTGCTTCACGATGTATGCAGTGTCGCCGGGATTGGCCATGTACTGTTTAAGATTGTCAGCCAGAGCGGGGCTGAATTGAATATAGCGAATGGAGAATGTTGTGGAGAAGCTGTGGAAGTCGAGAGTCTGGCCGGCGCGCCTCAAGGCCAGCCGCAACCTCGAGGGTTGCGCCTTGATTTCAATGGCCTTAACGGCTTAAAGGACAGGAAGATCGTCACTGCCCAGAATGCTGCGTCTTTTTGCAAACCGCTGCCGTATCTATTGGTAGCATTGGGCCGGATTTCAGGTGGGAGGAATCGCCATGAAGCCTTTTGTGATGTTGGTTGTGCTTCTTCTTTTGCTGCTCATTCTCGCGGGATGCGCCCCCGGTCCTAACTTGTTGAAGGGAACACCGGGTGAATACCACGGAGTGGCAGGCTTTTGGCTCGGAATGTGGCAGGGCTTTATTGCGCCGTTTGTTTTCGTGATCTCGTGGTTCCGGAGCGGCCTGAATATCTACGAGGTACACAATAACGGAGCCTGGTATAACTTCGGATATCTGCTGGGCGTCGCCTGTTTCTTTGGCGGCAGCGGCAACCGGGCGCGGCGGCGGTGAAGACGGGATGATGCAAAAACGCGTTTTCGCCGGTAATTCCTGATCAATGAATGGGCCAAGGCGCTTCCGGATCGACAGCGCGCCGGATCATCTCGACCACCTTGCGCATGCAGTGGGAACTGAGCATGCGACGCTGCGGCTGCAAGAGATTCTTCTTCTCCAATACCTGGATAAAGTGAGCCTTAAGATACGAGGGGCCGGGCAGGCCAGTTTCTCCCGCGGGAAGCAACATTGTCGTCGGGCCTTCCACGCCGTAGCTACCGAAGGGCACAATGAGAACTGTGCTTGCACGGTCGCTCAGGTTTCGGCCGTCGAGCGAAACGACGACAACCCAGTGACGTTTTGGAGCGTCAGCCAGGTGAGCTGTCCAGATTTCTCCCCGTTGCGGTTTAGGGTTCACGATCGAAGTCAATGCCTTTCGAGCCAGTAGCCAGGGCCTCTCCCAGGCGGTTTTCTTCTTCCAATGCTTCCGGCGACAGGTTCTCGAAATATGCAGCGGTGTCGTTGGCGAGGCGCTCGCGGTTTTCGTAGATCAGAAGGCGGTCGATGGCAAGGTCGATGGCTTCGGCCAGGTTGCGAGAGTCGCCGGACTGGATCAGCATTTCGAGGTAGGCGAAGGCTGCGGGCGAAATAGTGGTCGATATTTTTTGCCGCGTAAGCCGCGGAACCGTAGCCATGGGTCATCCCCTACTTATAAGATATTATATCCACCAAGCATAGGATAAGTCATCAGATAATCGGCAAGCACCTTATATGCTGCTGATAATACAATAGTTAACCGTAAATTTATCGGAATTATCCACGAAGAAAAGGCCATTGAGTTCTGGGAAAGAAACGCTGGCCGGATGGCCCGCAATGCCCCCCACTGTGGGCTAGTAGGCGAAGCCTACAAGTTGCAAGGCAAGAGCACTCGCCCCGGCTTGTGGAAGTGCAAGGGATGCCGCAAGCCGTTCACTGCGAAGATGCGCTGTATTTTCGAGGATTCGCATATTCCGATGCATGTCTGGATGTACGCAGTTCATCTGCTGTGCTCTAGTAAGAAGGGCATGAGCGCCTACCAGTTTCACCGCATGACGGCGACGTTCTACGGTCACAAGGTTTCGTATCGAACCGCGTGGTTCATGTTCCACCGGATTCGATTCGCAATGGCGCAGCATCCACTTGTCGATAAACTGAGCGGCACAATCGAATGTGATGAAACCTACGTTGGCGGCAAGTTGCGGGTCGGATCGTACCGGCCAAGGGCATACATGCGAGATCGCGGCGAGAAACGAAAATATCCGTCCGTGACTTCTAACAAGGCTGCCGTGTTTTCGGTTCTACAGCGCGACGGCAACGTTCGCTCGCGCCATGTCGAACGAGTCACAGCAGAGAATCTCAAGCCGATTATCGAAGAAATGATCGCTGATGATGCGCACGTAATGACGGATAGCTCTACCGTTCTGGCTGGTGCTTTTGGAGATCGCGCTCACGATCAAGTGAACCAAATGGCCAAAGAGTATGCCCGCTATGAAAACGGAAAATGCATCACAACGAATTCGATTGAAGTTTTTTTCAGTTTGCTAAAGAGGGGCATCTACGGCACGTATCATCAGGTCGGGAAGCCCTATTTACAGCAGTATTTGAACGAATTTGATTTTTGCTTTAACAATCGGAAGATTACGGATGCAGAGCGCACGGACGTAGCTCTCAAGGCAACCGAAGGAAAAAGACTTACACTGCGTAGGCCAATTGGAGTACAGTGATTCTCGTTGGCTCTTCAGAAGGTTGGTCCCCGCGCCGGGACTCGGACCCCAAAGCCACTGCGTTTGCCATTTTCGCCACGCGGGGACTAGCTCATACTTCCAAATTCTTCTGGAATCTCTTCCCCATCCACTTCGTCGGTCTGTGTGTTCTTCAATTCGATGAGGCCGAAAGTGTTAGGTGCTGTTTTTACGAACACTTTCCCGTCCCTGGCATAGCCGGAGAGTGTCCCAGCCAGAGAGATGCGATGCTTCTTGTCTTGTGGTTTCCCGATGGCCTTCAACAGGTCCACAACCGTCATAGGAACGCCAGTCGCTTTTATAGCGTCCCTAGCCTTCGCTAACGCCGTACCCTCTCGCAGCGCGTAATCAGCAACACCATTGGAATCTCGGGGCAGAAGTTTCATCGAGTCCTGCAAACCTTGGATATAGGCTTTGGTCTCGGTGATCTTTAGTTCTAAAGAAGAGATTTCCTCCTGCTTCTTCGTAATCAACCGCTGCAAGTTCTCCTTTATTCCCATGCATGGAAATATAGCCGCATTGGAATCGAAAGGCAAGTATGAAAATAACGAAGTAAACTTTCCCATTCAAGTGCTATAATCCACGGAATCAGGAGGTTGTCTCATGCCGTCCCTAGACATGGTAATGGTGGCCCTAGATGCGAAAAGGCGCGAAGCTAAAAACGGGGAGGATTATTGGATGGCGCGTGATCTTCAGCTAGTTCTTGGGTATGCCGAATGGCGAAGTTTTCAAAGTGTTATGGAGAAGGCCAAAGCTGCGTGCGAAGGGTCGGGGGTCAATGCTCAATATCACTTTGTGGATACGACCAAAGTGATAGAGGGTGGAAAGGGCGCGAAGTTGGAAAGGGCAGACTGCTACCTCACAAGGTATGCGTGCTACCTCGTCGCGATGAATGGGGAATCCTCGAAACCGGAAGTTGCCACGGCACAAAGTTATTTTGCGGTCCAGACTCGCAGGCAGGAATTGAGCGATCAGGAAAAGCGGATTCAGTTGCGGGAACGAGTGCGAAAGAGCAACAAACTCCTAGCTGGCACGGCAAGAAGTGCCGGAGTCACCAGATTCGCGTTGTTTAATGACGCAGGCTATCACGGTCTTTATGGAATGGGACTGGCAGGCATAAAAGCACGTAAGCACATCCCTCCCAATGAAGACCTTCTCGACTGTGCTGGAAGAGCCGAACTTGCAGCCAATGATTTCAAGGCAACGCAGACGCAGCAGAAACTTGAGCGGGAAGGAATTCGCGGCGAAGGTGCTGCTACACATACGCATCGCGCCGTAGGCCAAGAAGTCCGCGAAGCGATAAAACGCATCGGCGGCACCATGCCAGAAGACCTACCGAAGGAAGAACCGATTAAGAAACTCATTGCCGCGCAGAAGAAAAAAACGAAGGCATTGCCTTCGACCGGGCAACTTGATCTATCATCACCAAGTGAGGACTAAAAAAAACACAATCCGAATCCAGCAGGGAAAGAGGGTGTACCAGTATCGCTCTATCCGCTCAGTTTTGACGAAGCGGTAGCAGGGCTCGCGCAAACGAAGATCCCGGAGCCGGACAGCAAAAAGCCCCCAGCCAAACCCATGAAGGGCAAATAGGCCAAAGGGCAAGGTGGCCTCACGGCTTCGGTCCTGCCTAATTTACCTTGGGCATGTCAAGTGGATAATTCCGAGATTTCTTGTCTGATCTGGTTGGCGATGCCAGGGAGTTCAGCCGCTATGGCGAGGTCGACTCCCACCTTCTCGAGATGGCTCAGGGCAAAGGCGATGTGTGGATCTGTACGTTCGAGGTCGTCTTCCAGGATGGCGGTCATTTGCGTTTCTGCATGTTCTTTGCCGGCGATGCCTTCCACCAGCAGGGGATAAGAGAATGCGCACTTTATGGCGGGCTCGATTGAGCTTTGGAGAGACATAGCCTGCAGCATCTTTACCACTCCGTTGGGGCGATAGGCGAAATCGATCTTGAAGGGATCGCCCGGGGACGTGTATTGCGCGGCTGGAACCGATTTTCGCAGCAGCTCCCAAACTCCCGCTTGCTCGAAGGCATACTGCATTTTTTGCAGGATGCGGCGCTGGCCGCTGGGAGAGGATTTCGCGCTGGGTTGAGGCGGGTCGATTGCTGTCTGTGCGAGCAGTTCCATAGCGGCCTGTGGATCTTCTGTGAGAAGTTCCTTGTGTGGGGAGAGTTGCAGAGAATTCCCAAGCAAGTCGTAGAGCTGGTTGACGAACTGGCCGCGGTTATCTACCACGGCGAGGCGTTGGCGGATCTCCTGCTCGAGGGATCGGAAGTAGTCGAGGTCAGCGTCGGGGTGGGAACAGATGACCCGCCGGTAGTTGCGCGAGAAGCGTACACCGGCGAAACCGCCCGGCGAGGGCTCGAGCATGACGACGCCGAGGGTGACGTAGTCGTCCATAGTGGCACGCGGTGAGTAGCGGAGGTAGAAGTAGTCGAGTTTTCGGAGTGTCGGCATGTTCACGCGGCCTTGCTCCAGTTGGGAAACGGCCGGCGCTGCGAGATGCTGAAAGCCACGATCAGGTCGCGTACCAGCTTGCGGCGCTCGATCAGAGAGCGCATGAGTTGTTCCAGGGCGGCCAGATCGCTTTCATACCACTCCGGGGGAATTGCAGCGGCGCAGGCCCAGATTTGATCCTCGGGCATAGTTTCCACATTTGCCAGCCAGGGCGCGAACGATTCCCAGCTGGTGATTCCCGCATAGGCTTCGTTGTGCGCATAGACGCCGCGCAGCGGATAATCGGGGAACGTCCACTCCCCGGCGTTAAAGCAGTAGCCCTGATCAATGAAAGCTGCGGTGTACTTTCGCTCACGCATCCGTCGCCAGAACGCGGCTTGCCGGCCGTTGGCGTTGCCCGTCCATTTGTCGAGGACCAGCATTCCAGCGAAAGCCTCAAGGTTGCGGACGCGTTCCAGCATGGAGGCGGGAAAGTAATCAAAGACCTGGCCTTGCAGGGGATCGACAACATAACGCGAGCCGAAATGCAAGCCGGGCTGGCAGCGGATGACGTTGCCCGCGAGTTGAATGTTGAGTTCGGAGGAATGCTCAACCAGCCAGTCGCTGACCTCGACCACCTCGGTGACTGGGACAGGCAGGCCGGCAGAGTAGGCGAGGCGGGTGGCGAGCATCTCGTTGGCCAGGACTCGCAGATGCTGAGGGTTGTTGCGGAACTTCACCACGTAATAGTTGCCGTCGGAACAGCGCATCATGTGCCCTTGCGCTCCGCCGCGCATTCTCCGTATGTGTTGAAGCGCAGTAACGGGCAAGAGCGCAAGTCCTCGAAAGGATGCTACGGGAGTAGGGTACGGTGCCGGAATGGGAATGTCTGTGACCCATGGCCAGCGGAGTGTGACGGATGAACATTGAGAGTTGTGGATTTTCTCCGAAGCGTGGGTAAAAGGGGACGCAGCCGAGGAGACCGAGATCCCTCGCTTTGCTCGGGATGACAAGGGATAGGGTGACAAGGGACAGGATGAGAAGGGATAGCATGACAAGGGATAGTAAGGATACGAAACTCTACAGCTTCAGTTCGGCTACCATGGCTCCTCCTCCGCCTTCGTTTTGCGGGGGTTCGGTGACCGATTCCACATGGGGATGCTTTTGCAGATACTGGCGCAGGGCTTTGCGCAGAATTCCCATGCCGCTGCCGTGAACGATGCGGACGCGCGGCAGACCGGCGAGGAAGGCGCGGTCCACGAACTTTTCTACTTCGCGGGTGGCCTCATCGACGGTGTGGCCGATGACATTGATTTCTGAGGGCGCCTGTTGAGTCTCCGATTCGAGGAAGACTGAAATTCCGCGGGCTCTGGCGGCTTTGATTGGAGAGTCGGAGGCCCGGGTCAGGACCTCGGCGATGTCGTCGCGGGCAATTTTCATTTTCATCGCGCCGATCTCCACTTCGAAGTGGCTGTCGTCGATTTTGCGCGAGACTACCGCGGGGCGGCCCACGGACTTCAGCTTCACGGTGTCGCCTTCGGAGACGTGCTTTACCAGTTGCGGCTGGGCGTGCGGGTCGCCTACGTCGGCGCCGGTGGAGTGGGCCACGATCGCGGAGTCGAATTGCTCGCGGAATTCGCGGCGCAGCTTGGTGATGCGGCGCTCGGCGTCTTTCGAGAGCTTTTGCGCGGCGGCGCGGTCCTGCACGGCCGTGACCGCTTCGCGGGCGTGATATTCGAAGTCTCGCAGCAGGGCTTCCAGCTTTTTCTCCATCTCCTTTATTTTGGTTTGCTGCTCCCTGCGGCCTTCGCCGGCGAGGCGAGATGTTTCGCGCTCGAGTTCCGCTTCGCGCTCGCGCAGGCGCAGGCGCTCAGCCTCGGCTTCGCGCAGGTCGGCGTGCAGGCGGTCGAGGAATTGCCCTACATCGCGGGCCTGCGATCCCAGGCGCGAACGGGCGGCTTCGATGATCTGCGGATTCAGCCCCAGGCGCTGCGCGATGTTGATTCCCGCGGAAGCGCCGGGAACGCCGATCTTCAGTTCATATGTTGGCTGCAGCGTCGATTCATTGAATCCCACAGAGGCGTTGATGACCCCCTCGGCATTCGCGGCGAAGACTTTCAGCGAGGTGTGATGAGTTGAAATTATGGTCATGCAGCCCAGGCGGCGGAAATGCTCCGCGATGGCGACGGCCAGCGCGGCGCCTTCTTCGGGATCCGTGGCGGAGCCTAGCTCGTCGAGCAGAACGAGCGAGTTCGTAGTGGCGGTGCGGGAGATGAAGTCGATATTGGTGACGTGGGCGGAGAAGGTGGAAAGATTCTGCTCGATGGATTGATAGTCGCCAATATCGGCGAGAACAGCGTCGAAGACGGGCAGTTCAGCGCGGTCGGCGGGGACGGGGACGCCGGCTTGCGCCATCAGGGCCAGGAGGCCGGTGGTTTTCAGGGCTAC
>DATJXG010000084.1:0-16540 GCA_035500455.1 Terriglobales bacterium | reverse complement strand
CCCCGCCATCGTAATCATCGGCGCCGGCGGCATCGTGCGCGATGCGCATCTCCCCGCCTACCGCAAAGCGGGATTTCACGTCGCCGCAATCTACGACCTGGTAGCCGATCGCGCCCAGGCCCTCGCCCAGCAGTTTGCTGTGCCGCGCGTCGCAACTTCGCTCGAGGATGCCGTCCGCGCCGCCCCGGCCGGCGCAATTTTCGACATTGCTTTGCCGGCCTCGGAATTCCTGGGTGTTTTGCCACATATTCCCCAGGGTGCCGCCGTGCTGCTGCAGAAACCCATGGGCCAGAACCTGGAGGAGGCCCGGGCCATCCGCGAGTTGTGCCACGCCCGAAAGCTGACTGCGGCAGTGAACTTCCAGCTTCGCCGCGCCCCGGCAATTACCAAAGCAAGAGAGATCATCGCGGGCGGCGGTATCGGCATACTTCACGACATCGAAGTGCGCGTCAATGTTTACACCCCCTGGCATCTCTGGACATTTCTGGAAAAGACGCCGCGGGTAGAAATCCTCTACCACTCGATCCACTACGTTGACCTGATACGCTCATTTTGCGGCGACCCCGAGCGGGTATACGCCAAGACTCTCAAGCATCCCGGCGCGCCCAAACTCGCAGCCACGCGGTCGAACATTATCCTCGACTACGGCGACCGAGTTCGCGCCAATATCACAACCAATCACGGGCACAACTTCGGCCTGCAGCACCAGGAGAGCTACTGCAAATGGGAAGGCACTGAGGGCGCCATCAAGGCTCAACTCGGCCTGCTGATGAACTACCCTAAGGGCGAAACGGATTACCTTGTGACTACGCGAGTCGCCGAAGAGGGACCATGGGAGCCAATTCCCGTGGAAGGCTCCTGGTTCCCGGACGCATTCGCGCACACGATGCAAAGCCTGATGGATTTTGTTGCGGGAAGGTCCAAACAGCTGACCACCTCCGTGGACGACGCATACCGCACCATGGCGGTGGTGGAAGCAGCCTACGAATCAAGCCTCAGCGGCGGAACTGCCGTTCATTACTGACCGCCAGGCGCCGGGAGTTGAGCATGACAGCGGAACAGTATTTCGAAGACTACGTCGAAGGCGAGAAGCGAGCCACCGGCGGCCGCACCATCACCGAGGCCGATATCGTGTTGCACGCCGGCCAGACTGGGGATTTCTACCCTCATCACATGGACGCCGAGTGGTGTAAGACACAGCCCTTCGGCCAGCGCATTGCCCATGGGACGCTGGTCTTCAGCGTCGCGGTAGGCATGACCGCCGGCGCGATCAATCCGCATGCCATGTCGTACGGCTACGATCGCCTTCGCTTCATCAAGCCGGTCTTTATCGGCGACACCATTCACGCCGTGGTCACGGTGAAGGACAAGAAACCGCACGCCGCCCGGCGGACGCACGGAATCGTCACCGAGCACTGCGAGGTCTTCAATCAGCGCGGCGAGGTCGTTCTCGCCTGTGAACATCTCCTTCTAGTCGCGCGCAAACAACCTCAGGCGACGAAGTAAGCCGTGGACGGGATCGGGGCTCCCGATAGATCGCAGTCCAATGAGAATGAATCTTCATACTGGAAGCTGAGTGACTAAGCGCCGTAAACCTGCCTATTTCGTTCCCGCCCTGGAAAAGGGTCTGGACATCCTTGAGGCGCTTTCCCTGGCCGCAGTTCCGCAGGCTCTCGCCGACCTGGCCCGGCTCTGCAATCGTTCCCGCGGAGAAATCTTCCGCATGGTGGACGCGCTCGAAAAGCGGCAATATATCCTCCGCGATCCGGTTTCGGGAGGCTACGAACTTACCCTCAAGCTCTATCAACTGGCGCACCGCCATTCTCCGATGGATCATCTCCTCAAAGCGGCTTACTTCCCGATGCGCGACCTCGCGGCGCGCCTCCGCGAGTCATGTCACCTCTGCGTCCTGGGCGATAACCAACTGCTGGTGATCGCCGAGGCTGAAAGCCCCGATCCCGTGCGCCTTTCCGTGGCCACGGGTTACCGCACCCCGCCTCTCGCCACGGTTTCAGGCCGGTTGTTGCTGGCGATGCTCGACGAATCAGCCCTCAACGTCACGCTCGAGCGGGATCAATCCTTCCAGGCCATGAGCCCAGCCAAACGGCGGAAACTTCGGGAGGAACTCGCGCGAATCCGAAGCGCCCGCGTCAACATGGCGTCGAGTGCCTATCGGACCGGTGTCGATGTTTCCTGTTTGGTGGGATCGCCGGACAGCGGAGTGACCGCAGCCTTGGGTGTCCCATTTATCGCCGGCGGCATGAATGACGGCAAAGAAAAATCGCTGGTGCCGATTATTCAGGAGCACGCCAGGAGAATCACACGTGCGACAGGGCTTTACTTGAAAACTTGAGTACCCGGTGTTCTTAGGATGCCGACGTTCCGGGCGACCTTTACGGTCATCATTAAACGCAAAGGTCGCAAAGAATGCAAAGAAAACCAAAGTCGCCACTTTGCGCAGCTTAGTGCGCCCACACCGTCAGAGCCGACTCGAGGAATGAATTCGTGACGTGAATCAGCGTCTGCTCCGCCAGCAGAGGGTTGCCAAGCCGGATTACATCGATGATGAGGCGATGTTTGGGCAACTGCACTGCCCAGGGACTGGTATCCAGGTTCTTGGCGAGGGCGCGCATGAGAGTGAACGCGTAAAGCGGTATCACGAGCCGCCGGCCGTTTTCCTGGAGGAACAGGTTCCCCGGCTTTTCCAGCAGCCGGATGTGAAAGTGCTGCACGCTCTCCACCACCTGGCGAAGGTTGTCGCGCTGTACGGCCTCTTGAATACCCTTCAGCGCGGCCTCCAGGTCGTCCAAAGGTAAGCGGCGTTCCGCGATAATTCGCGCGGCCAGGCCTTCAAGCGCGCCTCGCACTTCATAGATGTGGATGATTTCCGGATCGCCCAGTTTCAGTACGCGTGCGCTCCGCCCGTGCCCCTTGGTGACAAACCCTTCGCTGGTCAGAATGTTGAGGGCTTCGCGAATGGAAACCTGTGCGGCCCCGTACTGCCGCGCCCAGCGGCCTTCGATAATTTTTTCGCCCGGCGCAAGCCGTCCCGCAAGGATCTGTTCCCGCAGCCGCGCTGCGATATTTTCTTTGAGCAGGCCGCGTGGTTCGACGGCATCTTCTTGATGGTTTGCGTACACGTCGGACAGTAATGTACCACGCCCTGGCAGCTTTCCTCGTCCCGCCCGTGCCGCCTGGATTTTCACTCATTGACCATTTTCGAGTGGCAAAAAATGTCAGCGCGCAGTTCCTCGCAGCGCGCCGCTGCGTCTTCTTCCCGGCGCGCTAATTCGATGAAACGTTAGTGAACCCGTGATCACTATTAGGCAATCGCTTTTCACTCACCACATGAAAGACGGGGGAATGAGGGGACCGTATGCCACAGCAATCACTCGCCAGCAAAGCCGCGAAGATCGCCGCACAGACTCATCACCTGGAAGAGCCCACTGTTATTGATCGGGAGGAACTCCGTCACCCACGGACCGGCGAGAAAGTCTTCCGCTACCGCGTTGTGAGCGGCAAGCACGGCAACGGGCCTTCGGTGACGGTGTTTGTGAATGAGCATGGGTTGGCCGTCGAGCCTGTCACCAAGCCCCCTGACTTGTCCTTCCTGTCAACGCCTCTCACTTCCGGCCCGACGATTTCTCCCGACACGAACGTATTCACTCTCAACCCGGGCGCCACCTTGAGTGAAACCATCACGGTGACCATTCCCGCGCATGCCGGGTCGGGAAAAGCCGATGTGTACTTCCTCGCCGACACCACAGGTTCTATGGGGGGGATCATTGGAGCGGTGCAGGCTGGGGCCAATACAGTGTTGAGCACGCTGAGCGGGTTGGGAATCGATATGGCGTTCGGTGTGGGCAACTACAAGGACTTCCGATCCGGCGATCCCTACGGATTCCAGCATCAGCTAAGCCCAACCACCGCGACTGCGGCAGTCGCGGCGGCAATTGGCGCGTGGTCGGCAGTCGGAGGCGATGACACACCGGAAGCCGATCTCTTCGCTCTCGACAGCCTCGCAGTCCCACCGGGTGGCACGATCGGCTGGCGCGCGGGGAGCAAGCGGATCATTGTCTGGTTTGGCGATGCGCCCAGTCATGACCCCATCTGCACCGGCGTGACCGGCCTGGCAGCCGACATCACCGAGGCAACCGTCACTGCCAAACTTGTGGCAGAGACTATCGCGGTCCTGGCGATCTCTACCGCTACCCCTGGCCTCGATGATGACCCGAAGCTGGGGGAATCCGGCTATGACGCGGTATGCGGCCCTCCCGGCGGAACACCCGGACAGGGAACGCGCATCGCCACCAACACGGGCGGCGCTTTCGTCAGCGGGATCAATCCCGGCAACATCGTCAACACCATCATCAACCTGGTGCAGAGCGCCGTCGGCGGAATCAACAACGTAAACCTGGTGCCCTCGCCCACAGTGGCGCCGCTGGTTACCTCCATCACCCCCGCGGGCGGTTATGGCCCGTTGGCCGGCGACAAAGATCAGACCCTGCCATTCCAGGTGACCTTTACCGGACTTCCCTGCAAGCCGGAGGCGCAGGTGATTACCGGAACCATCGATGCGGTGGCCGACGGCCACGTGATCGCGACCAAGAGGGTCCAGATCACGATCCCGCCCTGCGCGTTCGTGTACTCGATCAAGTTTGTCTGCGGATCGCAGGCAGACTGCGGCTGTGAGTGCGCGCCGGTAAGGCCGGGCCAGTACGCAACCGAAATCAACATCCACAACTACACCCTGACCGACGCAAACGTGGTGTTGCGCTTCATTCCCCTGGTTCTCGCCGGCGCTCCCGCGGGGCGCGAGCCGAATACCGCGGGCGTGCGCGCTGAGGACAAGATCGCCCTACCGCGGCAGACCGCAACCATGGTGGATTGCTGCCGCATTACCCAGCTCTTGTTCGCGGGGGAAAGCCAGGGCGCGCGGCCGCTAACCGTCGGCTTCGTGGAGCTTGTCTCCACGGCTGAACTCGCCGTGACCGCGGTTTACACCAGCAGCGGCAAAGACAAAGACGACGGCCTTGAACTCGAAGTGAAACAAATCGTCGGACGGCGGCAATAGGAGAGAACCATGTCACACATCGTCGGCACCGTGCAGGTACTCGGCACTCCCATGACAATCGGAGCAGGCACTACTGTCTTCAATCCCGCGCCCGCTCCCGGCGGAACGAAGTTCCTCATCCTGCATTTCCAGAACCTCAATTTCAATCCGGGGGACCAGCTTGCGGTTGACCTCGGTTACGACACCGACATCTTCACCGCCGCCGATGGCCCCGACTTCTGGACGCGCCCCATCAATGTGTACGCATTTCCGGCCGGTGTTTCCATTACCTATACCGGGACGGGAAACGTCCAGCTTGACCAGTACGGGCGCGGCGAGCGGCACTTGGGCGAACCCAGCCAGCCGATGCCCAGCTTTTCGAACTGCGATCCGTTCTATCAGCCCTCGGCGTACGTCGAGCCGCAGTATGACCCGTTCTGGTTCTGCACTTTTCCGCCCAACTGGGAGAACGCGACCAGCACCACGCCCGCCACGGACGTGCGCGCCAAGATCGTAGCTTCGACCGGCATGATCGTGACCGTGGAGAACAGCGAAACCACTGGTATCAAGCAGGTATCGACGTGCTCGATCACCCTGGTGGACTTCGACAAAGTGATCTCCGCCGGGCACTGCCATACCCCGACCGAGGCGTTGACCGCCTCGGTGACGTTCGACTATGAGACCGATGCCTCCGGGAACCGTCCCGCGGGATACAACCCGCGCTTCTACAAGGTGAAAGCGGTTCTCGGCCAGAAGAACGTCAATACCAACCTCGATTACAGCCTGCTGCAACTGGCGGAAGTTCCGGCCGGCGTTCCCGTCATCCAGATGCGCCCGAACTTTCCTGCTGTGGGCGAGCAGGTTTTTGGTCTGCACCATCCGAACGGCGCGGTGAAAAAGCTCTCCATTCCGCATGGCCAAGGCTTTGCAACGGTTACCGGCAGCGGCTCCTCGGGCATCTTCGTTTCGTCGAATGTTAGCGTTTCCGGCGGAAGTTCCGGCTCGGGGTTGTTCGACATGGCCGGGCGAATTGTCGGCGTCCTGTCCCGAGGCGCGCCGTGCAGCGGCTCTCCGCTTGGCTACTGCCCGACCGTCAACATTCTCGCCGACCTGGCTCCGGCGCCTCCGCCCCCGATCACCCGCGACGTCATGCTTGTGGCTGACCGCTCTGGGAGCATGTCCAGCGATGACGGCAGCGGTCGCACCAAGATCGAAGCCGCGCGCGACGCCATCTCGCTTTTCGTTCAGTTGGTGCGGGCAAGCACAGGCAATCGAGCCGGCCTGGTCTCTTTCAGCACGACCGCAAGTTCGCCGGTAGACTTCGCCATCGCCCCCGTCACGCCCGCGACGCAAACTACGCTCGTGGGCGGACCGCCGTTTTCCGGCGGCATCGTAGGAGGTCTGGCTCCCGGCGGCGCGACCAGCATCGGTGGCGGCCTGGCTGCCGCCCAAGGACAATTTCCGGCGCCCGGAGCAAATCCGCGGGCAATTCTTCTGCTGACCGACGGCCTGCAGAACACCAGTCCGATGATCGCCGATGTCGATGGCTCCCTCAGCGGAATTACCGTGCACGCCATCGGCCTGGGCTCAGAATCGAATCTCGACGGGGCGCTGCTCACCTCGTTGACCGCGGCCCATGGCGGCCTGTACACCCGCGCCAGTGGCGGACTCTCACTGGAGAAGTTCTTCTCCAGCGCTTTCGGCAATATCTTCGAAGCGGGCGTCCTGTTCGACCCCGAATTCGATTTGCCGGCCGATGCCCCCCAGGGAACGCCGGTTCCCTTCTCCATCTGCGGCGAGGAGGAGATCACGGCGGTGGCCGGCTGGGATAACGGCGACGCTTCTCTGCTCATTGAAGTGACCGCGCCCGGCGGAATTATTATTCGCGCCACGACCGCGGGCGTGCGCTCCGCCTCCGGCCGAACCTGGACGTTCCTGCGCTTTGCGCTTCCATTCGGAGGCGCTCGCAATGGTCAATGGCTGGTCAATGTAGTGCGTCCTGGCGGTGGAGGCGAGTTCCCTCCGCCCACGCCGGAGCTGCACTATTTCGTCAACGTGATCCCGACGGGAGGGCCAAGGATGACCCGGCTTCCCGATCCAGGCCCGCTCTACACTGGCGACCGTTTCAATCCCCTGGTGCTGGTGCGCTACGAAGATGGAAGCTGGCCAGAGGGAATGGACGTTTCCATGACCGCCACCAGGCCGGACGGCAGCGTCGGTACATTGTTGAGCAAAGCCGGACTTGGTGGCCCCGGAACAGCTGACGGCGATGCCCTTCCCGCGCGCCAGGCCGCGCTGCAGGCGATTGAGGCATTCACGGGAAAGCCGGTCGTTCAATATGTGGATACTTCGTTCGATCTCTCGGACTCTGCCCAACATAATGGCGGCATGTTCGAATCGGCGGGAACCTTCGGCAAGGCCCTGGACGACTTCCTCACCGTAGAAGGCAACTACACCTTCCACGCTAAGGCCTCCTGGGGCGATCCCGGTTGCCCGGGCATGCGGGAGTTGCTTTGGTCGTCGCATGTGGAAATCGGCATCGATCCCGGCCAGACAACCGTAACCACCACCCCCATCGGGGGCGGCACCGGCGGCAACTGCCTGCAAATGACCTTCACCCCGCGCGACAAGTACGGCAACATGCTTGGCCCGGGACGGCTCGACGCTTTTACCCTGGTCGCGCAGACGGGCAGCTCGCCGTCCGGTCCGGTGACCGATTTGGGCAACGGAAGCTATCAGGTCAACGTGTGCTCGGATCCCGATTCCCTGGTCCCGCCATCCATCGGCATCTCGCAGCCGGGACGGCCGCCGGCGGTGGTCCGCCCGCCCAAGTTCAACATATTTGTGTACAGCGTGAAGTTCCTGTGCGGGGTCCAGGCCGACGACTGCTGCGGCTGCGCTCCCGTTCGTCCCGGCAGCTACTCCACCGAGATCAACATCCATAACAGCGGCGATGTGGAGGTTCCCGTGGTGATGGGATTGATCCCTCTGGTGCTGGCAGGAGTGGCATCCGGGCGCTCGCCCAACGTAGCCAAAGTAGCGAAAGCAGAAGGGCTGCGCTTGCCGGCCCACTCAGCCACCATGAGCGACTGCTGCCACCTGCAGGAGAAGATCCTGGGCGCCGATCCGGGAGGAAGGAGCGCGCTGACCCTGGGAATCGTCGAGATTCTCACCACAGCGGAGCTGAACGTAACCGCGGTTTACACCGCAGGCGGAGATCGCGGCGCTCCCGCTATCGACGTCGAGCAGATCCAGCCGCGGATTCTGCAAATCTGACCTGGCCGAAACGGGGCGCTCGCTGTGAGCGCCTCGAGGATCCTCATATCTGCAGTCTGCGCTCTCTCTTGGGCCCTGGTTCGTCTATTTCCCTGTCTCCTGGCCGTCTCCTTGGTAATGAGAACTAAATGAAACGATTCCCCACTTCGACGCACTATCTGAATAAGTGGAGACATCGCAAACCGCGATCGCGCCACGAATCGGGTCCCGCGTTGAAAGTGCCGCCGGGATCCACTGCTCAGGTGCCGGAGCCGACTGGGGGAAGCGACTCCGGCACAGCGGTCTGTCTTCACCCACAACTGTTGGTTGTTGCAATGCCCGGAAAGACCATGGTCCCTGTGAGTTCGGCCCGACCTATCTCGCCCTCGATCCGCAGCCGAAGCCGGCACTCTTTCCATGAAGCGCCATGCCAACCAGTGCCGCGGGAAAGCACGCCGGCTCCCTCAAACCCGGTGCTACACTGGTTGCCATTTCTTGGGGCGCGAGGGGGAGGCTTGCAGTTCCATTCCTTTGATGCTGCTTACGTCGAGCGCCTGCGAGCCGCTGACAGCGGCACCGAGCAGCATTTCGTCTCCTATTTCAGCGCTTTAATCCAGATCAAGCTGCGCTCGAGGTTTCTTTCCCGCGAGGCGATTGAAGATGCCAGGCAGGAAACTTTCGCGCGCTTTTTTGTGGCCCTGCGCAAGGGCACGATCCTGCAGCCGGACCGGCTGGGATCGTTTGTGAATTCTATTTGTAACAACGTCCTGAAGGAGGAGCATCGGATCGGCGGGCGTGATACATCGCTCGATGACGATGACGACAAAAAGAACCAGCTTCCGGCGCGCGAAGTGAACGTGCTGGGTGGACTGGAGTCAAAGCAGAGAGAGAAAAAGGTCCGCGAGATTCTTGGCAAGCTCTCGGAACGTGACCGGCAGTTGCTGCGCGAAGTGTTCCTGGAGGAGCGCGACAAGGATGAAGTCTGCCAACGTCTCGGCGTGGACCGCGAGTACTTAAGGGTTTTGTTGCATCGCGCAAAACAGGCGTTCAAGCTGGTGTACCTGAAGAATATGCACGAACCTCCAGTCTTTGGGGAAGCCTGAGGTTCCTGCCGGGCGGCGGTTGCCGCGCGGTCGTTGGGGGAGAGAGAAGGACTGCAATGGACCACGACGCGGTGGTTCGAAAAAAAATGACGGAGAAGTACCTGCTCGATGAACTCGATCCCTCGACCCGGGATGAGTTCGAGGAGCATTTCTTCGACTGCGCGGAGTGCGCCGTAGATGTGCAGGCGGGCTCCACGTTTGTCGAAGGGGCCAGGAGCGTGCTGTCCGAAGCGCGCACAGTCGTCCCTGTGAAGCACGGATGGCTTGCCTGGCTGCGACCAATTTACGCGGCGCCTGCTCTCGCGTTGCTGCTTGTCATCGTGGGATATCAGAACCTGGTCACTTATCCGGCCCTGCGCCAGGCGTCGAGTCATGCCAGAGTTTTGCCCTGGGCATCGGTGAATGTGGGCACGTGGGGATCGGGCGGGCCGGTGATTACGACCCGTCCGGGAGAGGGATTTCTGCTCTTCGTCAGAATCCCGCCCGAAAGCGGCTACTCGCACTACACTGCGGATTTGTACGATCCGGCGGGAAGGCTGGAGTGGTCGCTCACGATTCCGGCGTCGTCCACTCAGGACCAATGGCCGATCCAGGTTCCGCCTGCAAACCGGGTATCCGGAAGTTATAGCTTGGTGGTTCGGGGAATTACTCCCGGGGGTCAAAGTAAGGAAACGGGCCGCGCGACATTTGACTTGCAAGTTCAGAAGTAGTCAACGATCTCAACCAGAGAGGAGCTAATAACATGGCCGCGCTCGCAAATGTGGGATCCGTCAAAGAGAAGTATCACGTGTATCACGCCGAAGCCCAGGTACTCAGCGGCGCCCTGGAACATCCAGTCAAGCAGCAGCTCGAGAACTATGGCCGGCTTGCATTCGAGAGGACACGCCGCGAAGGCCACCTCACGGAAGAGGTCGGCGAAACCACAATCGAGGGACTGATTTCATTCAGGTCGGGGCGCACGTCGGTTTCGGGCAGCCTGATCAAGAACAAGAAAGACCTGTGGGGCAATGATCATTCCGGCTGGGTAACGCTATCCACCTCGGTCATTGAAGGCCTGAACGTGTTCGAGGTCATCACCGCCGACCGCATGGTGGCGCAGGTTTCCACCGAGCACGCGCTGATCAACGGCCACGTTCCCAAGGTGACCTTCCTGGGCACGCGGTTCGAAAACTTGCGGGTAGCCGGCTTCCCCGTGCAGATCGAACTCGATCTCGCGATTTGCGGCGAACAACCGGCCGATGACCGTACCTACCTGCAGGATACCGGCTTCCTGGAACGAGTGCAGCGGCAGCTCGACGGCATCGCCGGCGCCAAAGGTCTTCCTGAAACGCTGAAGAAACAGTACGATGCCGAGATCGTCAACATTGAGGATCTGCGCAAGCGCGCCAAGGGCAAGGACGAGCGCAAAACCGATAAGCTGCAATGCGCACTGGTGAAAAGCATCGGGCCGATTCCGGTTCCGGGAGTCAAGACCTTCGGGAACGTGATCTTCATTCCCTACTTTGGCACGGTTGCGCTGGGCGAGATCGAAGTGGGCCTCGAGCCTTCCTACGACGGCTTTGGCGAGCCCGCGTTCAAGCCGTACAGCAACTACTTCGCCCTGAACATGGCGGACATGCGCCTGGGCTGCATCGGTGGCGGGAAGTTGCTGGCGGGCGGAGCCAAGGCCAACGGCAACACCGCACCGTAGTCTCCGCTGCTTTCTTTTTCGTCCTGGCCTGCGGGCTTGCGTGTACCCATCGCGAAAGCCCGCAGGCCTTGTTCGATGCCGCCTCCAAGGCGTTCCTTCGCGGCGATCTGAAGAAAAGTCAGGACGAATGCCATCGCGCGCGCCTGCGATTCGAAAGTTCCAGTCCGCAGTGGGCGTGGAAATTCAGAATCCTGGAGGCGGAATCTCTGCTGTGGCGCGGGATGAGCCGCGAGGCAATCACGCTGCTCAGCTCCCAACCCGCATCTCCCGCCGGGCAAGATGATGCAATTGAAGTGTTGGCCATCGAGGGCGTGGCATACGCACGCTTGCACTCATTCGCGGACGCGGACCGCAGCCTGGGACAGGCGGAGAAGTTATGCACGACGGCCCCCGACCTGGCCTGCGGCGGTGTGCCGCGAGCCGAGGGAGTGCTCGCCATCGAACGCGGCCAGTTCCCGTTGGCGCGGGAATACTTCGCAAAGAGCCTGTCCTTTGCCCGCGAACACGGCGATCGCTTTCTGGAAGCGTCAGCCTTCCTCAATCTCGGAGTCTATGCGCTCAAAGTCCAGCACTTCGATGAGGCTGTGGATTGGACGCAGTCAGCATTGCAGAGTTCAGACGCGATCGAGGCGAGAGGCCTTGCCACCAAAGCGCTCGGCAATCTCGGATGGGCGTATTACAACCTTGGCGATGCGGAACGATCGCTGACTTTCTCCGAGCAGGCGGAGCAGCGCGCGGTGGAGCTGTCGAATGTCATCGATCAGCTCTCCTACTTGAGCAATGCAGCGTACGTCTATGCGGAACAGCAGGACTTCTCCCGGGCTAAGCAGTCGTATGGCCAGGCGCTCCACCTGGCGGATGAGATCGCCAGCAAGCAGCATATTTATAACTCTGAACGGGCGCTTGCGCTGGTCTCGGTCGAAACCGGTGATCTTGCGGACGCTCGCAAGTACTCCTCCGATGCCCTCGCCCTGGCGCAAGCGGATCACAACCAGCTGGATGAACTCTATCCCCTCCTGGTACAAGGGCTAATTGCCGCTGCATCCCACGAACCGAAGGAGGCGGAGCGAATCTTCCGCGAGGTCGAGCGCGATCCGAATGGCAACGCCTCCCTCAAGTGGCGGGCCGAACATGGCTTGGCGCGCCTCTATGAGGACGAGCAGCACGACGGCGCCGCGGACCGCGAATATCGGGCTGCGTTGGCCACCTTCGAAGCCGCCCGGGATTCGCTCCGGCGCAACGATTCCAGGCTGCCGTTTTCTTCTAACGCTTCCCGCATCTACAACGACTATCTCAATTTCCTGATCGTGCATGGCAGAGCCGACGATGCGCTCCGCTGGGCCGACTACAGCCGCGCACGCGCTCTGGCGGAAGGGCTGGCTTCGGTGCCAAAGCCAGCTTCAGCCGCGCAGCCGCTGAATCCTCGGCAGATTGCCCGGCAAGCCCAGGCCGCCGTCCTGTTTTACTGGCTGGGAACGAAGCACTCGTACCTATGGGCCATTACCGCGCGCAAAACCAGCCTGTTCAGCCTTCCTCCCGGCGCCGAGATTGACGCCGCCGTGCAACGCTATCGCAAGGCGCTCGCCGGTCCGCAGGACGTCATGGAAGCATCCGATAACGACGGGCAATGGCTCTATCGCACTCTGATTTCGCCCGCAGCAGGGTTACTGACCAAGGATGCCAGGGTTTTGGTCGTTCCCGATGGAAGCTTGAACAACTTGAATTTCGAGACTCTGCTTGTTCCCGCGTCGCAGCCCGAATCCAGGCCGCACTATTGGATCGAAGACGTCACCATTGCCAACGCCAGTTCCTTGCGTGTGCTCGGCGCCGATGGACCGGGCCGGGAGAAAAGGGAGGCGAGAAGCGGGAAGGAAGTTCGCAGCCTGCTGCTGGTAGGCAACAGCATCGCACCGAATGATAAATATCCTGAACTTGCCCAGGCGGCCACCCAGATGGAAAACGTCGCCCGCCATTTCCCCGCAACAGCCGAGCAAATATTGTCGCGGGGAGCGGCCACTCCCGCCGCCTACATGGCCAGCAATCCTGGGCAATTTTTCTACATCCATTTCGTGGCCCACGGAACCGCCAGCCGCCTGAGTCCTCTCGACTCAGCAGTCGTGCTCTCGAACGGACCGGCGACCGCCGGGGAGACCGAAGGCGACTCCTTCAAACTCTATGCGCGGGACATTATCCGTTACCCATTGCGCGCTCAACTGGTGACCGTTGCGGCATGCTACGGTCAGGGTGAACGCTCGTATGCGGGCGAAGGCCTGGTGGGCCTCTCGTGGGCCTTTCTCAGGGCCGGCGCGCGTAATGTGATCGCCGCGCTGTGGGAGGTAACTGACGCCTCCACGGTGCTGCTCATGGACCGGTTTTACGATGGACTAAACCACGGCGCCAGCCCCGACGCCGCCCTGCGCGCCGCCAAGCTTTCCCTCTTGCACCACAGCGCCTTCCGCAATCCCTTTTATTGGGCGCCCTTTCAGCTGTACTCGCGTCTCGGCTGATTCGCGGGCCCTGGTGTCTTCGCGACTTTGCGTCCTTTGCATTCGTTACTGTGAAAACCTGCTGCAAACCGGCTAACCAAACACGGAATACAATCCCTCAAGGCCGACGCAGCGGCCGGGGAGCCCAAAACTGAAGATATTGATTCCCGATTGGCCGAGGCAACGACATTCGGGAGTCGTGGCACCCGCATTCGACACTTTCTCTTACAGGAGATAGCTATGGTGAACGAGAACGCCTTGAGGGACGCTTTGCTTGCTTTGGCGACAGATGGACGGTCGAACTACGTGATGCTTTCTTCTTTGTTGCACGAAGTAACCGCGCTCCGTGAAACTCTGCGCGGACTCGACCCAACCTTTGCTGATGTTCTTGAGCAGAAACGTCAAGCGGCAGCCCAAAATGACGCCGACGTGGTTCGAGGTCTGGTTGCTCGATATGACGATATAATCCGGCGCTTGAGCATCGGAGAAGTTTGCTAGTGATTGGCCCGTCCCCGGCACGGCCACAAGAGTCTCAGGCACGGCAGGAAAGTAAACCCTTGCTGCCTAATCGCGTCAACTCAAGGCGTGGCCGACCGGCCAAAGGCCCACCCGTGATAAAATTCATGTTTGTCCTGAGCGTCACGACTCCCGGAATCCCTGTACCCCGAAGGGCAGTCAAAGGCGCTAATAACTCAGCCTTCTTAACGTGCGGAAGTGGTGGAACTGGCAGACACACCATCTTGAGGGGGTGGCGCCGAAAGGCGTGGGGGTTCAAATCCCCCCTTCCGCACCAAAATATTGAGCGCGCTTGTCCGCGATTGCCGGTTGGCGATTGCCGGCCGGCAATTGGATACTCTTCATGATCATCACTCTCGTCACGATTGTTCACATCGTCGTCAGCTTGTTTCTGATCGTTGTCGTGCTGCTGCAAAGCGGCAAAAGCGGCGACATTGCCGCCGCCTTCGGCGGCCAGGGAAGCCAGACCGCATTCGGTCCGCGCGGAGCCGCGACGGCGCTCTCCAAGGCCACTACCTGGTCAACGGTCATTTTTATTCTGACCTCGATCACGCTCTCCATTATGGTGCAGCGCCGCGGCGCCTCCAGTTCGGTTCTGCAGGGAATCAAGCCGTCACAGACGCAATCGAAGCCGGTGAAGTAGCCGTCTGGTCTTTGGTCCTCAGTCGTTGGTCGTTGGTCCTTGGCCGGTGGGTTTAGAGCAGCTGCCACGTCACCCGGCGGGTCGTTTTCTGTCACCAAGACCGCCGACACGAAGACCAACAGCCGACGACCAACGACCAAACGCCAACGACCGTCATGATTCACGAAATCCTTCCCGTCGGGCCTTTGCAGTGCAACTGCTCCGTCATCGGCGATGAAGCCTCGCGCGAAGCTATCGTGATCGACCCCGGCGACCAGGTGGATGACGTTCTCAACCTCATCCAGAAGCACGGACTCATCGTCAAGCAGATCGTCGTCACCCACGCGCACATCGATCACGTCGGCGGCGCCATGAAGCTGCGCGCTGCCACCGGCGCCCCCATCCTCCTCAATCAGAACGACCAGGCCCTGCTGAAGATGCTCGACTTGCAGGCCGCCTGGATTGGCGTGGCTGCCCCGGGAAAGGTGGAGATTGACCAGAGCTTGGGGCAGGCGGACACAGTCAAGGCGGGATCGCTGGCCGCGAGCGTGCTGCATACACCGGGGCATACGGAGGGCAGCATCTGCTTGTATTTTGCTCCAGAGAAAAAGCTGATCGCGGGGGATACGTTGTTCGCGGGAAGCATTGGCCGCACCGATCTGCCGGGCGGATCGTTCGACAAAATCATGCGCTCCATTCACGAAAAGGTCCTGGCCCTGCCTGACGAAACCATAGTGGTTCCCGGCCACGGTCCCCTGACCACCATTGGGGAAGAGCGGGAAAGCAATCCATTCCTGAAGTAGCGGCGGCGTTGCAGCACTTCTCCACGTCCTCGGCGGCAGTTCTCAGCGTACTCGGCGATTTAAGATTTTGCTTTTGGCATCAGATTCCCTTCGAACCTGAGCAAGGTTGACTCTGCCCGGTTGCCGGCGAGACGCCGGCGCTACCCTGGCCTATACAATACATCGCGTGCGAATCCTGGTTTCCGCCGGCGAAGCTTCTGGCGATATGTACGGGGCGCAGTTGATGGAAGCTTTGCGCCGCCTCGATCCTTCATGCCGGTTCTTTGGAGCGGGCGGAGAGCGGATGCGAACCGCCGGCTGCGACACCGTCGTGGATGCCCGCGACCTGTCGGTGGTAGGAATCACGGAGATTATCAGCCACCTGCCGAAGATCTACAGTCTCTTCCATAAGCTCATCGCCGCCGCCGATCGGCATCGGCCCGATGTGGCCGTAGTGATCGACTCTCCCGCCTTCAACTGGCGTGTCGCCCGCCAGATGCGAAAGCGCGGCATCCCCGTGGCGTATTACGTCTGCCCGCAGTTCTGGGCATGGCGCCAGGGAAGAGTGCGCCTGCTCCGGAAATACGTGACCAAGGCGCTGGTGATCTTCCCATTCGAAGAGAAGTTCTACCGCGACCGGGGAGTGGATGCGAGTTTCGTGGGCCATCCCCTGGCGCACCTTGCGATGCCCGCCATTTCGCGGGCTGACTATGCCGCGCAGTTCGGCCTGGGCGGCGGCAGGCCCTGGATCACCCTCATGCCCGGCAGCCGCATAAAGGAAGTAGGCATGAATCTGCCCCCAATCCTGCAATCTGCAACCAGCCTCGGGAGCGACTATGAGTACCTCCTGCCGGTAGCTCCAACCCTCGACCGCAGCTTCCTGAAGAATATGGTCGGCGACCTGCCCATCCACTTCGTCCCGCAGTCGCTCCCCGCTCTTCACCACTCCCGGGCGGGAATCATCGCCAGCGGCACAGCAACGGTAGAAGCAGCTATGATGGGGACACCCTTTGTTATGGTGTACAGGGTTTCT
>DATJXG010000083.1:0-3552 GCA_035500455.1 Terriglobales bacterium | reverse complement strand
GGCGGCCTGGTGCCTTTCGGCAAGCGCTCGGCGTTCCCACATGCCGTGCCCAGCAAGGACAAGCTGAAGTCGGGCGACGCGCTGATTCTGAGCTTCGGGGCGCAGGTGGGGGGATACAACGTGGAGTGCGAGCGGTCGTTCTTCGTAGGCAAGCCCACCGACTATGCGCGGCGCCTGTTCGACGCCATGCTGGCGGCACATGACTCCGGCGTGGAGAACCTGAAGGAAGGCGCGATTGCCGAAGAGGTGGACCGCAAGGCGCTCGACCAGGTGCGCAAGGCAGGATTCGAGAAGTTCCTGAAACACCGCACCGGACACGGCATTGGCCTGGACGGCCACGAGCCGCCGTGGATCGCCGAAGGCGATAAGACAGTGCTGAAGGCGGGCATGACGTTCAGTTGCGAGCCGGGAGTTTACGATCCCGACTGGGGCGGCTTCCGGCATTCGGATACGGTGATCGTGCGCATGGATAAGGGAGAGGTCATCAATACGTATCCCACGCGGCTGGAGGAGATGCTGATTGAGATTTAGTTTGTCGCTCTTTCCCCACTTTGTCATCCTGCGCGAAGCGAAGGACCCCACGTCCGCGCCGATCTGCGGCGGCGCTTCGAGGCGTTCTCTTGTGCGCCCCGGATGAAGCACCGGGGAAATGCCTGGTGGGGCCTCTGCCGCTCGACGCGTACATGGGGTCCTTCGCTTCGCTCAGGATGACAATTTCAAAGCAGGGTGAGAGGTCGGAATCGAGGCCCCCGCCACGAATCAATCTTGCACCTCGCGCATCTAATTTTCGGAGCGTGAATATGACTGAAAAGCTAGAGAAAGCCAAAATCGAGAAGCCGGAAGAGGAGTGGCGCAAGCAGCTTTCGCCGGATCAGTTCTACGTGACCCGCCAGGCGGGCACAGAGCCGGCCTTCACCGGCAAATATTACAAGAGCAAAGATAAGGGGATGTACACCTGCGTTTGCTGCGGACAGCCGCTGTTCAGTTCGGAGACCAAGTATGAGTCGGGCTCCGGGTGGCCCAGTTTTTATCAGCCCGTAGATAAAGAGGCGGTCGCGGAGCTTACCGACGCCAGCCACGGCATGGTGAGGACCGAGGTGCGCTGCTCAACCTGCGACGCCCACTTGGGGCACGTATTCGAAGACGGCCCCAATCCCACCGGCTTGCGCTACTGCATGAACTCTGCGGCGCTCGACCTGAAACCGGAAGAAAAGAAGTAACCAGCCAAGCTGGCGCAAAGGAAATAGGGCACGAACGGAGATACGTGCCCTACCTTTTCGCAGCTGACAAATCTCGTTCCTGCTTTTACGCGCCGGCGGCGCTGGTAACCGGCTTGGGCGCTTCGGCCGAGGCGGCGGGCTTCGGCTGATTCTGACTCTGAGCCTGGCTCTGGGCCTTGTCGTTCTTGCCTTCCGCCGAGCGCACCTGCACGCTGCCTTTCAGCACGGCGCCATCTTCCACGCTGATGCGCTGGGTGACGACGTCGCCGGTCAGCGAGCCTTCCCCGCGGATGTCCAGGCGGTCGGTGCACTGAATGTTGCCCTTCACCTTGCCCATGATCACGACTTCGCGGGCGGTGATGTTGGCAGTCACGGCGCCGTGGCGGCCGACGGTCACGCGATGCTCGGCGACCGTGATGCTGCCCTCAATGCGGCCGTCGATGTAGAGCGATTCCGCTCCCGTAAGTTCCCCTTTGATAACTAAGGAGCGGCCGATGGTGGCCTGCTCAACCGGCGCGTTGGCGGCGCTCAGCGGCGCGTAAGAGGTAGTGTTGGCATTGCTGGGCTTTTCCTGTGGCTGAAGCATCGTATGGTTCATCCTTGGTTCCGCGCGCACCCTGGGGAGGAAGACGGGCAGCGGAGATGTGATCTCGGCCTGAGGGCCATGCTGAATATCGCACGCGGGGAGTGGGATGGGCAGGTTACGGAAGAACCTGTACGGGTGCGGATGATCAGAAACCTAGTTTTCAAGTACCTGTGCCAGATCCTCCCACTCGGCAAGGCATACTTTCAGTTCCTTGCGATGAGTGGCTAGTTCGCTGGTCTGGCGCTGGGTTTCTTCCGCGCTCACGTAGGTTTGCAGGGCGGCTTCGCAATCGGCGATGGCGGTTTCCAGGCGGTTGATTTCCTCTTCGAGTTCGTGGACGCGATCCTGCATTTGCTTGCGCTTGATGGGGTTGAGGCGCAGCGCCGGCGTCCCGCCGGCAGCCCCGGCGACCTTCGCTTCGCTGGCTGGCGACGGTGCGCTGGCGCCGTTGCCGGCGGGGACGCTGGTCGTGCCGTCACGGGCGCCGTTGCTCAGAGTGCTGAGTCCGCCTCCTTTTCGCCACATGTAGTCTTCGTAATTTCCGGGATAGATTTCCACCTTGCCGCCGCCGATCTCGAAGATGCGGGTGGCCAGCTTGTCGATGAAGTAGCGGTCGTGGGAGACGAAAACGACGGTGCCGGTGTATTTGCTGAGGGCTTCGAGCAGGACGTCTTTGGCACGCATGTCGAGGTGGTTGGTGGGCTCATCGAGCAGCAGGAAGTTCGCGGGATGGAGCAGCATGCGCAGCAGGGCGTAGCGGTTGCGTTCGCCGCCGGAGAGAACCCCGATGCGCTTGAAGACATCGTCGCCGGAGAACAGGAAACAGCCCAGCAGCGTGCGCAATTCGGTCTGGGTGGAACGCGGGGAGAGATTGCCGAGGTCGTCAAGGATGCGGGCATCGGCGTCGAGTTCTTTGTACTGGTCCTGCGCGAAGTAGTCGCTTTGTACGTTGTGGCCGAGGCGGTATTCGCCGGCGCTGAGCGGCTCCTCGCCCGCAAGCAGTTTGATGAGCGTCGATTTGCCGGCGCCGTTCACTCCTACCAACGCGATGCGGTCGACACGCTCGATCACGAAACCGACATCGCGAAACACTTCCTTCCCGCCGTAAGACTTCGCCACGCCGTTGAATTCGGCGACGATGCGGCCGCTGACTTTCGGCTGGGGGAAGGAAAAATGGATGGTGCGTTCTTCTTCCGGCAGTTCGATGCGCTCGATCTTCTCCAGTTCCTTGATGCGGCTTTGCACCTGCTTGGCTTTGGTGGCCTGGTAGCGGAAGCGGCTGATAAACACTTCCAACTGCTCGATACGCTCGCGCTGGTTGCGATAAGCGGCTTCGATCTGCTCGCGGCGCTGAGTTTTCTGGGCGAGATACTTGTCGTAGTTGCCGGGATAGAAATGGATCTGCTTGTTCCAGATTTCCACGATCTTGTTGACCGTGGTGTCGAGGAAGTAGCGGTCGTGGGAGATGAGCACGAAGGCGTGAGGATAGTCGGCAAGATATTCTTCCAGCCAGTTGCGGGCTTCGAGGTCGAGGTGGTTGGTAGGCTCGTCGAGCAGCAGCAGGTTGGGCTGTTGCAGCAGCAGCTTGGCGAGGGCGATGCGCATTTGCCAGCCGCCGGAGAATTCCTCGGTCTGGCGCGCCCAGTCTTCTTTACTGAATCCCAACCCCCCTAAGACCGTGCCGACTTTGGCCTCGATGCTGTATCCCTCGCGGGTGACGAACTCGTGCTGAATCTTGTGATAGCG
>DATJXG010000082.1:0-6205 GCA_035500455.1 Terriglobales bacterium | reverse complement strand
GCCAAACCCATCGAACTCGTGGCCGTGGCGCTCGCAGGGTGCACTGCGTTCGATGTCATTACTATCCTGCGGCAGAAATATCACCAGAAGATTACTGGCTATGAGGTGCGGGTGGAATCCGACCAGGCGGAACGTCCGCCTCAGGTATTCACCACCGCGCGCATTCACCACGTATTGACGGGATTTGCCGTTGATCCCGCGGCGGTGGAGCAAGCCATTCGTCTTTCCGAAGACAAGTATTGCTCGGTCGGGGCGATGGTCAAGCAGACCGCTACGTTCAAGACCACCTACGAAATTCTCGAAGAAACAACCGAGTGGATGAAACCTCAGCAGGCAGTTGAACCAGCCGCTTCGCGGTGATTCCGGGCACTGCCACAGAAACTGCGCAGACCAAAGATGAAGCGAGTCAATGTCAATTCGCGGATGGGAAGCATCAGGCTCATTCGTACAGTTTTGCCCGTCGCTCTGATCGTGTGCATCGGCACCGTGGGACTGAGAGCCCAGCAGCCCAACGATCTTTCGTTGCAGCAAGCGGTCCGCATCGCCCTCGAGAAAAGTCCTGTGCGCAAAGCCGCGCTGGCCGATACCAAAAGCGCGGCTGCAGGTGTTGCGGCGGCCAGGGCCGGGCTCTTTCCCAATCTCGCTTTTTCGGAAACTGCCACCCGAGGCAACGATCCCGTGTACGTCTTCGGCAGCCGTCTTCGGCAGCAACGCTTCACCACGTCCGATTTTGCCCTGAACCAGTTGAACACTCCCGCACCCTTCGGCAACTTCAGCACGCGTTTTGCCAGTAGCTGGAACCTGTTCGATTCCTTCGCCAGTTGGCGGCGAATCGAACAGGCAAAATCCGCTCAGGAAGCCGCCAGCCATCAACTGGAGCGCTCCGACCAGGAGTTGGTGATGCGGGTGATTGATTCCTACTACGGAGTATTGCTGGCCCGAAAGCGGATGCAGGTCGCCGAGCAGGCAACTCAAACCGCGCAGTCGATTCTGGACCGAAGCAAGGCTCGCTTTGAGAGCGGCCTGAGCGTGGAATCCGATTTGCTGAACGCCCAAGTCAGGATGTCGGCGCGGCAGCAGGAACTCATCCAGGCGCGCAATGATTTCGCCTTTTCGCAGGCGCAGTTGGCCGTGGCCATGGGTCTTCCGCCGGAAAACTCCTACGAGCCCGCGCAAGCGCTCTCAGAACGGGAGTGGCCGGTCGCTTCCGTCACTGAACTTGAGCAGGCAGCAGTTGAACATCGTCCTGACCTGAAACAAATTCAGTCGGAGGAGTCCATTCAGAAACTAAGCGTGGCCATTGCCAAGTCGTCTTTCGGGCCGCGTATGAACGCATTCGCCTCATGGCAGGCCGACAATCCCACATTCGTCGCCGGAGGCGGCGGAAACAATTGGCTGGGCGGGATCGAACTGCAGGTTGATCTCTTCACCGGCGGCGCCAAGCGGGCGGAACTGGCGCGGCAAAAAGCGCTGGCGGAAAAAATTGCCGCCATGAAGCAGTCGGCCACCGACGGCGTTCGCCTGGAAGTCCGCCGTGCTTATTACGACGATGACGCCGCCCGCCAGCAGGTCGCAGTGGCCCGCGCCGCGGTCGCGCAGGCCCAGGAGAGTCTGCGCATCAGCCGAAACCGGTACGAAGCCGGGCTCCTGACGATTACCGATCTGCTGAGCGCGGAGGAGGCCACCCTGCAAACTCAACTCAACTACTGGAACGCCGTGGCCCGCTCCCAGACCAGCTACGCGAATTTGGAGCTGGCCAGCGGAACGCTCAGTGTCGATTCACCGGTGGTGCTGCCATGAATATGGAAAGATTTCGCTCACTCGCCACGATTTTATTCCCGCTGATTGCCCTCGGCATTTTTGGCGGCTGCTCCGGCGCGCGAAATGAAGACGTGCTCTCGCCCGAGGTAGTACGTGGAGTGGCGGTGACCTCCGCGAGGCGCGCCACGGTTCCCGACTACCTCGAGGCTGCGGGCACAGTGCGCGCCTCGCAGACCAGCCAGATCTCCAGCCAGATGATGGGCAACATCGTGGAGGTGCGGGCTCGCGAAGGCGATCGCGTGGCCCGCTGGCAGGTGCTGGCGGTGATTGACGATGCCCAACCCCGTGCCGCCCTGGACCTCGCCGGCGCAGGGCAAAGAGCCGCGCAACAGCAGGCCGTCGCTTCCGAATCGGACTTCCACCTGGCAGAAGCCACCTTCCAGCGCTATCAGAACCTCTTCGACAAAAAGTCGGCCAGCCCGCAGGAATTTGACGAGATCAAGGCACGGTTTCAGGGCGCGCAAGCCCGGCGTGACATGAGTCATGCAGCCGAAGCGCAAGCCCAGGCTGCTTTCGACGAGGCGCGCACTGCCCAGGAACACAGCCGGGTGCGTGCCCCGTTCGACGGAGTTGTCACCGAAAAGAAAGTGGATGCCGGAACCCTGGCGAGTCCTGGGACGCCCTTGTTCACCCTGGAAGATCCGCGCCATTACCGGCTGGAAGCCAGCGTGGATGAAGGCGACCTCGGGCTGTTGCGCACGGGACAGCCCGTCACAGTTCATATCGACGCCTTGAACGTCGATTTAGCCGGTAAGGTTTCGCAGGTAGTTCCGGCGGTGGATTCAGCCACGCGCAGTTCCGTGGTGAAGATCGAATTACCGGCAAATCCGCGCCTGCATTCCGGTTTATTCGGCCGGGCTCGCATTTCGCGGGGCGAGAAATCGGCGGTGCTGGTGCTCCACTCCGCGGTGGTGGAGCGCGGGCAGCTTCAGGCGGTGTATGTGGTGGATGGCTCGGGCATCGCCGCGCTCCACTACATCACTCTGGGAAGCCTGCAGGGCGACCAGGTCGAGGTCCTCTCCGGTCTCGACGGCAACGAAAAGTTAGTCGCAGACCCCGGCAACCAGGAGTTGAATGGCAGGAAGATCGAGGCTCGGCGATGAACGGCCATCCCACCGAACCGCGCCGGCTGCGAGTTGCCGGCCGCATTGCCCATAGCTTCATCGAGTCAAAGCTCACTCCGCTGGCCATCGTCGCGGCCCTGTTGCTTGGCATGTTTGCCGTCCTGCAGACTCCGCGGGAAGAAGAGCCACAGATCGTCGTGCCCATGCTCGACGTCTTTGTGCAGATGCCAGGAGCCTCGGCCCAGGAAGTGTCCGAGCGCGTCACCCTGCCGATGGAGAGATTGCTGCGCGAAGTTCCCGGCGTGGAATATCTGTATTCAATCAGCCATCCCGGCCTGAGCATGGTGGTGGTGCGCTTCTATGTCGGGACCACAGAAGAAGATGCGATCGTCAAAACCTACAACAAGCTCTACTCTAACTTCGACCGCGTTCCGCCCGGCGTTTCGCAGCCCATTATCAAAGTCCGCTCCATTGACGACGTCCCCATCATGGCCCTGACTCTATGGGGTAAGAACTACGACGCATACCGGCTGCGGCTCATCGCCGGAGAGTTGGAACGGTCGCTCAAGCAACTGGACGATGTGTCGGAGACCACCATCATCGGCGGCCAGCCGCGCCAAGTGCGAGTTGTCCTGGATACCGCCCGCCTTGCCGCTTACCGGCTCGTGCCCGGCAGCGTGATTGGCCAGTTGCAGGCGGCCAACTCGCGGGCTGAGGCCGGCAGCTTTTCCAGCGATAACCGCGAGTTCCAAGTCGAAGCCGGAACTTTTTTCACTCGCGCGGAAGATCTGCAGAAAGTGGTGGTCGGGGTGTACGACGGCCGCCCCGTGTATCTGAGAGACGTGGCGGAAAAACTGGAGGACGGCCCGGCGGAACCGGATAACTACGTTTTGTTTGCGGACGCCAAAGGCTCGGGCGAAGTGGCAGCCGCCGAATTCCCGGCGGTAACCATCACTTTAGCCAAGCGCAAAGGCACGAACGCAACCATCATTGCGGAACGCGTTCTGGCAAAGTTGCAGTCGCTCAAAGGCTACATGCTCCCGAACGATCTCAACGTTACCGTCACCCGCAACTACGGCGAAACCGCCAAAGACAAGTCGGACGAACTGCTGAAGCATCTGCTGTTGGCCACGCTTTCGGTGGCATTGTTAATCGGCCTGGCCCTGGGTTGGCGCGAGTCCGGCGTCGTGCTGCTTGCCATTCCGGTGACGCTCGCCCTGACTCTAGCCATCTTCTACTTCTATGGCTACACGCTGAATCGGGTCACGCTATTTGCTTTGATCTTTTCCATCGGCATCCTGGTGGACGACGCCATCGTCGTGGTGGAAAACATCGTGCGCCACTTCCGCCTGCCGGAAAATTGCGGCCGTCCGCTGGCCGATGTCGCCACCGAAGCCGTGGACGAAGTGGGCAATCCCACCATCCTCGCCACCTTCGCCGTGATCGCTGCAATTCTCCCTATGGCCTTCGTGCGCGGCCTGATGGGGCCTTACATGCGCCCCATTCCCGTGGGCGCCTCCGCCGCCATGATTTTCTCTCTCATCGTTGCCTTCGTGGTTTCACCCTGGTCAGCCTTGAGACTGTTGCGGCACTACGCGGGGGGCGGCGCGCAAGCTCATGAGGCGGAAGGCTGGACCACAAGGCTTTATCGCCGGGTGATGAATCCGCTGATCCACAATGCGCGCCGCCGCTGGATCTTCCTGGGTGGAGTGGTTGTCCTGTTATCGGCCGCCGCAGCTTTCGTGCCTCTGAAGTGGGTCCATGTGAAGATGCTGCCCTTCGACAACAAAAGCGAGTTCCAGGTGATCGTTGACATGCCCGATGGAACTCCGCTCGAACAGACCACCCGCGTGGCGCAGGCACTGGGCGGTTATCTGGGCCAGCAGCCGGAGGTCACCAATTATCAGATCTATTCAGGCACGTCCGGTCCCTACAACTTTAACGGGCTGGTGCGGCATTACTTCCTGAGGAGACAGCCCAACCAGGCCGACATCCAGGTCAATCTGCTCAACCGGCACCAGCGCAGCGCGCAGAGCCACGAGATCGCGCGCCGCCTGCGTCCGGAACTCGACAGGATTGCGGCCCCATTCGGCGCTCGCCTCAAAGTCTCGGAAGTTCCCCCAGGACCACCCGTGCTGCAAACTCTGGTGGCCGAGGTTTACGGCCCCGATGCAAAACAGCGGATCAACCTGTCCGGGCAGATCAAGAAAATCTTCCAGCAAACCCCCGGTGTGGTGGATGTGGACTGGTACGTGGAAGATCCGCAAATCAAGTACGACTTGCAGGTCGATCTTGATAAGGCTGCCCTGAGCGGCATCACCGCCGCCGATGTCAGCCGGACCGTGCAAGCCGGACTGGGCGGCGCCACTGCTGGCCTGCTGCACGACCCCAACTCGCGCGAAGACGTGCCGATTGAGGTCCGCTTGTCGCGGCCCGATCGCTCGGGAATTGAAGGCCTGCGCGATCTGAAGTTGTCCAGCCCCACCGGCGCGCAAGTCTCGTTGGGCGAAGTTACGAACCTGCGGGAGACAACGATTGATACTAGCCTGTACCGCAAAAATATGCGTGCCGTGGTTTACGTAACCGGGGATGTGGCCGGGGCGGAAGAGAGCCCGGTGTACGCCATCCTCAAGATGAAAGATGCGGTCGCGAAGCTTCAGCTCCCCCAGGGCTATGCGGTCCGCCAATACATGGGCACGGAGCTTCCGCAGAGCACCGAACGGCTGTCGGTGAAGTGGGACGGGGAATGGCATATCACCGTGGAAGTGTTCCGCGACCTGGGCCTCGCGTTTGCCGCGGTTCTGGTCCTGATCTACGTGCTGGTGGTCGGCTGGTTCAAGTCTTTCAAGACGCCGCTGGTCATCATGGCCCCGATCCCGCTGACGCTGGTCGGAATTCTTCCCGCGCACGCCATGATGGGCGCATTTTTCACCGCCACTTCGATGATCGGCTTTATCGCCGGCGCCGGAATCATCGTGCGCAATTCCATCATTCTGGTGGATTTCATCGAGCTGCGCCGGGCGCAAGGCATGCCGCTGGAAGAAGCGGTGGTGGACGCCGGCGCGGTGCGCTTCCGTCCCATGCTGTTGACAGCGGCAGCCGTGGTCGTTGGCGCCAGCGTGATCCTGTTCGACCCGATTTTCCAGGGTCTCGCGATCGCGCTCATGGCCGGAGAGGTCGCTTCGACCGTCCTGTCGCGGATCGCCGTACCCGTGCTTTACTACATGAGCAAGCGGGGTGAAGCGGTCCGGCTTTCAACCCTGGAATGTGCGGTTCCGGCCGCGAAGTGAAGAATCAACGAATGGAGGACAGCCATGACT
>DATJXG010000081.1:0-31926 GCA_035500455.1 Terriglobales bacterium | reverse complement strand
CTGGAGCGGTTAGCGTGCTGTCTTTCAACGTTCGCGTAATAAGTCAACTTGCCCGAGGTTCGCGGTAATGAGCCCAGCTTGCCCAGGTCGGAGTAATAAGCTGAACTTGTTATCCTGAGCGAAGCGAAGGACCTATGTATTTTCTTTGCGGTGTCGATGCTCTCGCAAATGTCCCCACCACAAGGGCGCAATCGGCGTATAGCCATGATCCTCAATCCGTACCCGAGTTATGACCACTGAAATCGAACACCCCGCCCTCGACCTTCAGCAACGCAACGCCAGACTAGTCGCGCTGGTGGACTCGCTGGCGGGCCAGGGCAACTCCCAGCCAATCACCCCGCAGGTACTGTCAACGCTGTCGACGGAACTGAAGGGCACTCGCGCCCTGCTGCAGAACCCTGGCGGCGGAAGATATTCCTCTCGCGACGAACAATTGGTGTGCCGCCGCACCCTGGAGCGGCTGCAGTCGCTGTTGCGCGAGATGTATGCCAGATTGCTGGCGGAACAGGCCAGGCTCGACCGCGATCGCGCTCACTTCGAAGCTGCCGCCCGCTGGCACCAGTCCAGCCGCCTGTTTACCCCGTAAGCCCAGGAAGACTCCGATGAACATACCTAAGCGCTAGTCATTTATAGCTTAAAGCTAAGTTCGAGGCAAGAGGCGATCTAAGCCCACCCAAATCGCGCGGACGAGGTTCGGGGATCGTCGAATTCCCTTCGCCCGCGTACGGGCCTCCAGACGCTCGCAAAGGGCATCCTGTGCGAGGTTCACAGCCCCGGTTTTGATCTGGAAAACGTCCGACGAGAAATCAACAACTTAGCTCGGCCGCCTCAGCGCCGCCCTTCACCTAGTTCCTATCCGCGCCGCTTTTGATCCTCGCCGCCTCGAATTCATCGCCTTTCTGCCAGCCGATCAGATTCGACTGGCTCGCCGCCTCCCATCCCAGCGCAAAGCCGAACCGCGCCATCACCCCATCTCCTCGAAAGTCCATCGCAGGATTGTATTCATCGCTGGGCTGGTGGTAGCGGTGCTCGGTATAGTCGGCGGCCTGCTGCATGCCCCAGGCGTCGTCGTGGCCTTTGTACTTGATGCCCTCAGCCACCGAAAACGCGGGAATGCCCACCCGCGCCAGGCTGAAATGGTCGGAACGGTAGTAGTAGCCGGCGCTGGGATTGGAGTCGGGGCGAATCTGCAGCCGGAATTCATCGGCCAGAGCCTCGACCATGGGATAGAACGTCGTGCGTTCCGAGCCGGAAACTTCCACCTGCTCCGGAATTCCCAGCGGCGGGATGTCATCGAAGTTCAGGTCGAGAGTGATCCTGCGCGCCGGAATGGGGGGATGCTTCCCTAGATACTCCGAGCCCAGCAGGCCCTGCTCTTCGGCGGTCACCGCCGCGAACAGGATGGAGCGCCGCGGTTTTTGTGCCGCTTGCGCGAAGGACCGCGCCAGTTCCAGCAGGATGCCGCAACCGGTAGCATTGTCGTCGGCGCCATTGTAGATGTTGTCGCCCGGCATATCCGGGCGGATGCCGAGGTGATCGTAATGCGCGGTGTAGATCACGGCTTCGCTTTTTAGTTTTGCGTCAGATCCCGGCAGCATGGCCAGCACGTTGTTCGATTCGAAGGGACGGATCTTGCTCACGATATGCGCTTTCAACTTCACCGCCAGCGGCACGGGGCGAAAATCGTACGAGCGGGCTTGGTCCATGAGCTTGTCGAGATTCAGTCCAGCTGCGGCGAGCATTTGCCGCGCCACCTCGAGTTGAATCCAGGACGCTACTTTCAACTTCGGCGTGCCATCCAGCTTCAGGTACGATCTTTCGCCCGAGTTTGAACTCGTCACCACATCCCAGGGATAGCTGGCCATATCGGTCTTGTGGATCAGGATCGCTCCCACTGCTCCCCGGCGCGCCGCCTCTTCGTACTTGTAGGTCCAGCGGCCGTAATAAGTAAGCGCCTTGCCCTTGAAAAACTTCTCATCGTCGGAAGGCGGCTCATTCACCAGCATCAGCAGCACTTTGCCCTTCAGGTCCGCGCCTTTGTAGTCGTCCCACTTGTACTCCGGAGCGTCGATGCCGTAGCCCACGAAGACAATGCCGGCGTCCACATCCGACTCCGGCTGCTGGGTTTGGTCCATGGCGACGTAGTCATCCAGCGCTTTCAGACTGCGGGCTTCGCCGTGGGCGGGCACCAGCGAAAAAGTGCTTTCCGGCATGGTCGTAATCCCAACCATGGGAACCTTCTGCATATAAGTTCCGTTGTCGCCAGCCGGCTTCAGACCATAGAGCGCGAACTGCGTGCCGATGTATTCCGCGGCGATGTCGCCGCCCCGCTGTCCGGTGCCGCGGCCCTCCAGCAGATCATGCGAAAGGAAGCGCACGTGGGCGCGAATCGCTTCCGGATTGACCTTCTCCATAGCGGTGATGGCAGCCGGGGGAATGGGCGTGGCGATGTGCTGCTTCCCGGCCGCATATGCGACGACAGCGCATAGAAGCAGGGGAAACAAAATGGCGGTCCTGGGCATGTACAAAGCTCCTGGTCAGGGCTGGAAGTTGTGGAAGACCTTTCATTGTAAAGGAGATGGAGGAAAGGATTGCGGACGCGGATCAAGTCAGCCATCAAAGGCCGACGATGGAAACTGCCGCGCCCGCGGCAATGAGAGTGCCCAGCAGATTCACCGCGTCGTTGTTCAGCAGGCCGCGTCGCTCGAGCCATGCGCCCAGAAGGCTGTCGGCGGCCACGCCGATCATCGCTGCGGCGGCAGGAATGGCCATTTGCCTGAGAGGCAGCAGTCCTACGAGCACGCAAACTGCGCTGATGATCACTGCGGCCGCTGCCCCGGCCAAAGATCCGGCGAGGCTGATGCCGCCGTCCGTGCCCGCCGGCACTTCCTGCCAGGTGGTGATGAGGCGCGCCTTCGGACTGAGCGCCTGGCCAAGTTCGCTCGAAACCGTATCGGCGGCAGCTTCACACAACGCGGCCGCCATCGCCAGCAGCCAATAGATCTTGCTGCCGCTGCCGCTGAAAGCGTAGAGCACGGCGCAAACCGCGGCCACGCTCAAGTTTGCCAGGACCTGTGAGGCTCGGCGACCCTCGCGGGGTTCGGCCGTCCCCAGGGTTTGCTTTCTCCTGTATCCCAGCTTCGTGGCCGCCCATGTAACGGCGAACACCGCGACTAATGCAATGAAACCTCCGGGCCCAGTTCCCAAATACAGGAGAAAGCAAACCACCGCTCCCGCCAACGCTCCGGAAACACTGACCCCGCGAACCAGGCGCGCCAGCAAGGCGAAGCCGATCGTCACAAGCGCGGCGGTGGAGAGCGAGTGCCGGCCTGCACCCCAGGCTGATGCGATCTGTGCGAATCCCCACATGGAAGCCCTTGGCCGAGAAGAACTGAGAACCGGGAACTGACAACTGGAAACTGGGTTTCACCCGAAAATGCTTTGAGCCAAAGCTACAGGCAGCAGGGCGCCGGAGAGTGTGAAAGCCGCAGCGTCCGGCCTTGGCGACGTGCGTGGCTGAAGAGTCGGTGTCGCAGCTCTTTCGCCCCTTCGGAGTTGATCCTTGACGCCGCTCGCTACCCGGGGCTTACGCCCCCGGGCTGTATTCTTGCGCCACTTCGCGGCTGACGTCTCCGGCAATCTATCGCCGCTCGCTTTTTCCGCGCTCAAGCGCCGGGCTATTATCGCAACCCCCGCTCGCGGCTGGTTTTCCAAAGAAACTCGCAACCCGTAACCCCCACCTATGGTATGCTTCGCGGACCTCCCCCCACTTATAGGCGTTCGATTCTCGACAACCTCCGCCGCATTTGGCAGGCATCAAAGCGTCGGTTGTAGTCTAAACTCTGTTTGCCTGGAACGGCTTGGCGCCGCTCCCAAGGAGACCTCGATGGCCGCCTCGGTTTGGTCGGGATATCTTACGTTCGGCTTGATCTCCATGCCCGTGCGCCTGTTCTCCGGCGCGCGCAGTTCGGGCATCTCCTTCAACATGCTGCATCGCGACGACCTGCAGCGGGTAAAGCAGCAGCTCTACTGCCCGGCGCACGAGCGAGTGGTGGAACGCGACGAGATCGTGAAGGGCTACGAGTTCCGCAAGGGCGAGTACATCGTGGTCGAGCCGGAGGAGATCAAGAAGATCGAGCCCAAGACGGCGAAGACCATGGAGATTCTGGAGTTCGTGAAGGCGAGCGAAGTGGACCCAGTATTTTTCGAGTCGTCCTACTACATGCTGCCCGAAGAGGCCGGCCGGCGGCCCTATGCGCTGCTGACCAAGGCGCTGGAAGAGAGCGAATACGTGGCCATCGCCAAGCTGACCATGCACAACCGCGAGTACACGGTGTTTCTGCGCCCGCATGAAGGCGGCCTGATGCTGCATACGATGTACTACTCGGAAGAAGTGCGCAAAGTGGAAGGCTTCGGCGCGCCCGACGTAGAACTGAAAGACGCCGAGGTGAAAGTCGCCCACCAACTTATCGAGGCCCTGGCCGCCGAGTGGGACCCGGAGAAATATCACGACGAGTTTCAGGATAATCTCAAGAAACTGATCGAAACCAAGCTGGAGGGCGGCACCATCGCCGAAGTCGAGAAGCCCAAGAAGCTGGCTCCCGTGGTCGATCTGATGTCGGCCCTGAAAGCCAGCCTGGCAGAGATGGAAGGCAAGAAGAAGCCTGCCGCCAGCACGGCGCAGACGGGCACCACGGCGGCAAAAGGCTCCCGCCGCAAGTGAAGCGGCCGCCAGCCTGACCTTCCCCTTTTTCCCGGCAGGCAACTTTCCGGCCGCTTTCCAGTTCCTACCAAGGACGCCGCCATCTGGAAATGCGTCTGGACATGCCTCTGCACCCCCGGCTGGCGCTAAGCCGCTTCCGGCAAGTAGAATCATGAATTCGCCCCAGGACAGCCTAGAATCCATGGATCTTTCCCCTCGAGTGCTGAAGACTGCGCGCCTGGCCCTATGCCTGGCGCTTCTCGCGCTGGCTTCGCTGATCTGCATCAGCTGCGGTGACTATTTCCGGCCGATCGCCATCCCCATTATTCCCACGCCGCCCAACCCGGCGGGCTTTCATGACCTTTTCGTGCTGAGCAACAATGGGGCCAACGATCCCGGCACCAGTTTCAGCATCGATGTCTCCGGAGATACGGATGTAGGCGTCGCCAGCTTGGGGATCGCCCCGGTTTTCGCCGCCATCACTCCGAGCCTGGGTCGCATTTTTGTGGCCAACAGCGGCGAGGATTCGCTCTCCACCTTCGCCCCGCTGAACCCGAGCGGGGTCACCACGATCAGTTTGGCCTCCGGGTCCAAACCGGTATTCGTGGGCACGGCGCAGAATGACGTGATGTACGTGGCGGAATCGGGGACGAACATGCTGGATGAGGTTTCCACCACAAGCAACGTGGTCACCAAGTCGCTTGGTGTGGGAAGCACTCCCGTGGCCCTGACCGAGACTCCGGACTCGAAACAGGTGTACGTGGTGAACCGCGACAGCAACAACGTCACCGTGATCAGCACGGCGGACAACAGCGTGATCGGGACCATCGGGGTGGATGCCGCACCAGTCTGGGCGATTGCCCGCTTCGATAGCCAGCGAGTCTATATTCTGAGCCGTGACGGCGGCACCATTTCGGTGATCGATACCACCCTGGTGGGGGATGCGACGCAGAATCCGGTGATCGAGTCGATCCCGGTGGGCGCGGGCGCAACCTCGATGTTCTACGACCAGCACCTCAGCCGGTTGTACGTGGTGAATCCAACCACCGGGCAGGTTCCGGTGTTCGATATCTCGGCCGATCCGGCGAAGGCCTTGCCGACGATCGATCTTACGGCGGGGCCGACTCCACCCTGTCCGGCCGGGTGCATAGTTTCATCGGTAACGGCGCTGGTGGATGGCACGCGGGTTTACATCGCCAGCTACCAGGTGAATGCGACCTGTGCCGTGACCACCGATACGCCGCCATGCGTCAGCACCAACGTGACGGTAGTCAGCACCACCGGCAACGAGATCATCAAGACCATCAACGTAGATCCGGGCGGAACCGGCGAAGTGACCGCGCTGCCTGCCTGCGATGCCGCGCAGTTCCGCCGCTTCATTGCGGCTTCGGGAGATACCTCGCGAGTATACGTTTCGAACTGCGATGCCGGCAGTGCGGCCATCATTCGCACCTCCGACGACACTCACATCCTCGACCTCACCGCGCCCGCCGGAATTCTTCCGCCCACGGCTCCGCCCGGCTCGCAACCGCCGCCGCAGAATCCGGTGTTCATTTTGTTGGGAAACTAGGGAATGGGAAGAGGATTGGCGATTGGCAATTTGCAATTTTTGATTGCTGATGCTGATTAGTTCCCTGACGAGCGTCTGCAACGGCAATCCCATCCATTTCGCAAATCGGCAATTGAAAATTGAAAATTGAAAATCAACAATCAGCAATCAAAACTCAACAATGTCACTTCCCCGCCCCCGCCGCCTGGGAGCGTTTTTCTCCGGCGCGCGCAGTGTAGCGCAGCGCCATGTTCATGAAGATGTTCCCCAGTTCGGTTTCGAAGCAGAACACGATGGCCTCGGTATCCTCGCTGCTGCTGGTGCCCTGCTCGGCGGTGTGAAGAACCGGAGGATGCACACGGAAATGAAAGCCCTGGTCATTCAAAGTTGTAATCGCGTTGCCGATCACCTGGTTGGCCAGTTCGCAAACCGTCTCCCGCACCAACATGTCGGACTCGGGAAGCTCCGCGCCTGCCATGCGGCTGGCGACGCGCACCGCGGTCTGCGCGTCCAGATCGAAGATGACGCGGCCTTCGATATCTCCGGTCAGCCACACCAGGGCAGCCAGGCCCTTGCGGCGATAGGTCTCCTCTTCCATGGTGATGTTGCCCACGGAAATCGGGAGGTTCAAGCCCTGGGCGAGCACCGCGTCGGCGGCGTTGATAAGTGGCTGGATCAACTCCATTTTCATGGCTGCCCTCCCGCCGCGGCGGCCGCGGCCACGGCGCCGTCCTCGCCGAGCACATACTTGATCACCTCGTAGAGGACCTCCGGCTTCACCGGCTTCTGCACGAAATGGCGCGCGCCCCGCTGCAGGGCGGCCACGATGTTCTCCTGATAGCCGACCGAAGACACCATGACGATGCGCGCGTCGGGAAACTGCTGCACGATCTTCTCCGCCGCCTCGATGCCTTCCATGCGCGGCATGGTGATGTCCATGAGCACGATGTCCGGACGCACCCGCTCATACTCGGCGATGGCGGCGATACCGTCGCCGGCTTCCCCGGCCAAGAGCCCGCCGAACTGTTCCAGAATGTGGGCCAAATTCTTGCGCGCAAACACCGAGTCGTCTACCACCAGGTAGCGGACCGGCTGGCCGTCTTTACTTCGTCGCACTGGCGCGAACTGCTCCATTGTTACAACCTCCTCCTACCCTAGAACCCCATGTCGCCTGCGGCGGGCGGCCGAGCCGCCTACTTCATGCCGCAGGCCGTTCTACAGCGATCCGTTCTACAGCGACCCTTGCCTCGCTCCCGCTGCTGCTCCGGAAGCTCCCTCGTCGCTTCCCTTTTCCGCCGCGCAGGAAGCCAGCAGAACTCCGGAAAGCGCCTCCAACCCCACGATGCGGGAGGCGTAGCCGCGCTCGATGGCGACCTTGGGCATGCCATAGACCACGCAGGACTCCTCGCTCTGCGCGATTGTCAGGCCGCCCGCCCGCTTGATCTCTCCCAAACCTTCCGCCCCGTCTTCGCCCATGCCGGTCATGATTAAACCGATGCAGTCGCGGCCGAATTGAGCGGCACTTTGAAAAAGCACGTCCGCCGAGGGACGATGGCCATTGACCCGCGCTTCATCGGTAAGCAGCACCATATCGCCCATGGGCAGGCGCTTGATCTTAAGATGGCGATTGCCGGGCGCGACCAGCACCCGCCCCGCCTGCAGCGCATCGCCGGTCTGGGCTTCCTTGATTCGCAGGGCGCAGATTTCATCCAGCCGCCTGGCGAACATGTCGGTGAAGCCCTCCGGCATGTGCTGCACTACCAGTACAGCCGCGGAGAAATCCGCGGGCAGCTGCGAAAGCACGTATTGCAACGCCTGCGGCCCGCCGGTGGAGACCCCGATGGCAACCACGTGGGTGGGCGCGGCCTTGGGATTGGGCGCGGCTTTGTCGCCGTGGAGGCGCGATTCCGAAACCGGCCCCACGTTCACGCCTCGGCTATTGGCCGCGGCCTTGATCTTGGCGATCAACTCGCTGGCGATCTCCGGCATGCGGGCGGTCACGTCCGCCGGCTTGGCGACAAAATCGAAGGCGCCCAGCGACAGCGCCTTGAGGGTAATCGACGCTCCCTCGGTGCTGTGCGAACTCACCACGATCACCGGCACGCGGCGGCGCCGCATGATTTCTTTCAGCATGTCGAGCCCGCCCATGCCCGGCATCTCCAGATCCAGAGTCACCACCTGGGGCTGGAGTTCTTCCAGTTTTCGCAGGCCGAAATTGCCGTCCATGGCGGTGCCCACCACGCGGATGGAATTGTCAGTCTGCAGAATTTGCGGGATCAGCTTCCGCATCAGGGCAGAATCGTCCACCACCAGAACGCGCACCGGATCGCTCATGGCTGTCCTCCCGCGTGCGCCAGAGTGAGCCGCAGCCGGTCGGCTTGGGTAAGCAGAAGACCGAAGGGGGCCTGCCCGGCGTCGCCCGAGCGATCGCGTAAGGAGCGCTCGATGACGGCAGCCAGGTTGAGGATCAAAACCACACGCCCGTCGCCCAGTATGGATGCGCCACTCACCAGATCGGTGGCCACGGTCTGATCATCCAGCGCCTTGATTACCAGTTCTTCCTCGCCCTCCAGCGAGTCCACGATAAGCCCTAAACGGCGGTCGCCCATGGCGATAACCAGCACGAAGATTTTGGCTGACCGTTGCTGATCGGAATCTCCCGGGGGCCTGCCCAGGCGAACCAGAGAAAGCGCCTGGGTGCGCATCTGCAGCACCTCATGGCGCCCTACCTGGTGGAGATCGGATTCGTGAGCGCGCGATATCTCGGCCACGCTGTTGAGCGGCACGGCGTAGAGCCGCTGTTCGATGCGGAACAGCAGCGCCTTGATGATGGCCAGGGTCAAGGGAAGCTTCAATCGAAACGTGGTGCCCTGGCCCACGCGAGTCTCGATTTCCACCGTGCCCTTCAGCCGGTGCAGCACACTCTGCACAACGTCCAGGCCGACGCCGCGGCCGGCGACTTCGGTGATCTGCTCGGCGGTGCTGAAGCCCGGTTGGAAGATGAGTTCCAGGATCTCGCCCTCGGTGAGGGCGGCGGAATTTTCGGCGTTGATCAGGCCTTGCTGGATGGCTTTGGCCTTGACCCTGGAGACGTCAATGCCGCGGCCGTCGTCGATGACTTCCACCGTGACCTGATTGGCCTGATGGTAGGCATTCAGGCGGATGGTGCCGTGGGGCGGCTTGCCGTTGCGGGTGCGTTCTTCCGGGGTTTCGATTCCGTGGCTGATGGCATTGCGCACCACGTGAGTCAGGGGTTCGGAGATAGCGTCCAGCAGGCCCTTGTCGAGGTCGGTATCCTGGCCGCTCATTTCCAACTCCACCTTGCGGCCGCATTGCTTAGCTACATCGCGGGCCATGCGCGGGAAACGGCGGAAGAGCTGTTCCACCGGGACCATGCGGATTTTCATCACCGAGCGCTGCAGATCGTTGAGTACGCGCGCCTGGAAACCGATGGCGTCCGCCAGCCGGCCGCGCAGAGTCTCGCGCGGATAGCGCTTGGTCAGCTCCTGCAGGGTTTGCTGCAGCATCGACTTGCCGATGATGAGTTCGCCCACCAGATTGAGCACGCTGTCGATGCGCTCGGCATCCACCCGCAGGATGTTGTCGCCTGAAGCCCCGGCAGGCAACGGTTTCGCCCCAGACTCGGTTTCTCCGGCGACGGAAGAGCTGCTGTCTTTTTCCGCTGGCGAAGCATGGGCGGCCGCGACAGCGGTTGCTTCCGCAATCCGCGTCGATTCCGCTTCTGCCCCTTTCACCGCTTCGACCTTGACCGCCACGGTGACCGTGGGAATACGGCATTTTTCCGCCAGTCGGTCCGGGGCCAACGTGGTGGCCACCCAGAACCACATGCGTTTGTTCGCCGAGGATCCGATATCGGACCGCTCACCCAGCACTTCGCCGCCTTCGCTCACAGCCCCGAGCAGCAGATGGCGGGCGGCGATCGGCATGGCGCAATGGGGATCGATTTGCGCGGAGACGATGTAAACCCGCTTCCCTTTCGCCAGCGCAGCCTGGATGCTGCGCGCTTCTTCCTCCGTGGGTATCGGGGCTGCCGGGCTGCCGTTCCCTGGTTTCTTCTGGGCCGCCTCCTGCTGGGCCGTGCCGGAAAGGAGACTGCTTATCAGCTTGCGTAAAGGCTCGGGGCTCGGCGGCGGCACACTCTGGCGGTACGCCGCCACCATGGCGCCGAAGGTGTCGGCGGCGGTGAAGGCGACCTCCGCCAGTGAACTCTCGACGGCCGCACTTTCCAGCGCCAGAGCATCTTCCAGTTCGTGGGCGACTTCACTCAGATCGCGAAAACCGCAGGCGGCGGCGTCGCCTTTGAGGGTATGCACGGTGCGGCGGATGGCGCGCACAGTTTCTCCATCGCCGGGCTGCTTTTCCAGCTTGAGAGCGTCCTCGTTCAGCACTTGCAGCAGTTCCTGCGCGCTCTCGAAGAAGAGTTCACGCAGTTCCGCGCCGCGATCGTCGGGCAGTTGGGTCACGAAGCCGCCTCCACCCGTTGATATGCCGTGCCGCTGTTGCGGTGCACCAGGCTGAACTTGTCGGTCATGCCCAGCAGGCTTTCCGCGTGGCCCACAAAGAGGAACCCGCCGGGATTCAGGCAGCGGTAGAACTTGTCCACCAGGCGCTTCTGCTCGGCCTGGTCGAAGTACATCATCACGTTGCGGCAGAAAATGGCGTCGTTGTTCTGCGGCAGGTATTCGGTCTTGAGATTGTGAAAGTCGAAGCTGATGACTTCCTTGAGCGCCTTTTTGATGGCGTACCGATCGCTGACTTTGTCGAAGTAGCGCAGGCGGTAGTTGTAGTCCACCGAAGACATCTGCGACTCGTTGTACATGCCTTCCTGTCCCGCGCGCAGTACGGCGTAGCTGATGTCGCTGGCGAGAATTTCCACCTTCCACGGCGGCGGGATGAGCGGCTTGGGCAGCATGGGCGAGCCGGAAACCGAGTTGCGCAGCTCGAAATAGCCCAGAGCGTCAGCCACCAGCATGGCCAGAGTGTAAGGCTCCTGGCCGGTGGAGCAGCCCGCGCTCCAGAAGCGCAGAGAGTACTGCCTGCGAGCGTGCTTCTGGTGCATCAACTCTTCCAGAATGTGTTTGTGAAACAGTTCGAGCTGCGGCTTGTTGCGGAAGAAGCTGGTTTCGTTGACGGTGAGATCTTCCAGCAGCTGCGCCAGTTCGCCTTTTCCCTGGTCGCTGACCAGCATGCGGTAGTAGGTGTAAAAGGATTCGAGTTGGCGCTCCTTGAGCCGGCGATGCAGGCGGCCCTGAAGAAAGTCGATGCGGCGCTCGTCGAAGTACATGCCGCATTCCTGGTACACGAGCGTCTGCAGAAGTTTGAGTTCCGCTTTGGTCAGTTGGGCCGGGCCGAGGGTAGAGGTCGTCATAGGATTTCGTTTGGCTGCACTCAGCGTCCGGGAGCGGAAGCGCGCTGCGTGGCGCCTGCCGCTGCGCGTTCTGTTACGTTCCCGGCGGTTGCATCTTGCTTGAGCCCACTGAACTGGAGAAGCTTTGCCATATCCACGAGAACAATCAGCCGGCCTTTGTATTTCCCCAGGCCGGTCACGGCGTTCAATCCGCCTTCCTGAAAAACCGCGGCGGAGGGTTCAACGTCAGCCGCCGGAATCTTGATCACCTCGGAGGCCGAATCCACGATCAGCCCGCACAGGCGGCGGTTATGCTCCACTACCAGAATGCGGTTCCGCCTCGATGAGGCGGCCTGTTTCACCCCGAAGCGCTTGCGCAAATCGATCACCGACACGATCTTCCCCCGCAGGTTGATCACTCCCTCCATGTAGTCGGGAGCGTCGGGCACGGCGGTAACTTCCGGCACGCGCACGATCTCATGCAGAGAAGTGATAGGTACGCCGTAGGTCTCGCGGCCCACCTGGAATCCCACGATGTGAAGTTCACGATCCATCTCTCTGTTCCGTCCTCAGCCGCGCCCGGAGGCGGCGGCGCCCCACGCGGACTCCTTCTTCGCGTGATGTTCTTCCCCCGGGTTGTCCCGCTCGCGATCCTGCCGCAGGTCGTATTGCGCATCACGGCGCACATCATGCCGCGTGTCGCGGCGCCCGAATTGTTCCTGCTGCTCGAGGGTAAAGCGGTCCATGTACTCCAGGAGTCCGCGCGACATCTTGGACATCTGCTCGGCCGATGCCGCCAGTTCCGTGGAGCCCGACGTCGTTTGCTGCACCAGTTCGCGCATGCGCTCCATGGCGCGCACCACAGCTTGCGCCCCGGAAGCCTGCTCCTCCACCGCGGAGTTGATTTCGTGGGTGATTTCGTTCAGCCGCGTGGTGGCGCGGGCAATCTGCGCCGAACCGTGCGACTGCTCGTTGGTAGCCGCTCCGATTTCCTGGGCAAATTTGTACACCTCGGTCACCACATTGGAAATCTTGCGCAGCGCGCTGTTGAGTTCCTGGCCGAGATCGAGACCCTGGTTGACGATCCCGGTGCTCTGATCCATGTTCTCGACTGCTTTTTTGGCTTCTTTCTGGATGCTCTGGATCAGCTCGGAAATTTCCTTTGTGGACTGCGCCGACTTTTCCGCCAGCTTGCGCACTTCGTCCGCGACCACGGCAAAACCCAGTCCGTGCTCGCCCGCGCGCGCCGCTTCGATGGCGGCGTTCAAGGCCAGCAGATTGGTCTGCTCGGCGAGGTCGTCGATCACTTCGATGATCTTGCCGATGTCATCGGCGCGCTGGCCCAGGACGTCGATGATCTGTCCCGAGGAGCGGATGGTGTGGTTGATCTTGGTCAGCCCGTCGGTGGCCTTTTCCATGGTTGCGATGCCGCTTACCACTTCTTCGCGCGAGCGGTTGGAGATGTCGAGAAGGACCTTGGCCGTATCCGCCACGCGCTGAATGGAACTCACCATTTCGTCGATGGAAGCGGAAGTTTCGCTTACGCTGGAAGCCTGCGTCTGTGTGCTCTTCACCATGTTCTGCACGTTGACGCTCATCTCGTGCATGGTGCTGGTGACTTCGTCAATGGCCGACGAGGTTTGCAAGCTGATCTTGGCGGACTCATCCGATGCGCCGGCCACCTGGTTGGAGGCGCTGGCCACCTGCGAAGCCGCGTCGCGCACATTGCGCACCAGCCGGGAGAGGCCCTGGGTCATGCGTTTGAACGCGTTGCCCAGCGTGTCCTCGCCGGAGCGCGGCTGCGCGTCCACCGCCAGGTTTCCCTCGGCGATCGCCTCCGACACTCCCGCCATCTCTTTGAGATAGATGACCATGCCGGAGAAAGTGCGGGCGAGATCGCCAATTTCATCCTGACGGCGAATGTCCAACTGGTGGTTGAGGTCGCCGGATTCCCCGATCTGCTGTGACACTTTCATCAGGTCGCGCAGCGAGTCGGTGATCGACTTGGCCGTGGTGTAGGCGATAGCCGCGCCCAGACATACAGCCAGCAGGGTGCTGAAGAAGCTGATCACGATGGTGGCAGTGGCGGCAGTTTCATCGGAGCGGCGGCGTTCGTCCAGGGTTTGGGTGTTGTCGTGGTCGGCTACGTCCAGATAGTCGGTGGCATTCTTGGTCCAGGTGGAAGCGTCCTTCTGCAGGTAGAAGATCTGCAACTCGGCTACTGTGGCGTTTCCCGCATCCACTTCCTTGCGTTTTTCCACCAGGGGAGCTGCGAAGTCCTGCGCCCAGTTATGCTCCGTCTGCTCTACCCGCGCCAGCGCTGTCTTTTCCTGGTCGGAGTTGGCCATGGCCTCGGTGCTCTGCAGAAGCGCATCGAGGGAGTGGGTGCCCTCGTTCATATAGTCCACCATGCGGGTATCGCCGCTGAGCAGGTAATTGCTCAGATAGAGGCGGTTCTGCATCATCTGGAAGCGGACTTTATCGGTGGCCTGGGTGAGCTGCAGAGCTTGCGATGAGGCGGCCTTGGCGCGATGTTCGCGCTGTACGGCGGTCAGGTTGATAATCAACAGCACCACCACCATGGCCAGCACGGCGCCGAAACTCAGGTATAGTCTTTTGCCGATTTTCATCGCTCCACCTCCGCTCTTCCCCCGCACGCCGCCGGTGCTTGTGCCTAAAGCGGCACGCCCGCGTGCCAACCTCGGAGCACACGTACGTCCACAAGTTTGCTGCTGATCTACGACTGCAAGGCCTGTGCCAGCTCCCGCATAACCAGGAACGGGCGCACTTGCGTTAACTGCTTAAGTACCTGTTTGCAGTGGATTACCGCAAGTTACCTTGGGCACTAAGCTGCCGGCCGCGATGATTTTTCGGCTTTGAAAATCGTCTCGTCTGGACCCCGCTTCTCAGCTTGAGACGGCCCCTTCGGCCTCCGACGGCCGGTTTGAGCGGGATTGGCAGCGTAGTTCGTAGTTCGGTACCGGTCCTCGCTATTCCCTTGACTCAAATTGAGATTGCAGGCTATTTTGCCTGTAGATTCAAATACTTGGAGTCTCTGTGGTGGGTTCTTGGGTGATCCGTTTTTGTGCATGAGACCGGACAAACGACTGTGAGGGATGACGCCACTTCCCGCCCAGAAGAAGCCTTTCAGCAGTTATTGCTGCGCTTTTCCGCCGCCACCGCGGAGGATGCCTCCCCGGAACAGCTGATCCGCCTGTTTTGCTCTGCCGCGCGGGAATCCTTTGGCGTGGATGGGGTTTATTTCTGGCGCCGGCTGACCAAGGACGAACTGGTCGGGGCGGAGGCAGAGGGCTACCAGGCGGAGCAATTTCGCGGGCTTCGGCTGAAGGCCGACCAGCCCTCGCTGTCGCTGGAAGCGATCACCGAGCGCCACGTGGTGGTGGCGAATCATGTGGATCCGGCGCGCTCGCAATTCGTCCTTCAGTTCCAGGTGCAGTCGGCAATGGCGGCTCCGCTCATCGTCGCCAACGAAGTGATCGGCGCCGCGGTCTTTATCCATCGCAGCCTGCCGGAATTCTTCACCGAAGACATGGCCGCCAAGGCTGCGATTCTGGCCAGCCAGGTGGGCAGCGTTCTGGAAGCCAGCCGCCTGCGGCTGGAGTCCATGCGGGAGCATCGCCGCAGCCAGGTGCTGGCCGACGTTGCCCTCTCTCTGCATGGCTCGACCGGTGATTCAGCGCTGCTGGAGTCGATTGCGGAGCGTTTGCGGGTGCTGCTGGGCTCGCGCCTGGTGTGCATCCTGGTAAGCCAGGGAACCGGATTCACCCTGCGCACGGTGGCGGCGGAGTCGATGCAGCTGGCCGATACCGCGCGCGCCCGGCATGACCGCCGCGGCCTGCAGTTCGCCAGCGAGGTGGCCATGCGCGCCGTGAACGCCGGAGAACCGATCAGCGTGGCGATTGATCCCACAGCCCATTCCCTCGCCGACCTGGTTCCCGCCGGAGTGCTGATCGCGGCCCCGTTCCGCACCCCGCGAACCCAGGGCGCAGCCCTGGTCTATCCCCGCGAGGGCGGGCCATTCACCCAGGAAGAGAAATCGCTGGCCGCCGCAGTGGCCAACTTCGGCGGCATGGCGCTGGCCAACGCCGAGCTGTATGCCACGGCGCGCGCCCAGGCGCACGAACTGCACCAGCTCCTGGATATCGCCTCAGAGCTGGGGTCGATTGGCCAGCTGGACGAATTCATGCAGCAGTTTGCTTTGCGCGCCTCGGAGTTTCTCGGCTTTGGCCGCGCTTTCCTTGGGCTCATCGAGCCGGGCGGCTTTCGCGTACGCTGGGCCGCGCAGGAGGGCGGAACGCAACGCGCCGACTATCTGCTGCCTGACGGGCCGATGACTCGCGCCCTGCGCGACAAGGAGATCTTCTGGTCGGATGATGTCAGCAAGGTCCAGGGCATCCACATGGACCTGGTGGCGCAGTATCGGCTCAAGCAATTGCTGACCGTGCCTCTGCTGGGAAGCGATGGCCATGTCCTCGGTATGTTCGGGGTGTTGGACCGCGTGGATGGCATCGGCATTTCCCCGGAAGACATTCGCCGCGCCCGGGCGCTGGCCACCCAGGCGACCGTGGCCCTGGAGCTGACGCGCGACCTTGACGTCGCCGAAAAGAACCGGCGGCAGTCCGAGTCGCTGATGAGCCTTGCCGGGGAGCTGAACTCGCAGCTGGAGCTTGGGGAACTGGCGCAGATTGCGGTGCAGCGGACCGCGGCGTTGATAGAGGCGCCTGGCGCCGCCCTGGTGGTGAAGCAAGAGTCGGGCTGGGAAACCGTGGCCTGGCTCGGGCCGCTGCAGCCGGCGGACTTGCGGCAAGCAGCCGCGGCGCGGCTTGCCCAGGCCGCCGCGGACATCGTGGAGCGGCGCAACGAAGCGGTTCTTTCCGGGGTTGCGGGAGAACTTCTGGGCCCGGCGGTTACCCAGGCATTTCAATGGGAAAGCGTTGTCCTGGTGCGCCTGGCGGCGCCGAACGGGGAATTGTCCGGCGTTCTGTGCCTGGCGAACCGCCCGAATCCGTTGACCGAGAATGAGCAGCGCCTGCTGCAGGCGATCGCCGGACACGCCGCCATAGCGGTGCACAATGCCCAGCGCTTCACCCGCATGGACCGCGCCAACCGCCACTGGATCGATATCTACGACGCCATCAGCGATTTCATCGTGGTGCACGACGAGAGCGGCAGCGTGCTGCGCGTCAATCGCTCGCTGGCGGAATTCATCGGGGTTTCGCCGAAAGAGCTGATCGGAGTGAAGATCGGCGCGCTGCTGGCGCTGGACACGACCCCGTCGGCGGGCCTGTGTCCATTCTGCCGCAGCGGCGGCGAAGCGCCGGATGAGTACGTGCACCCAGGTTCGGAGCGCACGTATCTGGTTTCCTCCTCCCGCGTCCACGGCGATAGCGGCGAGCACCTGCAGACCATCCACGTGCTCAAAGACATCAGCGACCGGCGCGAAGCGGAGCGCCGTTACCGCGAACTGTTCAGCAACATCCAGGAAGGCCTCTTCTTCGCCACGCCGGACGGCCGCTTCGTCGAAGTGAATGACGCGCTGGTGCGCATGCTCGGCTATTCCAGCCGCGAAGAACTCCTGCTCAGCGATATCCGCGCGCAGATTTTCTCCTCGGCGGAGCAATACGAAGAACTCGCCGCCCAGATGCAGGAGCACGGCGTGGCCCGCAACCGCGAAGAAACCCTGCGCCGCAAAGATGGCACGCCGGTCTATGTGCTGATCAATGCCTTCGCCGTGCGCGACAGCCAGGAGCGCATCGTGCAGTACCGCGGTTTGATGCTCGACGTCAGCGGATCGAAAGCCTATCAGGCGGAATTGCAGCGCGAGCGGGATTTCTCCGGCAAGATTCTCAACAACACGCAAAATCTCATCCTGGTCGCCGACAGCGCGGGCGTGATCAGTTATGCCAATCGCCGCTGGTATGACCTTGGATACCAGCAGAACCAGTTGCTGGGCCGCCCCATGTCGGATCTGGTGGTCCCCAGCCGCCGCGAGAACCTGAGCCAGGCGTTGCATTCGGTGTTCAGCGGGCACCACGTGGACAACCTCGACTTGCAGGTGCTGCGCGGGGACGGCACCGTGGGCCACTTTTCCGTCAACCTCAACCCCATGCGGGACGAGCAAGGCAATGTGGGAAGTCTGGTCGTGGTGATGACGGATGTGACCGATGCCGCCACCTTGCAGGCCAAACTGATGCACGCGGAAAAGATGGCGGCGGTGGGGCAGCTGGTTTCCGGGGTGGCCCACGAAGTCAACAATCCGCTCACCGCCATTCTCGGTTTTGCCGACCTGCTCATGGAGAACGGCGATCTGCCGGAATCGGTCCGCCGCGATCTGCGAGTCATCCTGCAGGAAGCGCAGCGCACCAAGCAGATCGTGCAGAACCTGCTGAGTTTCGCCCGGCAGATGCCTCCGCAGCGCCGGCCGGTGCAGCTCAACTCCATTCTGCGCCGCACCGTGCAATTGCGCTCCTACGACTTTCACAGCCACGGGCTCGATGTTGCCGAGCAGTTTGACGAGTCCCTGCCGGAAGTAGTCGGCGACTCGCAGCAGTTGCAGCAGGTGTTCCTCAACATCCTCAACAACGCTTACGACGCGGTGCGCGACACCGGGCGGCCGCCGCGCATTGAAATCGTCACCGGCCGCAATGCCGACTTCGTGGAGGTGTGGTTCCGCGATAACGGACATGGCATCAAGTACGCCGACCGCATCTTCGATCCGTTCTTTACCACCAAGGAAATCGGCAAAGGGACCGGTCTGGGTCTGAGCATCTGTTACGGCATCGTGCACGAGCATGGGGGAGAGATTCTTTGCCACAACAATTCCGATAGCGAGGGCGCAACTTTCATCGTGCGCCTGCCCGCCGCCACCGGAGAAGCGCTGGGGGCCGCGGCCGGAGTGAATCAGCCATGAATACTGTTGCGTTGAAACCGGCACTTTTGCCGGTGCTGTTGATCGAAGACGAGCCCGCGGTAATGGCCTATGTCCGTTCCGCGCTGGAGCGCAACGGCTATTCGGTGGTTTGCGCGGAGTCCGGCGCCGAAGGCCTGAAGCAGCTAGAGCTGGGGCAGTTTTTGGGCGTGGTGTCAGACATGCGCACGCCGGGCGGAGTGGATGGGGCCGACGTGTACGCATGGATTTGTCTGTACCGCCCCGAACTGGCTTCGCGCCTGGTGTTCATTACCGGCGATCTGGCCAATGAGGAAACCGCCGACACGCTGCGCCGCACCGGCGCGCCCTGCGTGGAAAAACCTTTTCGGGTCCATCAGTTTATCGGGGTTGTCGAAAAAACTATAGGGAAGGCACCGTGAGCGAAGACCTGCGCATCCGCCTGTTGATCGTTGACGACGAGCAGAGCATTCGACGGCTCTGCATGACTGTGGGCGAGTCCCTCGGCTTTGCCTGCCTGGAAGCCGAAAGCGGAGAGAGCGCCCTCAACCTGCTGGAAGAACAACCGGCCCACATGGTGCTCACCGACATGGTGATGCCCAATATGTCAGGCCTGGAGTTTCTCGAGCGAGTGAAGAAATTGCTGCCCCGCACCGAGGTCGCGGTCATGACCGGTCACGGCTCGGTGGAGACCGCGGTGCAGGCCATGAAACTCGGCGCCTACGACTACATCGGCAAGCCCTTCTCCCCGCTGGAAGAACTGCGAATGTTTTTGCGGCGCATGGCTGAGAAGGTCCGGCTGGTGGAGGAGAACCGCTTCCTGCGCGAGCGCGTCGGCATGGAAACCGATCTCTACGGCGTAGTGGGAGCGTCGGCCAAGATTCAGGACGTGCTGCGCATGGTCTCGCGCCTGAAAGACACGCGCACGCCGGTGCTGATCAGCGGCGAAAGCGGTACCGGCAAAGAGTTGATCGCCCGCGCCATTCACTTCCGCGGCGCGCTGGCCAGCCGGCCGTTTGTGGCGGTGGATTGCGGCTCGCTTGTTCCCACGCTGATCGAGAGCGAACTGTTCGGCTACGAGAAAGGGGCATTCACCGGCGCCATGCGCTCGAAGCCGGGGCTGTTCCAGTCCGCCAACAGCGGGACGGTGTTCCTCGACGAAATCGGCGAACTGCCGCTGGAAATGCAGGCCAAGCTGCTGCGCGTGCTGCAGGAAAAAGAAGTGCGGCCGGTGGGCAGCAACCAAAAGGTGAAAGTGGACGTTCGGGTAATCGCCGCCACCAACCGCGATCTCGAAGCTGAATACCGCAATGGCACCTTCCGAAAGGACCTCTATTTCCGCCTGAACGTTGTGACCGTGCATCTGCCGTCGCTGCGCGAGCGACGCTCCGACGTCCCCATGCTCGTGCACTGGTTCCTCGATCGCTACGCCAAGGGCGAATCCGTGCAGGTCACCAGCGCCGCCATGAAGTGCATGTTGCAGTACGACTGGCCGGGCAACGTGCGCGAACTGGAGAACTGCATCGAACGCGCGGTGGCGCTGGGAGATCGCCGCACCATCGATGTAGGCGATCTTCCCCCGGCGGTGATGTCCGATGCTTCGTACGAACGCGGCGAGGCGGATCTCTCCGAGTCGGCTCTGTCTTCCACCGACCTCGAAGATATCGAGCGCGCCACCATCCAGCGCGTCTTCGAGCAGGTGAACGGCGACAAAGTGCGGGCGGGAAAAATGCTGGGCATCAGCCGCGCCACGCTGTACCGCAAACTGAAGCGCTACAACATCGGGCCACGGACCTCGATTGCTTCGGGAAGTCCGCGGCTACAGTAGGAGGCAAAGGAAAACCCCCAGCCTACCCTCGATCGCCTCCAATGGGTGAGACGCGCGTCTCACAATGAGATTACGAATGGCTGCTGACCCGCGCGCAAACCGATGCGCTTGCTCTCGAACAAATTGATAACTAAAGGCTTACTGATAGATCCGGATGGGCGGGAAATTTGGCCAGGATCGTGCAACCCTCCCCTCGTGCGGTCTGTAACGGCCCGAGTCGCGCTAACCGGCGGACTCGGGTCGAGGCCGCTTTTGCCGGTTTTCCCGAGGTGTCCCTTGCCGTCGCATGGCGCAGCCAAAGCACGATCGGCGCAGGAAAGCTCAACGGCCAGGCTGTCCAAGTTCTTTCCGGATGCCACGCCGGTGCGGATTCCCGTCCGCCTGACTCGTCTGGCGGGCGACGCCAGCACGCTCAGTGAGAGCACGGTCATCGAATATGGGACGCCGCGGGAAGTTTTGTTTGCATCATCCCTGCCGCTGGAGTTTGCCGACAAGCTCCGGTTGCGGAATTCCGACGGCACGCTGGACGCGGAAGCCTGCGTGGTCGCCCTGCAATACAACGCCGGACGCACCGCCGTGGCGGCACGCTTCACCCATGCCGTCTCCAATTGGATCGTGAAACCATGAGCAATCTGTCCCTGCAGCTTGAACCCGAAGCAGAACGGCGTGACGCACGCCTGATCCACGCGCTGTACTCCGGCCTGGCCCGCGATTTCGTGCTCGAGGTGCCGGCGTATACCGAACTGGAGTCCACCGAAAGCACGCCCTCACAAGCCTCGCTCGACGCATTTCGCGAGTGGTTCGCCAAAGCGGATGAGCAGGTACAAGTGCATCAGCTGCGCCAGTTCCTGCAGAACAGCCCGTTGGTGACCAATGACGGCCTGCAGGCATTGCTGCGCAGCCATCTGCGCCGGCCCCAGCCGGGCCCGGCCGAGCGCGACAAGATCGAGTTCCTGCTGGTGCAGTTCTTCTCCAGTTGCGCCCCGGCGCGCCTGGAAGACGAGAAAGTCACGCTGGAGTACGTGGCGGAAGTTCTGCAACCGGTGCTGGGAACCGTGGACCTGACCATTCCCGAGTGGCTGCAGCCGCTGGAAGAGCTGATCCGTACGGCAAAAGATGCACCCTCCATGAACCAGTTGCTCGCCTCGGGAATTCTGGAAAAAGGACGAAAAATAAAATCGGCTGAAGGCCAGGATGCTTCCCTGCCGGTGGTGCTGGTGGCGCTCACCCGCTTCAACTTTCTGCTGCGGCGCACTTTCTTCCGCCTGATGCACGATGATCTCAACACCATCCTCGACGGCCTGCGCCAGCTCGAACAGCACGGCGCCACTACCCTGGATTGCCGGCGGGCGCAGTTTTCCGCCGATGAACCCATCGTGCGCCTGCGCATGATCTGCCAATCCTGGAAGGTGATGTTTCAGGCGGAATATTCCACCGGCCAACCCTTGCGCATGCTGGTGGATGTGCGCGCGGCGGTGGACCAGGCCCTGGAACAAGCCACGGCGCCGAAAGCCATGGCGGCGGCGGCGGCCGCTTCAGGGCCGGGTGAGACTCCGCAGCCCGCGGAAGAGTCGCCGGCGGCCACCGCAATCCAACCCGAGCCTCCGGATAACTCTCCGCGCCGCAAGCGGCGGAGAAAGTGACCGCTGGATTCCCCCGAAGTTTCAAAAGCAAAGTAGGGAGTGGAGAAGCCACTTGCAGCAGCCCACGGTTCTGATCGTTTCCGATGACCCATCCTTTTCCAGCGCCGTAACCGGCCGCTGGCAGAGCGAGCGGGAGATGCCGGCGTTTACGCTGATGGGCAGCGACCTTTGCCATGCCCTCGATCCGGAAACCTTCGATTTGGCCATCGTGGCAGGGTCACGGTCGAGGGGCGTGACCGCGCTGCAAAAGGCGCTGGCGGGCAAACCGGCGGTGTTCGTTCTGGAAGAAAATTGTCCGGCCCAGCAACTGCGGGAAGCGCGCGCCTGCGGCGCTGCCCTGCGCAAGCACGAGGATTGGCTGGAAACGTTAGTGCTGCTGGGATCGGAAATCCTGCGGCGCACCGAGGCCACCACCCGCGCCGAGCAAGCCGAGCAAGCCGGCGCCGTGGCTGCAGTCGAGGCCACCCTGGGACGCTACATGCTGGAAGCACGGCACAACCTGAATAATGCGCTCACCTCCGTCCTGGGCAACAGCGAACTCATGCTGGAGCCGGGCATACTATCGTCGGTGGCGCGCTCCCAGGCCGAGACCATCCACAACATGGCCTTGCGCATGCACGAAACCCTGCAGAGATTTTCTTCCCTGGAAAAGGAACTGCGCGCCGCCGGCAAGGAATCCAAAGGCCGGGCGGTTGCAGCGTCACGGACCTAAGCAGGGATTGGGCGCGATTACTCGTAGCGTAGGGCCACCGCGGGATCAACCCGCATTGCCCTTCGTGCCGGGATGTAACACGCGAGCAGCGCGACCACACCGAGAATCGCCGAAGCTCCGACCACAGCGAGCAGATCCATCGGCTGGACTCCAAAGAGAAAACTTCGCAGGTATCTTGTCAGCAGGTAAGCCAGCGTAACGCCGAAGAAGAGGCCGGCGAACATCAGCAAGAGACCTTGCCGGATGACTAGGCTAAGCACGTCGTTGCGTTGAGCTCCTAACGCCGTTCGAATTCCGATTTCGATCCTGCGCCGCGCCACGTCGTAGGACAGCAGCCCATAAAGTCCGATACTCGACAGTAGAAGCGCCAAACCGCCGAACATGGAAAACAGACGCGCCATGAACCGCTGACTGAACAGCGAGCGGTCGATCGTCTGCGACTGGGTCTTAACTTCAAAGACCGGCAGATTGCTGTCCACCTCATTCACGATGCGCCGAATCGCAGGAACCAGGCCGCTGGGTGAAACTACCGAGCGCAGGACGAAGGTCACGCGTCCCCTTCTCAGAGGGATGTAAGTGGTTGGAGCGTTCTCCCTCGTCAGCCCTTCGTACTTTGTGTCCGCCACTACGCCCACGATTTCATATTTCTTGTCGTCACACTCGAAGTGAAAACCGAGCGGGTATCTTGATGTCAGGAACTTCCGTACAAAGGAGCGATTGACCACCGCGACCTGCTGCGTTGAGCGCATGTCGGAATCCCGAAATGTTCGTCCCTGAATGACCGGGATTTTCATCGTTTCGAAATAATCGGGTCCAGCGGCCAGCATTTGCGTCGACGTTGCGTCTTTTCCCTCCTGACCCTCAAGTCGCAGGCCGGAAGTCCACAGGCTGCCATTCAGGAGCGCGTCGGATGAGTAACTGGCTGACGTTACCCCCGGCAAGGCTGCGAGCTTCCGATTGATTTGCTCGTACACCGGCCGCGCTTTCTCTTCCTTGTAACCGGCAAGTTCGGGATCGAGCGAGAAGAGCAGGACATTCCGGGTGTCAAAGCCCGGATCGATGCTTCGCAGCTTCTCCAGCGTGCGTAGCAAAAGCCCGGCCGCGATCGCGATCACTATCGACATCGCAACCTGGGACACAACAAGCCAACTACCCGGCCGGAGACGCAGGCGGCCGATGTGATTTGAGGGAGGTGCGCTCCCCGGAGGTTCTTTGAGACTTGGGGCAACAGAAATCCGTCCTCCCCGCAAGGCTGGGGCAAGGCCAAATCCGATTCCGGTCAAGACGGCAACCGCTGCGGTGAACATGAGCACCGTGGTATCAAGGTGCACGTCCGTGTCCAGCAAGGAGGGGTAGCCGGTTGAAAGAAACATCACCAGTCCGCGGACACCCCAAACGGCGAGCACCACTCCGAAGGCCGCTCCCGCTAACGAAAGAATCACGCTTTCCGTGAGAAGCTGCCGGATGATACGGCCGCGTCCGGCGCCCAGGGCCATTCGCACCGCGAGTTCTCGTTGCCGCGTGAACGCTCGCGCCAGCATCAGTCCCGCCAGGTTCGCGCACATGATCAACAGCACGATTGAAACCGCCGCCATGGATGCCGATAGCGGCTCGCCGAGGGTCGTGCGGAACCCTGCCAGCTCCTTCTCGGCAGGCGCGAGTGTGACCCTGAGATGGTTGGATTCCTTGAGCCCAGGCTTTTCGCCGTACCCAAGATCGTTCCGAAAGAGCGAAGTCATGGCAGCCTGGCTCTGCGACAAGGGCTGACCCGGCTTCACCCGTGCCACGAAAGTAAGCCACAGGTTTCGCGGATTATTCCAGGATCGATTCGCCCAGTCGAACTTCAGGTTCGCGGCCTGCGGAATCGGGACCCAGAAGTCGATTGACGTGCCGGGTGTCAATCTGGTGAAGGCCGGCTCGCTGACGCCAACGACTGTGAAAGCGACGGTGTTCAGGTAGATGGTTTTGCCGAGGACGGTGGGAGCCCCGCCGAACGCATTCTGCCAGTACCCGTGGCTCAGGACCACCACTGGTGCTGCTCCCGGCTGCTCGTCGGAGGGCTGAATCGTCCTGCCAAGAGCGGCAGATACGCCAAGCGTCTCGAAGTAGTCCCCCGATACTAGTGCGCCCCCTGCCATGCGCGCCGGAGCGTTCCCGCTGAGGTCAATCTGTACCGGACCTGCGAAGGCCGCGATGCTGGAAAACAAACCCCGGCCCTGGACGCTCTTGAAGAGCGGATAAGAAAATGAACAACTGTCTGTATTTGCGGCAGGACCTGTTTTGCTGGCGCAATCGCCGAAGGAGCTAATGCTGATGTTATCCAGAGCAGTGCGGGCCGACCATCGCGGCACAACCAGTTGGTTCGGATCGCGCACCGGGATCGATTGCAGCATCAGCGCGTTGACGAGCGTGAAGATCGCAATGTTCGCCCCAATACCGAGAGCTATCGTCATCGCCGTAAATGTGGTGAACCCCGGGCTTTTTCGCAACCGGCGCAGCGCATAACGGATGTCCTGGAGCAGTCCATCCATTTCGGGTTTGTCCTCCTGCTCGCACAGCAAGGTTGCTGTGTTGGCTAACGCGGAACAACGATCACGTCAGTTCCCAGCGGCAAGACCTTTGCCAATCCGGTCCAAAGCGCAATCCATTGCTGGGAAAGGACAAGAGATCGTTGCCGTCGAACCGGCCGTGTTCAGGACTGTCCAACAACAGCCTTCGATGTCCGGAAGCGGACAGGCGAGTCTCCAAACCGTTACGATTCTGTAACTATCTCTGGATCACCGTAACCTTGTGCGAACCTATGGTTGCTGAATTGATTTTGTCCGGCAAGGCAAAGTGCGAATCCAGGCCGGCTTGCGGATATTTCGGTTGAATGAAGTTCTCCACGAACAACTCCAGCACGAAGCGCGGAATTTCCACGCCGTCGAGCACAACTGATTCCACGTGCACCACGCCTACCCCGCTCGCGCCATAGGCATGGGCGGACACCGCGACGTCATGCACGCCGCTGAAAACGCCCAGCATCGGATTCGCAGAAGAACGTCCCTGCTTCAACTGATCGAAGTCCACATGAGTAGTGGCCGTGACCAGGCCGGGTTGCAGTTGAAAGCTGACCGATTTCACTCCCTCCGGCAAATCCACCTTGCCTGCGGCGAAGTAGGCGTTGATCTCCTGCTCGCTGAATTCGGTGGGCGTAGCGTCAGGCTTGGCGGCTGCGCCGTTCTTTTCCACGTGCTGCAGCTTGCGCTCCATGCCGGCCACCGTGGCATCGTTGGAAGAAGAGGCCGCGATCGCCGCCGCCAGGAGAACGATCAGCAGCATGCCAGAGAAACAAACGCGCCCTGCCTTCATGGCTTGAGCTTCATGGCTTGAGGGAAGCCCGGGTGACGGGCGGAGCGACCTGCTCGACGTGCGGCGTGGCCAGGCTGCCGGTGATGCTGAAGCCGTGGGTGCCATCGCGCATCAGTTGCAGGTTCCAGGTTCGGGCCAGCGTCGCCGTGCCAGTTACCAGATAAATGCCCTGCGGGGTTTCCAGTTTCCCCTCGCGGACTTCCACGCTGCCGTCGTGCAAATCCAGGCTGGCGGCGAACGCATCGAACCGGAGGTGGCTTCCCAAACCGGCGAGGATCACGTGCGGCAAAGCGGCGTCGTGGGCTTCCACCTGGAAGTTGCCGTTGGCCGAAGAAAGCACTTGGGGAAAGGTGGAACCCATTGCTTTCACCTCAAATGTCGCCGAGGCGGTTCCGCTGGCCCAGGGGTCGTGCATGGCCTCGCTGAGTTTCCCCAGAGCAACGTGCTCGAAATCTCCGCTGCCACTATACGCCGGAGGCTGCGCAGCGAAGTCGGCGGTCCACTCCCCGTGATGGGTTCCGCCCAGTACATCGGCCCGCACATTGGAGAGGCGCAGTTTGGCCGAGGCGAGTTCGATGTCGGCCGAGACACGGTTTGCGGAAAAACCATGAATGGTCAAATGACCGATGCTCAGCCGCCCTCCGGCCCGCAATCCCGCCAGAAAAAGCACGCGCGGTTTTGCCGAGCCCGAAAGAAAGCGGTACCAGGGCTGCTTGGGATCGGGCGTTACCAGCCGCGCCAGCGAACCAGTATCGAGGGCCGCGGCGGCGAAGCTGAAGCGGACGGGGCATTGGTCTTCCCGGGCGCAATGCCGCGGCACCACAAGCGAGCCGTGCCAGGAGCTGTCTCCCAGCGACGCGGAAACATCGGTGGCCTTCACCTCATCGCCCAGCAAGCTGAGATCTGCCGAGGCAATTTCCAGCGGCGTATTCAACCCCACAATATCGGCGCGCACCGCGCGAATTTGAGCCTTCCCGGTGGACTGCGGCACCGCAGCGCCGTTCCAACCCCCGCTGATCTGCAGATCCACCCTGGCGACGCCGTCGGCGGTCACCGCCGGGGCCGGCAGTCCTACGGTTCGCGCCGCCTGCAGGAGGCGGTGCAACTGTGCCTCGCCTCGCAGCTGCAGCGTATAACCGCTGCGCTCCAGCCGGCCACGAACCACCACCGGCACGGGCCGCCCGAGGTTCAGATTGAATGGAGTCAGTTCAATGAGTGGCTGGCCACTCGCGGCGTCTCTTGCCACCGCGAAATGGACTGCCGCCAGCGCCATCTCCGGCCGGATTTGCCCGGAGCCTAGTCGAACCCCGGTGGCCTCTCCGCCGCCTTCCAGGCTGGCCCCCTGGCTGGAATCACCAGCGCGGAAGAGTTTGAGGCGCGCCTCCACTTTGCCTGCCGCAATCACCTCCGCCGGAATGTTCTTGCCGGTGCGGCGCGCCAGCGAGACCAGCGACTGCACCGGCACATCACGGGCCGTCATCATCAGGCTATAAGCGTGGGGCTCCAACAGTCCGGTGAGGCTGCCTTCGAGGGCCAGCTTTCCATTTCCAACCGGCGCATTGCAGGCCAGATCAAAAAGCCGATGGTCCACCGAACTGTAGCGCCCGCTGCACTGCGCTCGCAGGCGCATGAACGGGCCGCCCATAACGTCGTAGCGGCGAAAATCTTCTACCGATGCAGCCCCTGTGATCTTGAGATTCGCCGGGGTCCCCGTGAGCAGCGAGGAAACCTGGACCGCGCCGCGCCATCCCTGATCGTTGCCGTAAGCCAGCTTGCTCACCTGCCCGAGTTGCCCGCGTTCCCACAGCAGGTTGAACTGCAAGGGGGTATCGCGCAGGCTGGACGCGCGCTGCCAGGTGCCGTTCACCCGCAGCTCGCCGGTATCGCTGAGGTTGAAATCCGTGCGCATGGGCTGGGCTTTCAGCCTCATGCCCCAGGTGTTGTCGGAGTCCTGCCACACCGCGAAGTCGGCGTCGGTGAGAGCGTAGGGCTTCTTCTCCTGGCCAAACTTGAAGTTGATCCGCCCTCCGTCCGCCTCGATGTAGGGAAATCCCGGCCGCACCTCGCCCCGGGCCTTCGCCGTGGGGGCCACAGGAATCTGCGCCGCGCGCTCCACCAGCGTCTGGATGTTCCACTGGCCCCTGCTGTCGCGCACCAGATTTAAGCTGGGCTCGCTGAGGCTGAGGCTGGCAATCTCCAGCTTTCCGCGCAGCAGCGAGCTGACCCGCAGGACGGCGGTGACCTCCGACGCCCGGACCACCGGTTCCAGGCTGAAGCCGGGATCGTCATGAACTACGAAATTTTCCAGCTCAAAGCCGGGTTGCGGCAGAAGCCGCAGGCTGACGGAAGAGACTTCTACCGGACGTCCCAGGGCAAGGCTGATCGACGAGACGATCCGCGCACGCAGGCGGTTGGCCCCCGGACGCACCAGGAACATCGCCAGCAACAACACTACGCCGGCGGCAACTGCCCCGCGTTTGGACCGCAAGAATCTCATTGCACAAGCTTAAGTGTACGCTTCCAGCGGGTCTCATCGAAGAAGTGGAACACCACGTGCGCCAGAAACCCCAGACGCTGGCTCAACTCGGTTTGCTCATACTGGTCGGCCGGAGTTTCGAACGACCAATAGATGAACATCGGGCGGCCAATGACGTTGGCCTTGGGAATGAAGCCCCAGTAGCGGCTATCGAGGCTCACGTCGCGGTGATCTCCCATGCCGAAATAGCTGTCGGGGGGCACCACCAGATCGTCGCCGTGGATGTATTGCGGCAGCAGCAGGCGCCACGCGGGGGTGACGTTTCCGTTCTCCGGTGGCGGAGCGGCCGGAAAGTTGTCGCGGTAGTTATCACGCACCGGATCCGCCATTTCATCCGGCGACGGCGGATAAAGATAGGGCTCATCCAGTTTTTCGCCGTTGCGATACACCACGCCGTCGCGCAGGTGAATGCGGTCACCGGGAATGCCGATCACCCGTTTCACCACGTACAGCCCCGGCACCGAGGGCGAAAGAAAGACGACAACATCTTCCCGGTGGATGTTGCGATAGGGCAATAAAGGCCCGACCCAGGTGGTGCGCGGCGAGAACTGCACCCGGTTGACGAACACGTGGTCGCCGATCAGCAGCGTGTTCTCCATGGAACTGGAGGGAATTTCGAACGCCTGCACGATGAAGGTGATGATGAACAGTCCCGTCACCAGCACGGCCGCCAGCGAGGCGAGGAACTCCACCGTAGTTTCCGGCGGCTTTTCAGGTTTTTCCGGCTTCTTTTTGTCTTTCTTGGCCACGATTTGCCCTTGTGCTGTTCCCGCCGCCTAGTTCACGATGCGAAAGGTGCGGTCCCAGCGGGTAATCTGAATTAAATGGGTCGCCGTGTAGGCGAAGTGGAAAAGTTTATCACCCGGCGACTCGTCCGCTCGGGAAATGCCGGGCTCCCGTCCGTCGCTGCGCACTGACCAGTAGATGAGCAATGGCCTTCCCACGATGTTCTCGCGCGGCACAAATCCCCAATACCGGCTGTCCTGGCTGTCGTCGCGGTTGTCCCCCAGAACGAAGTAATCGCCTTCCGGGACAATAAGTTGCCCGTCCTCCACCAGCTTCTGCATCTGCTCCCACCAGCGCCCCTCCATTCCCGGTTCGGGGACGTTCAGACGGGGGAAATCGTCGCGAAAAACTCTGTAGTCCATGCGGCTGTAATGGACGTAGGGCTCGCGCAGCGGCGTTCCATTTATGTAAACCTGGCGATTCACCAGGCGGACATGGTCGCCGGGCACGGCTACAACACGCTTCACGAAGTGCTGGGTGGGATCCACAGGATACTTGAAGACGATGATGTCACCGCGCCGGACGTTTCGATAAGGGAGGAGCAGATCGTCCGCCGAACCTCCGTAGCGGAATTTATCCACCAGCAGGTAGTCACCGACCAGCAGAGTATTTTCCATCGATTCGGAGGGAATCTGAAATGCCTGGACGGCAAACGTGGTGATGAAAATGGCGATCACCACCGTGGTCAGCAGGGACTGCAGCGAACCGACCCACACCAGCTGCGGCCTGACTTCGCCCGCCATGTCAGGCACGTCCTTTGCTTACGCCCACCACGCCCTCGGGGCCCGCGACCGCGAGATACTCCAGCACCTGGCGGGCGGCATCTTGCTCCGCATTCTTCTTGGTTGAGCCTTCGGCCCGGCCGATGAATTCCGCATTCTCCGCCGCCCCGGCCGGCACCCGCACTTCCACGGTGAAGGTCTTTTTATGCTCCGGGCCCTGCTGCTTTACCAGAATGTAAGACGGCTGAGCCAGCCCGATGGCTTGAAGCTTCTCCTGCAGGGCCGATTTGTAGTCCGTGACCGGAAGGCTGTGCCCGTTGCGCGCCAGGCTTTCCAGTTCGGGGAGCAGAATCAGGTTCAGCACCACGTGCCGTGCCGGATCCAGGCCGCCGTCAAGATATAGTGCCGCCAAAACCGCCTCCAGGGCATCCGAGAGCAGCGCCGCCTTGCCTCGCCCGCCGCTTTTTTCTTCCCCTCGGCCCAGGCGCAGGTATTCGCCCAGTTCCAGTTGCTGGGCCACCCTGACCAGGTGTTTTTCGCTCACCAGGTGAGCCCGCAACTTGGAAAGCTGCCCTTCATGGAACTGCGGAAAGCGATGAAACAGCTCCTCTCCGCTAATAAAGCCCAGCACCGCGTCCCCCAGGAACTCGAATTGCTCGTTGTCGCCGGCGGGCGCCGCCGAAGGGTTCGCCGCCTCTTGTTCCCGCGCGAGGGAGGAGTGGGTCAAAGCCTGCTCCAGCAACTGGGGGCGGGCGAACTGGTGCCCCAGCGCTATCTGTAGTGCCGTAGTGTCTCTGAAACTCATGAATCAATCCGTCATACCGGCGTCACGCCGGCAGCCCACCCCGGCGAACCATCTAGTTCTTGGGCGGCGGGTTCGAAGGCGGCGGAGTCGAGGGCGCTGATGGCGTCGAAGACGACGTCGGAATTCCACCCGTCAGTTGCACCAGGCGATCGCGCTCGTGCCGCGCCGCGGTTCCCGCGGGGGTATTGTCCTGCGTCAGGTCCACGGCGTGATTGGCCTCTTTCAGCGCCTCCGCGTACTTCCCTTGCTGGTCGAGTGAAACCGCCAGCCGCAATACCACGATCGGATCCGGTTGCGCTGGGAAATCGTCGATCGACTTGCGGAAGTGGCTTTCCGCCTCGGTGTACTTGGAAGCGTTGAACGCCAGCGTGCCCAGAATGGCCTCGGCGCTGGAGCGCAGAAATCCTTTGTATGCGTCCACCCGCTCCTGCGGGGTACCCGCCGGAATTACCACGTCGGTGTCGATGGTTTCCAGGGCATGCGCGGCAAGTTTGGTGGCCTCCGCCACGCGCTGATCTTTATCCAGATCGGTGTCTTTGGTGCGTTCGGAAAGCACTTCGGCCACCCCGATCAGGGCCTCGGGATCGTCGGGGTCGAGCTTCAGCACCTTGCGGCCGGTATCCAGCATTTTGTCGGCATTGTTGGCGGACTGGTAACCGTGCATCAGGTCGCGGTAAAGCAGGATGGTCAATTCGCTGTTGGGAAACTTGGTGGCGAAATCGTCCACCGATTTTTCCATCTCGGTGGGATTGTTCACCTGGGCCTTGGCGGCATTGTAGGCATCGAATTCCGGCTGCGTCTTGGCCTGTGGCGGGCGCTTGCCCGCGGGCGGGGTCGTCGCCTGGCCGGCTGCTGCCGGCGGCGTCTGCGCCGCCGGCGCCGTGGAGCCCTGTTGCTGCGCCCAGCCTCCAGCCGCCAGCGCGATCACTGCGACTGCTACCGTTGCTCGCTTCATGCTTTCTCCTTAGATCACGACTCGTGGAATCACCATCCCAAATCAAAACGATCCCAAAATCA
>DATJXG010000080.1:0-40832 GCA_035500455.1 Terriglobales bacterium | reverse complement strand
TGGAGCGCTCCCGAAGCAGGAATGACGAGTTGTCGGCCAAGAGGAACATTGATGCTGACGTTTACAAACATGCCGGGCTTCAGGGCGAGTCCTGGATTGCTGAAAGCAAACCTCACCCGTACCGTGCGGCTCTCCGTTACTTTCAAGGAACAACTCGGGGAAGAGTTCGGTGGCCTTTGACAGGACTTTGGCAAAGATTTTGATCCAATTTGAGACTTCGCTCTTTCGCTTGCTCCGTCCGCTCCAGAAGAAATGGTCGGGATGGGCGAAAGTAGATGGAGGCACGTCTCTGAGTTCCTCAGCTATTTCGTGAGGGAGCAATACACAGACTGGAGCGCTGGCCTTGTGCTTTACCTTCGCTTGATAGAGGACCAGGGAGTCGTCGTCGCGAAGTTTGCTTTTTGCAAGGCAGGCGGCATCGCCGGCGCGAAGTCCGCTCCACCGCAACAGCTTGAGGTATGCGCGAACTCGACGCGAATTGGTGGTCTCGCCATTCCGCTCCTGTCCACGGCCGTCGTAGTAGTGGGTGGCTTCAATGAGGGCGTCGTATTGTTCGCGACTAAAGGGGAGAGTCTCGTCCTGCTGGCGCGGCACCTTCTTGATTCGCTTGGCCGGATTTTCTTTGATCCATCCTTGTTCAATGCAGAAATTGAAGAACGCAATGACTCGCTGGTGCTGATTGTGGCGTGTGGTCGGAGATCCGGACCACGAATGGATCCATCTCCGGAGCGTCGGAACATCGAGCTGCGACAAGGAAAAAACTGCGGCCGGTTGAGTTCGACACCAGGTCGCCATCCGGTCGAGAGTGAGTTTGTATTTCTTCCGTGTGGCTTCCGCACGGTTGAGCCGCGAAACCTCTCTCAGAAATTCCTCAGCTGCTGCGGAGATTTCCACCTGCGAGTCATGCCCCTGGATTTTGGCTTCGAGTTGTCGCCGTAGCCGGTTGGTGGGATCAATCGATGCGCGGATCTCGTGGGCTTTCTGTTCTGCCTTTTCCCAGCTGCGCGTCCTGGCGCTGATCTGCCGCGAGGTGCCGTTCTGGTAGATGTAGAGATACTTCAGGCACCTGCATCTCCGCCAGTAGGGCTCGCTGCTCTTCGGACAATCCGCTCCGTGGCGCGTGTAGACGCTAACGGTTTCGGTTGTGCGGTCCAGTGCAAAAGATGCTGCGGTTTGAAATTCCACGCTGGCTTGAAACTCCATCTGAACGCTTCCACTTCTTGGCCGCACGCTAGCATCGGGCAGAAATTCACGCCAAAGACGACGGATTCGGTCGTCAGAAGGGCGAAATTTCGACCGGCTTCGGCCAATCTTTCATTCAGTTTTCATTCAGTTTTGTTTAGCCAGGAGGGAAGATCAATGTTTTGTGGAGCTTAGGATTGGTTGCGGGGGGTGGATTTGAACCACCGACCTTTGGGTTATGAGCCCAACGAGCTACCAGACTGCTCCACCCCGCGGTACGATCATAGCAATCCCTTCGTCGTAGCGTCAAACCGTCGTCAAAACATGGTCACGTCAAGCTGCTTGTCTAAATGAGTTGAGGGGTGCGGGTTTCCATTCCAGGTTGAATCTCTGAAAAATGGAGCAGTTTGCCGCCGACTTTCTGTGATTCCGGTCACCCCGGCGAGTGCGGCTCGTCATCGTTCTCCAAGCGGCAGGGGTGGAGAATTTGTCTAGAGGGAGCCGTCTAGAGGGAGCCTTGGGAGGTGGTTATGATGCTGACCTATCGGCTTGTCCATCTCATTGAGACCCATTCCGACGCCCTGGCCCATGGACTTCTGAGCAAGGTGCAGGAGTCCCCGCATACCAGGGACTATTGCCGGAATGTGCCGTCAGATGAATTGAAGCAGCGGGTGTACGAGATTTACCGGCACTTAGGAGAATGGCTCGTAGGCAGCAGCGCCGGAGATGTCGCGGAGCGCTATATGCAGATCGGCGCGCGGCGGGCCCGCCAAGAAGTGCCGCTGAGCCAGTTAATCTGGGCCATCATCCTCACCAAAGAAAATCTCTGGGAATACATTTTGAATGAGTCTTCGCCCGACCGCGTGGTGGAGATATTCGGAAAGCAGGAGTTGCTGCAGTTGCTGGACAAGTTTTTCGACCAAGCGATTTACTTTGCCGCCGTGGGCCACGAGCGGGCCATGGAAGAGACTGTCAAGAAGCAAACCCCCATCCATCCAGCAGCTTAGCGAGGGGATGATTTGATGTCGTGGGAACTTGAATATAAGTACAAGCTGTGCAGCGCCGATCAGGCGCTGCAGTGGGTTGGGTCCGGAATGCGGGTTTACATCCAGCCGGGATGCGCCGAACCGGAGACCCTGGTAGAGGCGCTCATGCGCCGAGGTCCTCAGGTGAAGGACGTGGAAATCGTCCACATGATGACCGTGGGTTGCGCTCCTTACGTAGCGCCGGAAATGGCCGGGCACTTTCGCCACAATGCCATGTTCATCGGCGGCAACGTGCGTGATGCCATTAATGAGGGGCGCGCGGATTACACGCCTATCTACCTGGGAGAAATTGAGCAGCTGTTCGAAAGCGGGGAAATGCCCCTCGACGTGGCTCTGCTCCAGTTGTCGCCGCCGGACGCGCATGGATTCTGCAGCTTCGGGGTAGGTGTCGATACCTCTCTCACTGCGGCGAAATGCGCGCGCCACGTTATCGCACAGATTAACGACCAGATGCCACGCACTTACGGCGACAGCTTCATCCACGTAAGCAAGATCGACGCCATTGTCGATTCCTCGCGTCCGTTGTGTGAACTCAAACCGCAAAGGGTCACCGATGTGCATGTGTCGATCGCGAAACATGTAGCCAATCTGATCGATGACGGCTCGGTATTGCAGACCGGTATCGGCGGCATTCCCGATGCGGTGCTTCCCTTCCTGAAAGACCGCAGAGACCTGGGCGTTCACAGCGAACTCGTGTCTGACGGAGTAATTGAACTGGTGGAGGCGGGGGTTATCACGGGAGCGCGTAAGACCTTCAAACCGCGCAAGATCATCGCGGGTTTTGTGCTGGGCACCAAGAAGATGTTCGACTTCGTGGACAACAATCCGATCTTTGAGTTCCACCCCACGGCGTACACCAACCATCCGGCTTTCATCGCGCGCAACGATAATATGGTCGCGATCAATTCCGCATTGCAGATCGATTTGACCGGCCAGGTGTGCTCGGATTCGATCGGCAATCAGTTCTTCAGCGGCATCGGTGGGCAGGTGGACTTCATCCGGGGCGCTTCTTACTCCAAGGGCGGCAAGCCCATCATCGCCATGGCGTCCACCGCCAAGCAAGGGACGATTTCGCGGATTGTTCCCATGCTGAGTCCTGGCGCCGGGGTAGTAACCTCGCGTGGCCTGGTGCGTTACGTTGTGACCGAATATGGCATTGCCTATCTTCACGGGAAATCGATCCGCGAGAGAGCCATCGCGCTGATTGAGATCGCGCACCCACAGTTCCGGGAAGAGCTGTACCAGTACTGCGAAAAGACCAAATGGTTGCAGCGGCCGCAGAAAGAAGAGCTTGTGGCATCGAGGTGAGAGCCATGGCAGAGCAGGCACGAGGCAGAGTCACCATCAGCGACGAGGAATGTAAGGGCTGCGGACTGTGCATCGAATCTTGTCCGCCAAAGTGCCTGGTGCTGGCTCCGGAGCTGAGTTCGTACGGAGTGCATCCCGCCCGTTACACGGGCCAGGACTGCACAGGGTGCGGGATCTGCTTCTATTGTTGTCCGGAGCCGGGCGCGATCACGGTGTACCGCCGCCTGGCCGCGCCATCCAAAGCTGTGGTCCGTGGATCCGGAGGTGAACATGCGACAGCTATGTAAAGGCAACGTCGCGGTGGTGAAAGGCGCCTTACTCGCCGGATGCAACGCCTACTATGGCTACCCCATCACCCCCGCCAGCGAAATCGCCGAAGCAGCAGCGCTTCACCTGCCTCAGGTTGGTGGGACCTTCGTGCAGGCGGAGAGCGAAGTTGCGGCCATCAACATGGTCTATGGCGCGGCCGCGGCCGGTGCTCGCGTTATGACCGCGTCTTCAGGCCCCGGCCTCAGCCTGATGCAGGAAGGCATCTCGTATCTTGCGGGAGCGGAATTGCCCTGCGTGATCGTTGATGTGATGCGTGGCGGCCCCGGCCTGGGCAACATTGCTCCCGAGCAGGGGGACTACTTTGCGACCGTGAAGGGCGGAGGGCATGGCAACTACCGCAATCTTGTGCTCGCCCCGGCATCGGTGCAAGAGATGGCCGAACTCACCATGCTGGCCTTTGACCTCGCCGACAGGTACCGCAACCCGGCCATCGTCCTGGCCGACGGCTTCACCGGCCAGATGATGGAGCCGCTTGATCTTGAGTACCGCGAAGCGGCAGTTCCGGATAAGCTCTGGGCGGTGAAAGGCACGCCCGAGACTCGCGCCAACCTGATCAGCTCGATCTATCTGGAACCAGACGAACTCGAAGCGCATGAGCGGCGGCTGGAGGCCAAATATATCCGCGCTCAAAACAGCGAGCCGCGATACGAACTCTACGCCGCCGAAGACGCGGAAATACTGGTGGTAGGTTTCGGCATCGTCTCCCGGGTTCTGCGTTCCATGGTGGAGGACGCCCGCGCGGAAGGCCTGCCAGTCGGCCTGTTCCGTCCGATCACGCTGTGGCCATTCCCCTCGCGCGCCCTGGCCGCCGCGGCATCCCGTGCCGCCAACGTGCTGGTTGTGGAATTGAGCAACGGCCAAATGCTTGAGGACGTGCGTTTGGCATTGAATGGGAAGAAGCACGTTGATTTTTACGGCCGCGTGGGTGGGAATGTGCCCTCGGTTGAGGAACTGCGCATGCAAGTGGAAGAGCGCCTGGCGGTACGGGTCGACGTTTTTGCCAATCGAGTCGACTAAAGGCTTGCAGGAGGACTTATGGCGGCTGATGCGAGCATCGACTTGGAGACTCCCGAAGCGGAACTGTACTCTCCGGTACACTCCAGGTCTTCCGTTTTTTACGACATCTATGAGCGCAAGTCAGATCTGCAGCATCAGACTCACTACTGCCCCGGCTGCGGGCACGGCCTGGTGCACAAGCTGATCGCCGAGGCCCTGCAGGATATGGGGCTGCAGAACGACACCATCCTGGTGAGTCCAGTCGGCTGTTCAGTCTTCGCCTACTACTATTTCGATGTCGGCAACGTGCAGGTGGCACATGGCCGCGCGCCGGCGGCGGCTACCGGCATCAAGCGTGCCTGCCCTGACAAGATGGTGATTTCTTACCAAGGCGACGGCGACCTGGCGGCCATCGGGACGGCGGAAATTGTCCATGCCGCCAACCGGGGAGAGAAGATCACGGTCTTCTTTATCAACAATGGCATTTACGGCATGACTGGCGGACAGATGGCGCCCACCACTCTGGTAGGCGAGAAGAGTACGACCTCTCCCTGGGGCCGCCGCCCGTCTAACGAGGGCTTTCCGCTGCACATGGCGGAGCTGCTCGCGACGTTGCAGGCGCCCGCCTATATCGAGCGGGTGGCGCTCTGCGATAACAAGAACATCATGCGGGCCCGGCGGGCGGTTCGCAAAGCATTGGAAATCCAGCGTGACGGATTAGGCTTCTCCTTCGTTGAGATTCTTTCTCCCTGCCCGACGATCTGGAACAAGGATCCGGTCGCGGCGCGCAGTTGGATCTTGGAAAAGATGGTTCCGGAGTTTCCACTTTCTGTTTTCAGGGACCGCAAAGAACCCTTGCCGCCAGACCAAGTTTTGTTACGGAAATCTGTCGCGGAAGTTCTGGAAATTGCTCCCGACGCCAGCAAGGCCTTGATTGAGCGGAAGCATAGACCAGACTTCAAGGAACTCAACATTAATGTCGCCGGATTCGGCGGCCAGGGCGTGCTGCTCCTGGGGCAGTTGCTGGCGGAAATGGGTATGCGCGAGGGCCTGGAGGTGAGCTGGCTGCCCGCGTATGGCCCCGAAATGCGTTCCGGAAGCGCGCATTGTTATGTGGAGCTGGCCACGGGGCGCATTGGATCGCCCCTGCACTCGCATCCCGACGTGCTGATCGCGATGAACGAACTCTCACTGCGTAAATTTTCGTCGGATGTGCCGGCAGAGGGGTTCATTCTCTATAACGCGCATGCCTTGCCTCAGGAATTCGTCAGCCCCGAGGCTCTGGTCGCCTGCATCCCAGCCTCCCAGATCGCCGACGAACTGGGCTCGGCCAAGGCCGCCAACATGGTAATGATGGGCGCTTTGCTGGAGCAAACTCGCTGCCTCGATCCCACTACTGCGGTCCAGTTACTGGAGCGCAAAGTGAGAAACAGCGCTCTGTTGGAGGTTGACCTGCGGGCACTGGCTGCGGGCCGGGACTTCCTCGTCCGCAAAATGAACTTCGGCCCCGTCAGTCAGCCGGACGGGTTCGCCTGATCTGCCCTTCTGCACTCGTTTGGACAGCAATCTTGTTTGGACCGCAATCCTTCATAGCTGGGGCGGTATTTTTCGCGGGCCGCCCAGATTCGTCGGGATATTTTCTTCTCGACGTCCTTTCCGGCCAGTAAGATCGAAGGAGCGGGAGGCAACCACGTGTCGAAACGAATGCCTAGAGCAGTTACTGATTTTCAGCGCCGTCATGCGGATGTATGGGAGGCGTTCACCGAACTGGGGGAACGCTGCCACGAGGCCGGACCGCTCGACGAAAAATGCCGCCGCCTGGTGAAGCTCGCACTGTCGATAGGAGCGGGGCTGGAGGGTGCAACCCACTCGGCGGTTCGCAACGCCCGCAAGAGCGGCGTGACGCCACAGGAAATGAATCACGTAGCCGTACTGGCCATCACTACACTGGGGCTGCCGGCGGCCACCCGCGCCATGACCTGGATTGAGGACGGGAGCCGTCCGAAATGATTTTCTCAGACCGCCAGTTGCTTGCCGTTTCGAATTTGCGCGCGAAGCACATTGCGAATTAGCTGACACGCGGTCTTTACCTCTGGCATGGCGAGCGAAAAATACACCTGCTTGCCCCGGCGGCTCCGTAGAATCACGCCCGCCCCTCTCAGCACGGTTACATGCTGTGACAAGTTGGCCCTTGAAACGCCCAACTCCTTTTGCAGGTCCTGAGCTGACCAGTCACGCTTGCCCAGCAATTCCAACATGTGCAGGCGGGTCGAGTTCGCGAATGCTTTGCAGATCAGCACCTGCCTTTCCAATACTTCCTGTTCCACGCTGGGGCGCTTCGTGTTCCCCATAGGCCGGCCGCTCCGTTCGAGAAGCTCTGTCGCCAAGTTGATGGCTGCACTCACGATGGTACCCCCTCTCCGCTGTTTCGCGCATCCGCCTCCGCATTTTCTGGTACGAGGGGAGCGCGGTCGCCTGTGTGAGAAGGCAGAGTTTTGTCCTGGCTGTATTCACCCATCCATTCCTGCCTCCACGCTTCTTCGTTGATCCTGACCTCCCTCCACCATTTAAAGTGATGACGATAGGCATAGAGTTCGTTCACCATACCGGTGATCATCGAGTAAAAAGCCTGTCGCTCCTCCGGGAAGACCGCCCCCATATAGACGTGGATCATCAGCCCGGAAACGACCATTCCCACCAGCAGGAAGTGCAGCACCATCGACCACGCAACCAGGGCAGTGCCGAGGTGAAAGGTCATAATCAGGCCGGTGATCATAATGAATGGGACGGCGGAATAAACCAGCAGAGCAAACATCTTCTGGCCGGCGTTGTAGACCCCTTGCTTCGGCAAAGCAGCCTGACTGCGGCCCAGGAGCCTGAGCAGCCGTATGCGCAGCCAGTCGAAGTCGTCATGGTCGAGCGCGATCTCCCGCCTTAGCACTTCCTGGTGCAGGTAGTTGCGGAAGCCGAAAATGGCGTACACCAGAAACACGATGATCCAGAGGAGACCGACGGCGATATGGAAGCGCAGCATGTTGGCCCGGCTGCCAAATATGCCCGCCATCATCGACAAGTACCACCACGGCATGAAGCGGTAGGCCGGCGCCACGATCAGGGCGGAGCCGGTGCTAAGTTCCAGCATCCAGACGATGGCGTTGAACCAGTGCAGCAGCACGATAGCCACGTGGTGTTTCTTGATCTGGCGCTGTGCCATGGCCTCGGCCTGGTCAGGCGACAGCGGAAGCGGAAATTCGGGAATGGCATGAGCCTGCATAGGAACTCCTAGTCCTCGAACTGCTTCTCCCCCGCGGCCAACTGGCGGAAGAAGGCCACTGCCTGTCCCAGGAAAGTAGCGCCAATGGCAAAATAAACGAGCTTGTTCGCGACTTTTGCCCAGACTTTTCCGGCGGCGATGGTCCGCGGCATTTGCAGCGGGAAGCTGGCCAGAAGCATGTCGGCATGCTCTGGTTTTCCCCGGTAGTACACGTTGGGTCCTATGGCAACTTCGCTGCTTTCCAGCCGCTTCGCTCCTTCGCGGTACACCATGCGGAATACGTCGCTGGAAGTGTCTTCCAGATTTCCGAAAATCTTGGCGTGAGCGGGGCAAGTTGCGACACACGCCGGATCCAGTCCCTTTTCCACCCGGCTGGCACAAAAATCGCATTTGTCCACTTTGCCGAGCGTGGGGCTGACGTAGCGCGCGCCATAGGGACACGCCGCCACGCAAGAGCCGCATCCGATGCACAACTCCCGGTCCACGCGAACGATGCCATTGGCGTCTTGATAGGTCGCGCCGGTGGGACAGGCCGGCACACACGTGGGCCGGTCGCAGTGATTGCACTGGGAAACGTAGAAGGCGCTGGTGAGCCGGGGAAAAGAGCCGGTGACGCCTGCCTGGCGAACCCGGGTACGGGCGAAGCCGTTGGGCACATCCCATTCCGACTTGCACGCCACCGCGCACGATTGGCAGCCGACACAGCGTTCCTGGTCGATGACCATCGCATAACGCGCCATAACCTTAACTCCTGCCCGCTTCCGCCCGAACCAGGCGAACGAAGTTCACTCTCATGCCGGTGCCGCCCATGATGGGATCAATCGCAACCCGGGTAATCAACTGCGTATCGGAGGCGCCCTTCTTGTAGGCGTTGCGCAGCCCCGCCGCCAATGTACCGAAGCCATGCACCATATAGGCGCAGTCGCTGCGGATGCCTTCGGTGGCGCGTACCGCGATGGGCAGGCTGCGAACCCCATCCTGATTCTCCAGGACCACCTTCATTCCGTTGCTTACCCCGAACTTCGCCGCGATCTGGCTGTGTATCCAAACCTGGTTTTCAGGCATGAGGTCGTTCAGCCATGAGTTGTTCTCCGTTCGGGCGAAGGAGTGGACGGGCGCGCGCCCATAAATCAGCCGCAAATAGCCGTCCGGAGGTTGATCGGGAGGGGTGAATTTTGGCAGCGGGTCGAAATGCAGGTCCGCCAGTACGGAAGAGACCAGTTCGATCTGTCCGCTCTGGGTGGGAAAGAGAGGGCCGTCTTCGTCCGTGCGGTCTTCTATATATGGATGGCCGTCGAACGACACCGCGCCCAGCGACTTGAGTTCCGTCAGGTTCACGTTCATTGGCTGCAGCAGGCGGGCGAGATGTTCCTCGGGGTCCTTCCAGGGGAAGTAGTTTTCCAGCCCCAGGCGCTGCGCCATCTGCTTGGTGATCCACCAGCCGGGCTTCGATTCGTGGAGAGGTTCGATGGCGGGCTGCCGGATCGCAATATAAGGGCGCTTCGCGGTAGTGACCACCGCGGGAGGATCGTAGCGTTCCAGATAGGTGGCTTCCGGCAGAACCAGGTCGGCATAGCGGGTTTGCTCGACCGGCAGAACATCGACTACTGCCATGAACTGCAGTTGTTCGATAGCCTGCAGCGTGTTTTGCCGCTGCGGGATGCTTTCGAGAACATTCTGGCCATACACGACCCAGCCCTTGATCGGATAAGGGTGGCCGGTCATAGTGGCTTGAACGAGGGACTGGGTGAGTCCCTGCGATTCTTCGCCGGCCAGAGGATATTGACTGCCGCCACCATCGGCGCGCCCCTTCTGCGACTCGGGAAATGAAGGAAGGGGAATGCGTCCCGGCCGCAGCTTGGAGGGCAGGAACATTCCGCCTTTGCGTCCGTAGGCTCCGAGAAGAGCGGTGAGAATCGCCATCGCCCGGGCGCGCTGCGTATCGTCTCCGTACCAGGTGGTGTGGCGCCCGGGGTGAATGGCTACCGCCGGCCTGGCTTCGGCCATGAGGTGGGCGGTGTCGCGGATTTGCGCCGCCGAAATCTCCGTGATCGGCTCCGCCCACTCGGGCGGGAACTGATTGACATGCTCTTCCAGTTCCTTCATGCCGGAGGCGTACCGCTGGATGTAATCGGCATCGTAGAGTTTCTCGGAGACCAGGACATTCATCCACGCCAGCAGCAGGGCGATGTCTGTCCCCGGCTTAATCGGCAGCCAGAAATCCGCCTTGGATGCGGCCGTTGAAAATCGCGGGTCCACCACCACCAGCTTGGCGCCGCGCTGCAGGCCGGTGATGAAATTGGTCACCTGCGAGGTGAATACATTCTCGCCAATATGGCTGCCGATGAGGACGATCGCCCTGGCTTCCTCGAGGTCCACCGGTTCGGGAGAATTCACTGCGCGCCCGAACGTGAGCTGATATCCCACGTCACGCGGCCCCCGGCATTGCGCGAACGCCGGCTCGGCGGAGTTTGGCGTTCCGTACGCCCTCATCAGCGTGGCGAAAAATCCCGCCGCCACGCCGTGAGGAAAGAAGGCAACGCTCTCGGCGCCATACTTATCTTTCAGGTCTTTCAACCGGGAGGCAAACAGATCCAACGCCTCGACCCAGGAAGCGCGCCTGAACTTTCCTTCGCCCCGCTTCCCTGTCCGGATCAGCGGATACTTCAAGCGATCAGGATCGTAGAGGAGCTGAGTGCCGGCATTCCCGCGAGCGCACAACTGCCCCTTGGTTAAGGGATGATGGGGATTTCCTTGCAGCTTGAGCACTTTGCCATCGGCGACCTCGGCCATGACTCCGCAACGCCAGAAGCACATCTCGCAGTTGGTCGCAATCTGCTCGACCCGGGTTTCGCCCCGCCAGCCGGGAACGCGGGGCTCGGCAAGGGCTGTGCCGCCCCCGGCCAACGCGGCAACCGTTGTGCTCCCCTTCAGAAAACCCCGGCGTGAAATCTTTGTGCTCATTGTCCACTCTTTGACAATCCGGTCTGGGACTGAGGGCCGGCCGAAACGGCCAGCCCTCGATCCGCATTCTCCTGTCAGAAGCGCGTGGTCAGCCCGAAAGTGAGCATCGACGCGTTCTTGTAAGTCGGGAATCCGAGAATGGCCACGGTATCGAGATCCTTGGGAGCACCTACGTGCCATCCCGATCCCGAGTAGTTGTAGTTGTAGCGGATGTAACCCAGCTTCATGATGAAGCGCTCATAAATGCGATGGGTGATATAGGTTTCATAGACATCGCCGCGGGTGCTGGTCTTGGGGGCGATGATGTCGTCTTCCGCCTGGGCAAAGTTGAACCAGTACTTGGTACCGTGGTTGAACTCGAACCCAATCTTGGTGCGGCCGTCGTTCTGCGGAAAGCTGTAGCGGGCGCCGGCGTAGAACATGGCTCCATTGCGCGCTACCGGAGTTTCAAAGGGATCGGACATGAGCCCGCCGAATGGCGTGGTCACTCCGTTTGGCCTGGTTCCCGAGTAATTGCCGCTCAGGTAAAGTTCCATCGAACCAACTTGCCGGTTCAGGTTCACCCCGAACAGGTCGATGGCGCCCAGGTTCGCGGAAGGCGTATAGCGCATCACTACGGGAGCATTGACGGCGTCGCCGGTGAGAGGATTTACCGGAAGGACCAGAAGTCCGTCGAAACCATCGGTGACATTGAAGGCGTGAGCATAGGTGGCTTGAATGAAGGTCCTGTCGGTGCTGAACAGGTCCAGGTTGGCGCCAATCAGGTGCGTGTCCTTCAGGCGGTCGGCGGGCGACTTGAGGAGATTGCCGTTACCAAATCCGGACTGATAGCCCAACCCATAGCAGAGCCGCCAGACCATCTTGTCGTTGAAGTGGTAGCCGATGGTGATGCCGTCAAACTGAAAATCAATCAACGCTCCGGAGGGAGTTCCGCCCCGCGGTTCGTCATTGCGGAAGTTCAATGGCGGGCCGTCGGTGGATGGCCTGCGCCCGATGGAGATATAAAGAGGAGAGCCGCCCACATGGTTCCAGGTGAAGTAGGCTCGTTCCACGCGCAGCATGTCGGAGTTGGGAACTCCGGCGGTGGTTCCGTCGATGTTCATCGAGCTGGGTTGCCCGTCGAACACCTGCACGCCGGTGGAATCGCCGAACGCCTTGTACATGCTCAGGCGTGCGGTCACGCTCAGGTCATCATTGATCCTCGAGTCCAAATTCAGCCGAAGCCGGTTGGTGTAAAGGATGTCAGTGTTGTTTTTGTAGGCAGGAACAAAGGTTCCGGGCTGCAACATGCCAAATAGTTGCTGCTGCATGGCGGGAGAGAATTGCCCCATGGCCGCCTTCAACTGGGTGAATGTCAGGTTGTTGGTGAAATACTGATAGTCGGAGTACTTCTGCGCCACGTTGTTGTTGATCTGGTCGATGCTGCCGGGCATCGCGCCCCCGTTGGTGTTGGCGTAGAACAGGGTCTTCACCACCAGGTTCTGTAGTTGCATTCCGTCATAATGAGCGGGCACATCCCCCCAGATCGAATGGGCCTCGAAGCGATAGTCCCCGGAGAAGTTGATGCGGTCGAGAGCGCCCCGGCGTTCGGTCTGGGAAACCCGCTCGTCCAGGTCTTTGACGGTGGCCGCAAGGTCGGCCGTACTGGTCTGATTTGCCGTCTCCGATTCTTTCGTCTGTTCTTTCTTCTCCTGCGCTGCCAGCCGCTCTTCCAGGCCTGAAACCGCCTTTTTCATCTGCTCCAGTTCCTGGCGAAGCTGGGCGTTCTCATCGGTGGCAGCAGGTTGAGTTGGGGCGGCGGCCGGTGAATTCTGGGCCGGAACCGCGGATGCCAACAGCAGTACGAGAGCAATAAGGATGAATGAATATTTATGCATGGTGTTGTCGCCTCTCTCAGTCTTTCTGCCGAGTGGAATGGCCACTCGTTAGCCGCAGGTGGCGGGTTGTTCCGAATCCGCCGCATGATCAATCACGAACCGCTGAATTGATTTGATCTGTTCCGGACTGAGCATCTTGAATTTCTCTCCGGTTTTGGGATGAACAGCGTTCTGATGCGCGTGCACCAGTTTCTTCTGGAAGAAGATCCTCCACTGCTCCTGGGTCAGCGTCATCGGCGTGTATTGCCGGTAAGGCGAGCCGGCGTCGTGACAGGTCTTGCAGTTGTTGCGGTACAGCTCCTTTCCATTGAGGTTCTGTGCCGCAGCTTGTCCGGCCCCGAGCAGGAGCATTCCCAGAATGGAGCCCGCGATTAACCACGAATGAAGACGTACCATATCCAACCTCCCCTAGAATGCGATCGTGTGTAGCAGGAATCTGTCTTGCGAAGCAGTTTCTTTATTTCTATCTTTCATAGTTTCGAATGTTCGCAACTAATGTATATAAGGACGGAGACGCGCAATGTGACGTAACGCTCACTCCAGCGTGACAGAAATCACGCCCCTAACTGCCCTGAAAGCAATCGGAAGCAACCCCAAGGCATTAGGCGGTGGGTGGAGAGTTCTAAGATGTTTCTTTGGCTACTCCGGGCTAAGCGCGCGCGGCAGGAATCGAACAGGTTGTGGGACGGGGAGGGATTGGGCGGCCCAAGGCCCGGACTTCGGGGATGGCCACGCGACACCGGAGGGCGTTCCCGCAGCATCGCAGCCGCCAACTCATGCGATGAGGTGCATGGCCTTGATCTGGGCGAGCAACTTTCCCGGGTCGATGGGCTTGAACAGATAAGCATCACACAGTGACTTGAATGACTCTACGACGTTCTTCACATCGTCCAGGGCCGTAGTCATGACGATCTTTACGCCGTTGGTGGATAGGGTGCCGCCAGCTTCTTCCAGAGCGCGGATTTCCTTGACCGCGGCCTGGCCGTCCATTTCCGGCATCATGATGTCCATGCAGATCAAGTCGTATCGTTGCCCGCTCTCCCGGGAAGCACGAAACGCCGCCACCGCCTCCCGGCCGTTGACCGCAATGTGGCAATCGCCATATCGCGAAAGGAACGATTGCAGCAGAATCCGGCTTGTGAAGTCATCTTCGACGATGAGCGTACGCATGTGATCCCTCCTTCGACTGAATCAAGTCCGTCTGTTTGAGCGCGGTCGCAAGCCGTTGGAATTCTTCCTCCAATCGGAGCATCAAAGGCGCGACGCGACTCAACTCTTTCGCGGCCGCTGCCTCCTGCACCTCGGAGCAGACCCCGCGCAGGATCTCGGCTGAGATCGTCGCCGCCGCGCCCTTGAGCGTATGAGCCTGCAAACGAACTGCATCCGCGTCGCCGGCCTTCAGCTTGTCGTTCAAGGCACGCAACTGCTGCGGAGCATCCTCCAGGAACACGGCGACGACTTTCCCAACCAGGCCTTTGTCGCCCATGAGGCGAGAAAGCAAATCCTCCTCGTTAAAGACTCTCTTCGTCTTTGCGGGGGAAACAGGGTTGGACGCGGTCATCTTGGCGGCAGGGTTTGCAGGCAACAGCCATTTCTCCAGGATCTCGCCCAGATGCCGCGGTTCGATGGGCTTGGCAAGGTAGTCGCTCATACCCGCCTGCCGGCATTTATCCTGGGCGTCGCTCATCGCGTCGGCCGTAAGCGCGATAATGGGGATGCGAGGGTTGCGTATCCCGTCGCGGCCCTCGCGAATGCGGCGAGTGGCTTCGTAGCCATCCATCTCGGGCATGCCGCAGTCCATCAGGACCAGGTCGTAGTCGGCCTTCCGCAGCGCTTGCAGGGCTGCCATGCCATTGCTGACCACATCCGAGCGATGGCCGAGCTTGTTCAACATCGCCATCGTCACCTCCTGGTTCGTCAGGTTGTCCTCTGCCACCAGAATTCGTCCCTGGGGACTGGCGAGGGTTGCGCGTGGGACCTGAAGCATCTCCTGCTTTGAGGCCGCGGCTTTTTCGCGCGTGGGAGGGCTGGCCTGGGTTCGCGTTTCAAAGACGGCAGTGAACCAGAACGTCGATCCCTTCCCTTCGGCGCTCTGGACGCCGATGTCGCCACCCATTATCTCCACCAGTTGCTTGGCAATGGTCAGCCCCAGTCCGGTGCCGCCGAAGCGGCGGGTGGTGGAAGCATCCCCCTGGACAAAGGGCTCGAAGAGACTGGCAGCTCGTTCCTGCCTGAAGCCGATGCCGGTGTCGCTCACGGTGAAATGCAGGGTTACCACTTTTTCCGCCTGTTTCTCCAGCCGCACTCTGACCAGGACTTCTCCGTAGTCGGTGAATTTGACGGCGTTGCCCACCAGGTTCATGAGAATCTGACGCAAGCGTCCGGGATCGCCCCGCAGCGCCCATGGAGTTGCGGGCTCCAGGTCCCAGGACAGGTGCAGCCCTTTTTCCGATGCCTTGATGGCCAGCAGAGCGGCCGCTTCCTCCAGCACCGCACGCAGATCGAAGTCGGCGGACTCCAGCACCAATTTCCGGGCTTCGATCCTGGAGAAATCCAGAATGTCATTGAGCAGCGCCAGCAGGGTGACGCTGCTGGCGCGCACGACTGCGGCATATTGCCGCTGTTCCGGAGTCAGGGTGGTATCCAGAAGCAGACCGGCGGCTCCGATCACCCCGTTCATAGGAGTCCGGATTTCGTGGCTCATATTGGCCATGAACTGGCTCTTCGCGAGGCTGGCGGAATCGGCGGCTTCTCGAGCGAGAATCAGTTCCCTCTCGTAGCGTTTGCGCTGGGTGATATCTTCGGCAATTCCGACGACGCGAGTGATTTGCCCGCGTTCATCGCGCACGGGAAAGGCGCGATCGGATATCCATTTCTCCTTCCCGTCGGGTGTTCGTATGCGGTATTCCGATTCAAGATGTCCTCCCTGTATCTGCATGGTTATCATGGAATGGGCGCGTTCCAGGTCGTCAGGATGGATGGCCTCCGCCCAGGCCTTCGGATTCTGGTAGCAGCTGTCCCTAGTCCTGCCCCACACGGCCTCATAGGCCGGGCTCAAATAGAGCATCTCGTCACCCGCCGGTGACTTCATCCAGAAAACCTCGCGAATGTTCTCCGCCAATTGGCGGAATTTTTCTTCGCTGCACTGCATGTCCTGCTCGGCTTGTTTGCGCTCGCTGACATCGGGGCTGAGGCCAATGTGCCCCAGGAACTCGCCCTTCGGCGACCAGCGGGGCTCGGCATAGGAAGCGATCCACCGCCACCCCCCATCCGCGCGCCGCAGCCGCGCTTCGGCCCTGAAGGCGGTATGTTCCCGAACCGCGTGCTGGAATGTACCGATATACCCCGGCGCATCCTCGGGATGAAGCAACTCTTGCCACATCTCTGCCTTCACCCGGTCGTGGGTCGCGCCGAGCATTTCCCGGGACGCGCGGTTGATGAACTGAACCTTGCCTTCCTCGTCGGTGACCCACATGGCAGCCGGGCAACCATCTGCCATGATGCGGAAACGCTCTTCACTCTCGCGCAGCGCCTCTTCGGCGAGCTTGCGATCGGTAATGTCGGCAAAGACGCCGTCCGCATACCACACCCCGTCCCGGTCGTAGGTTCGGTATGCCCGATCATGTATCCAGATCCACCGGCCATCCCTGCGTTGTAACTGGTATTCCACGTCGAAAGGCCGGCCTTCGGCAAAGAGTTGCCGAAAGGCGTCCGCAATCCGTTCGGAATCGCTGGGGAAGATTCGCCCGAACCAGAGATCGGCTCCTCTTTTGCATATCTCCTCCGGCGTAAAGCCGAGAACCTGCTCGACGTTGGGGCTGATAAACGAGGTGTGTCCCCCCACTGTGGACGTCCAGGTGACCGTGGGGAGGTTGGCGATGAGCGAGCGAAATCTCTCCTCGCTCTGGCGAAGCTTCTCATGCGCTACCCGAAAGTCGGTAATGTCGTGACAGGTACCGACCAGGCGCGCGGACTCATTCCCGAGAGCAGCGACCAGTTGACCGCGAGTGCGGACTAAGCGCACCGAGCCATCACGACGCACAACCCGATGCTCGACGTCGAAAGGTTCATGGGTTTGAATGGTGTCCTCAAGAGACTTGGCGATGCGTTCACGATCGGCGGCATCAATCGTGTTCATCACAAAGTCGAACGGCATGGCGGCGCTGCTGGGAGTGCAGCCCAGGATGCCAAAGAAACCGGCGGAACCGCGAAACTCGCGGGCCCGGACATCCATCTCCCAGCTACCGAGAGTGGCAATTTGCTGGACTTGCGCCAACTGCTGCTCGCTGGTGTGTAGCGCGGCTTCGGTGGCCTGGCGTTGGGTAATGTCCTGCTGGACAGCGATAAAGTGGGTAATGGAGCCGCCGGGGCCGCGGACCGGGGTAATGGACATCTGCCCGGTATAGAGGGTGCCGTCTTTGCGCCGATTAATCAGTTCGCCCCGCCAGACTCCACCCGAAAGAATCGTCTGCCAAAGCTCGCGGTAGTAGGCCGGGGCCTGGCGGTCGGACTTGAGGAGCCGCGTGCTTCGGCCGACCGCTTCCTCGGCGCTATACCCGGTGATGCAGGTGAAACCCGGGTTGACATACTGAATGGTCGCCGAGATATCGGTAATAACGATGGCTTCGCCGACCTGGCCAATCGCAGTTGCGAGCAGTGCGAGATAGTTTTGAGGGAAGCAGTTCTGCCTGGAAATTTGGCCGGTGACCTCGGCCAATGGCGCAGCCCCGACATCACCGGACCGCTCCGGAGGCAGCGAAGGGCTTACCGCAGATTCTTTCCTGGTAATCACTGAAGTGCCTACTTAACCAATTTCTGAACCGCGGCGATCAACTGATCGGCGTTGAAGGGCTTCACGATCCAGCCGGTGGCGCCTGCCTTGCGTCCCGCGTCCTTCTTCTCAGCCTGTGACTCGGTCGTGAGCATCAGAATCGGGACGAAGTTGCATCCCGGGAGCTTGCGGACGGCGGAGATCAGTTGGATTCCGTCTACATTGGGCATGTTGAGATCGGTGATGATCAGGTCGAACTTCCCACCGCTGATTTTGCCGAGGCCGTCTTTGCCGTCGACCGCCTCAGCCACTTCGTAGCCCGCCTTGCGAAGGGTGAAACTGACCATCTGCCGAACGCTGGACGAGTCATCCACGGTTAAAATTCGTTTCATGTTGGCAGTCGTGCCTCCGTTATGAGAGTTGCGCTGCCGGCCCAACCCCGGCTTCCACCTCAGAAGAGTTCAACGCTGTTGCCCTCGAAGCTTTGTTGAACCACCGGCGGAGGTGTCCCATGAAGCGCTGCCTGCAGGACTTCACGCTCCGTTGCCGTGGTGTAGGAGGCCGAGAACAACCGTTCAATCTCCGCTGCGTCGTATCTTTGCTTTACTTGCGGGTCATCGATCTCCAACTGCCGGTGCACAGCCTCCATCTCGGCCAGGACCAGATCAAAACGGCCGGAGCAAGCATCGAGGAGATCGCCGGTGCTGCCCGCTTTGACAATTTTTGCCTGCATTTTTTCTGTGGCCAGCTTCATCTTCTCGGCCTGCCCGGCGGCGAACGCGGCGGCGCTCCGCAAGCTGTCCAGGCCGCCCCGGGTTTCCAGCTGGGCTTCCCGCAGCCTCTGGTTGCTGCGCTCGGAGAAGGCCTCCATGACCTGGTTTGTCTGTTCCGCCAGCTTCAGCATCTCCTGCATCGTGCACGCGGACTGATCGGTAATCTGGCTCCAGCTCGTGGAAATTGCCTCGATGCGCTTGGCGATGGCCAATACGGCGGCGGCCTGCACGCCCAGGCGGCTGGCCTCGATGATGGAGTTGAAGGCCAGTAACTGGAGGCGTTCGCGAACGGACTTGGTGCGTTGCAGATGTTCCGTGACCAATTGCATCAGGTGCGAGAGCCCTCCGAGAGACTGCTGAAGCTTCTCGCTATAGGCCCGGCTCTCGCTTTCCAGCAGTTCGATGCGCGAGAGATGGGACGATATATGCTGCTCCTGCTCCAGGACAGCGGGAGCGATCCCGACCACTTCGGAGGCGCTGATTCTCCGAATAGCGTCCATGCACGTCCTGATCTGAGAAACCCAGCTGGAAACGGTTTGCCGGATGGTTCTCCCCTGATGAATTTGGATGGTGAGGCCGGCGTAGGCCCGCGGAAGTTCCTGCGCGATTCCCTCCTGCGAGTTTCCCTCCCCGCTCAACCTGGAAGAAATGGCGGCTAACGCCCCTTCGACGTGCTCGATTTGCTGGCGGGTGATGTCGTGGGCCTGAACCGCGGCCACCACTCCGGCGATCTGCTGGGCAATATCCTGTACAGACTTCTTGAACTGCACCGGCATCGTCAAAAGCTGGGTCAGGCTGGAATCCACTACGGTCAAGGCGCTCTCCAGGCCGCTTTCAATTCGGGCCAACTCGTCCTGCAGGTGCGGAAGCTCAGTAGAAAGCACCTGCCTCGTTTCTTCAATGGCAGCCCTGCGGGCCTCGGTGTGGTCCGCGAGTTCCTGGATGTCTTTGGTCACCGACGTGGCGAAGTCCGCCAACTCCTGCGCCAAATAGCGGAAGCCGGTCCCCGCGTCCCCCAGGCGAGCCACCTCCATATTAGTAAGCACACTCAGCGCCCTGGTCTGAAGAGCAATCGCCCTCTGGCTGCGGCTCACCACAGACAGTTCGTAAAGAAGGTGCACTTCCTGAGTCACGGTCTCGAGGATGCCATGAGTCGCCTGCACTTTCTCTCCAACGAAGCGCTTTGCCGCCGCTCCCAGGGTTCGCACCTTGGGCAGAGCGGAGCAGACAGCTTCGTTCTCTACCGAGCTGACAATGGTCGCCGCCAGGTCCAGAACTGCGTCGGTTGAGCTGGTAAGGGCCTCAAAGGTTCTGGCCAGCACAACCATCTCTCCTTCCGTGGCACGTCCCAGCGCCTGAAGCTCTCCCCTGGCCTTCTCCAGCTTCTCGACGGCTTCCGCGCGGGTCCCAGTAATCATGACGACTCGCTGTGCTGCGTTTGGAGCAGACTTCATCGCGTGTGGGCGACCAGGGCTCCGGCAACCGCCTGTAAAGGTAAAACCTTGTCCACCGCATTTCTCTTGATGGCCTCCTTCGGCATGCCGAAGACGACGCAGGTAGCCTCATCCTGGGCGATGGTCACGGCGCCGGCTTGTTTCATCTCCAGCATTCCGCAGGCCCCGTCATCGCCCATCCCGGTGAGGATCACGCCCACTGCATTCTGACCGGCATAGCGGGCGGCGGAGCGAAATAACACGTCCACCGAGGGACGGTGGCGGCACACCAAAGGCCCGTCTTTGATATCGACGTAGTAGCGGGCGCCGCTCCGCTTCAGCAGCATGTGATGGTTCCCGGGAGCAATCAGAGCCCGTCCACGCAGAACCGTATCGTTCGACTCCGCCTCCTTCACTGTTATGCGGCACAGACTGTCCAGTCGATTGGCAAACGCGCGCGTGAACAACTCCGGCATGTGTTGCACGATCACGATGCCCGGCGCATCCGAGGGAAGCGTCTCCAATAGAATCTTGAGCGCTTCCGTCCCGCCGGTGGAGGCGCCGATGGCCACCACCTTTTCTGTGGTCTCGGCCATGGCGTGGGTGGCGGGCGAGAGGATGGCATCGGCAGTCAGCTTGGGCTGGACGGCGGGCCTGGGCCGAAGCAGCCGCAGTTGCGCTGCCGCCGCGGCTTTCACCGCCTGGCAGAGCGTGATTCGCGAATCCTCCAGAAATTGTTTGCTGCCCAGGCGGGGTTTCGCGATGACCTCCACCGCTCCGTATTCGAGCGCCTTCAGAGCGCTCTGCGCCCCTTCCTCGGCCAGACTGGAGCAGATGACCACCGGTATGGGGTGTTGGGACATGATTCTCTGCAGGAACGTCAGCCCATCCATGCGCGGCATCTCGATGTCCAGGGTGATCACGTCCGGCACCTGCTCGCGGATTCGCTCCGCTGCCACAAAAGGATCGGCCGCGGTCGCAATGACCTCGATTTCCGGATCGGAGGAAAGCACTTCGCTCAGCGTCTGGCGGACCACGGCGGAGTCATCCACGATCAGGACGCGAATGTGCGGGGCGCTCATCGGCTCATCATCTCTCCCTTAAACTCGGTCCATGGCGGGGGCTTACTCACCGCCGTTAATCTCCTCGAACAGCACGCGTGGGAGACGGCGCAGCAGTACTTCGCCGGTCCTGCTATTGAACTTAATATTCAGGCCACAGGTACCTCCCAGGCTGGAGGCGGCCACCTCAAAGCCCTCGCTCCGCGCGATCTCGATTGCAGCTTCACAATTCAATTTGCCGACAGTGGGTTTCGACGTTGGCGTGCTGTTGACGGGGAGTACATCAGCTCCACCAAACAGTTTGACTTGCACTTGTGTTCGAATCGCGCCGAGTTCGTCAAACTGCCGGGCCAGGTAGCGAATGCAGAAATCCACGTAGCGCTGGCCAGTCGCGCGGCTCACGGTGCCGGACGAATTCGCCGGGCACCTGGGCAACAGGGAATGGCACAGCGCTCCCACCCCAAGCCGCCCGCTCCAGAAGGTGACTCCCACGCAAGAGCCGAGAATGGTCCGGATGATCGCCGGCTCGCGGGCAAGGAACAGTTCCCCGGGAGATAGATAGACCTCTGGCAGTTCGCCTTCAAGTTCCAGCATCTTGTTTCCTATAGAGGGCCGGCGCGACCGGGGACAAGCGAACATCCATACCATGCAGGCTTTCGGAATGGCCGACGAAAAGGTATCCCCCGGGCACCAGTTGCGCGGTCAACTTCTGCAGAATCCGTTCCTGGGTGGGGCGATCGAAATAAATGATGACGTTTCGGCAGAAGATCACGTCAGCCTTTTGCGCCAGCCCGAAATCAGCGTCCATGAAATTCAGGCGGCGAAACTCCACCAGTTGACGCAGTTCCGGAACGATGCGCAGCAGATCCGACTTCGGATCGCGGCTGCGCATAAAATACTTCTGCCGCAGCTCCGCCGCTACCGGCTGCACCACCTCGGTTTTGAATACTCCACGGCTGGCCTTTTCCAAAACCGTGGTCGAGATGTCGGTGGCCAGCACGCGAAAACGGAAGCCGGGGTTGGCCTTGCCATACTCGCTCAGCACCATCGCCAAGGTGTACGGTTCTTCACCGGAGGAGCAACCGGCGCTCCAGATCAACAGGGGGCGCCCGTCTTGGTTGCTTGACATGAGATGTGGAACCGCCTTCTGCATCAGAAAATCAAAATGGTCGGGTTCGCGGAAAAAGTCCGTCTTGTTGGTAGAGACTACGTCGAGTAGATGAACGACTTCTTCGGCATGCTGCTGCCCGTCAAACAAGTACTCGCAATATTGCGCGTAGGAGTTCAGATTCAGGCTGTGCAATCGCCTCCTGATCCGCAGCTCCAGCATCGTCTTCTTGTCCGCGTTCAGGCTGATGCCGGACTGCTCGTAGATCAGCGCGCGAAGGCGCCCGAAATCTGCTTTGGAGATCGTGTCGTCGCGAGCACTCATATCCCGCGCGGGGCGCGCTTTATGCCCCTGCTCCCGCTACAACTCCAGCCTCGCTTGCATCGCTCGTGACTTTGGCCTCCGAAGCACGGACGGAGGCCAGTTCCTCGGCCGAGAAGACGCGGTCGATGTCCAGGATCATGATGAATTGGGTGTCGCGCCTGCCCATGCCCTTAATGAAATCGGTCCGAATCTGCGTCCCGATTTTGGGCGCCGGCTGAATCTGGTCGGGTTCGAGATCGATGACCTCTTCCACCGAATCGGCCAGCGCACCGATCACCGTGGATTCGTTGTCCAGCAGAACCTCCACCACCACAATGCAGGTGCTTCGGGTCTTCTCGGTCTTCGACATCTCAAAACAGAGGCGTAGGTCAACCACGGGGACTACGCTGCCCCGCAAATTGATCACGCCGCTCATGAAATCGGGTGTTCTGGGAATTTCGGTGATGGTCGTGAAATCGAGCACCTCCCTGACCTTCGCCACGTCGGTGGCGAAAATCTCGTTGCCCAGCTTGAAGGTGAGATATTGCCGCGTCTCGGTGATTTCGCTAACGCTCATAGTCAGCTCCTTTGGCGTTCTGCAGGCGGTCCGCGCCGGATGCGGTCAGAACCGCTCGAACTCCTTGTCCAGATCATCGCCCTTGTCTTTGAGGCGCAGGTTGACGCCGGCCGCGGCGGCCGCCTTCTTTGCCGCCGGGGCAGAGTGGCCGTCCGGCTTTCCCGGCTTAGCCACCTCGGCGGGCGCGGCATCGGCGTGCCTGGCGGGTGTTGGAATGGGAGTACGCACCGTCGTAGTGTGGCCGCCCTCTCCTGTACGGAAGAAGGCCAGCGCGCTCACTAACTGATCGGATTGGCTGCTCAACTGCTCCGTGGTGGACGCCATCTCTTCCGAAGCGGAGGCATTCTGCTGAATCACTTTTTCCAGTTGTTGGAGCGCCTGATTGATCTGTTCGGCGCCGGTGTCCTGTTCCTTGCTCGCGGCGCTGATCTCCTGCACCAGTTCCGCCGTCTTCTGGATATCGGGCACCAGTTTCTGCAGCATTTCGCCGGCTTTCTCGGAGACTTTGACGGTTGTGCCCGAAAGCTGATTGATTTCGCCGGCCGCTTTCTGGCTGCGCTCGGCCAGTTTGCGGACTTCCGCCGCCACTACCGCGAAGCCTTTGCCGTGTTCCCCGGCGCGGGCCGCTTCGATGGCCGCGTTCAGGGCCAGCAGGTTGGTCTGGCGCGCGATTTCCTCGATGATCGAAATCTTGCTGGCAATCTCGCGCATCGCGGTGACGGCCTCCACCACCGACTTGCCGCTTTCCTGCGCGTCGGTGGCCGACTTGTTGGCGATCTTGTCGGTTTGCTGCGCGTTGTCGGCATTTTGCTTGATGTTGGAAACCATTTCCTCCATCGAAGAAGACGCTTCCTCGGCTGAGGCGGCCTGGGCGCTGGCGCCCTTGGACACCTCCACCGACGCCGTGCTGATGGACTGGCTGGCCGCCGCCACTTCGCCGGCGATGGCACGGATGTCGGATACGATCCGCGTGAGACCGCTCACCATCGAACTGAGGGCCTGCATCAGCTTGTCCTGGGGGGAGCGCTCCCGAATCACCACGGTCAAATTGCCATTGGCGATTTCCTCGGAGGCCGAGGTGATTTCGTTCATGGCAACGATGAGCGTGTTCAGATTGTTTTTGATGGCGTTGAAGTCGCCGTGGTAAGTGTCGGTGATCTGCGAAGGGATGTCCCCCTTGCTGATCCGGTCGATCTGCCCGGCGGTGAAGTTGAGGGGAGTAATGACGGCATCGAGCACCGAGTTCACTCCACGCACGATTTCGGCATAAGCGCCGCGGAATTGGTCGAGCCGCCCGCGCTCGGACAATTGCCCGGCGTTCGAAGCTTCGGTCAAGCGGGCGAGTTCCTTCTGCAAGTTCTGCACCACAATGGCCACATTGTTGACCGCCTGCTTCATCTTCTCGTGGTCGCCTTTGTAGGTTTGGGCGATCAGCTCGTCAATCTTGCCGTTGGAGATCTGGGCCAGAATCCGGTTGCCCTCGCCGATGGGGAGCAGAATCGCGTCCAGCATTTGATTTACCCCACGGACAATCTCAGCGTATGCGCCCTGGAACTGCTCCGGCTTGCCGCGGTCTGAGAGTTGGCCTTCTTTCGATGCTTCGGTGAGACGCACCAACTCCTTTTGCAGTTTCTGCACTACGATCGCGACATTGTTGACCGCCTGTTTCATTTTTTCGTGGTCGCCTTTGTAGGTCTGGGCGATCAGCTCGTCAATCTTGCCATTGGAGATTTGGGCCAGAATGCGGTTGCCCTCGCCGATCGGCAGGAGGATCGCGTCCAGCATTTGATTTACCCCGCGCACTATCTCCGCGTATGCGCCCTGGAACTGCTCCGGCTTGCCGCGGTCCGAAAGTTGGCCTTCCCTGGAAGCATCCGTCAGGCGCACCATTTCCTTCTGCAGGCTCTGCACCACGATGGCGACATTGTTGACCGCCTGCTTCATCTTTTCGTGGTCGCCTTTGTAGGTCTGGGCGATCAGTTCGTCAATCTTGCCGTTGGAGATTTGGGCCAGAATGCGGTTGCCCTCGCCGATCGGCAGCAGGATGGCGTCCAGCATGGTGTTTACGCCACGCACAATCTCCGCGTACGCGCCCTGAAACTGCTCCGGCTTACCGCGATCCGACAACTGGCCCTCTCTTGAGGCTTCGGTGAGCCTGGCCATTTCTTTTTGCAGGCTCTGCACCACGATGGCTACGTTGTTGACCGCTTGTTTCATCTTTTCGTGATCGCCCTTGTAGGTCTGGGCAATCAGTTCGTCAATTTTTCCGCTGGAGATCTGAGCCAGAATGCGGTTGCCCTCGCCGATGGGCAGCAGAATCGCATCCAGCATTTCGTTGATGCCCTGCACCATTTCACGATAGACGCCGTGGAACTGGTCAGCTTTGCCGCGTTCGCTGAGGCGGCCTTCCCGGGAGGCATCCAGCAAGCGCATGATCTCCTGGGACACCAGCAGCGATTCGCTGCCGGCCGAGTGTTGGGCGCCGCCTGGACGGGCGTGGCCATCGTGTCCATCGCCGCCGTTGCCGGAACGGTTCGACCTCCGGGTTTCATTTGCAACCTTAGTTGGCATGACTTCAGCTCCTTTGAATTGAAATTCGTTGCCTATCGATCCTGGATCCTTCGATCGCCGAAATGTTTCCCGGATAAGGCACTTGCCTCCGATGATCCGGGATTTGCGGAGGGTGCTGTTGTGATCGATCTCACCTCCTGCAACCATGCCGTCATACGGCGACTCTGCGGCCGTGCGGGTTCTGCGCACGCAGGTCGGCGCGCGGGTCAGCGGATATCGTGCGAATGGCTTCCTGGACCAGTCGATGCGGATCCAGGATCAGGGCCACACTTCCATTACCGAGAATGGTGGCGCCGGACACGATCTGGATGTGCCGGTAAAAGCGGCCCAGGTTCTTGATTACGGTTTGATGGTCCCCCAGCACCTGGTCCACCACGAAGCCGTAGCGCCCTTGTTCGGTCTCGGCGACCATGATCTGCTCGCGCTCCGGCCGCTCGGTTCGTAGTTGGAAATACTCGCGCAGCCGTATGTACGGGATGATTTCTCCGCGCACGTAGGCGACATGCTTGCCGTTGGTCTTTTCCACATCCTCCCGCGTCAATTCGATGCACTCCAGAGTGGTCGCCAGGGGAAGGACAAAATAGGCGCTTCCGATTCGCACCAAGAGGCCGTCAATGATCGCCAGGGTGAGCGGCAGGCGAAGCGTAACGCTGGTTCCACTGGACGGTTTGCTGGCGATATCGATGGTGCCCCGCAGGGCCTCCACGCTGCGGCGGACCACGTCCATGCCAACCCCGCGACCGGAGACATCGGTTACCTGCTTGGCCGTGGAAAACCCGGGAGCCAGAATGAGCGAGAAGATTTCGGGTTCCGTGAGCTGCGCGTCCGGCGCAATCATCCCTTTCTCCACGGCGCGCTCACGCACCGCCTTCGCGTTGATGCCGGCGCCGTCGTCCGCCACGCTGATGAGGACACTGGCTCCCGAGTGCCGCGCGCTGAGGTGGAGTGTGGCGCAAGGACGCTTGCCGGCGGCAAGGCGCTCCTGCGGCGATTCAATGCCGTGATCCATGCTGTTGCGGATCAGATGCATCAGGGGATCGCTCAACTGGTCGATGACGGTCTTGTCCAGTTCGGTGTCGGCGCCCTCGATGGTGAGTTCGACTTCTTTGCGCAAATCTCGCGCCAGGTCGTGGACCAGGCGGCGAAAACGTTCGAAGGTAGCGCGAATCGGCAACATGCGAATGCTCATCGAGTTTTCGCGCAGGGCCGAGGTGAGACGTTCGACTTCCTCCGAGATGGTTACCATGTCCGGATCGTCGCCGCGGTTTGCGACCACGCCCAATCGGGCTTGCACGGTCACCAATTCGCCCACCAGGTTGACGAGTTGGTCCAGCTTGGCGGCGGGAACGCGAATGCTCGATGCCGTGTCCGGACTGTCATAGGCGCGGCGGCCATAGCTGGGGTATTTCCCTTTCTGCGGCGCCGGCGCCGCCGCCTCGGAAGTTGGGACCACAGAACTTGCGGGTGCCACACTCGAAGCGTTCTCCGTCGCAGGCTCAATTGTCAGTTCACAGCTATCGGCAACGAAGATAAAGACATCCGCGATCGCCTCGCGAGCGGCAGGAGTGGTGAGGACCATGTCCCAGCTGATGTAGCAGAGCTGGGGATTCATTTCTTCGAGCGTGGGGATTGTGGCCGTAGTCGCGATATTGCGTAGCTTGCCCAGCTGTTTCAGTTCGCGGAAGAGAAGCAGGGGATTGGTGCCGCCACGCAGAAGGTCGGGCCCCGGGACAAACCGGATTCGCCAGTCGTTGGCTGCTCCCTGGGGGGCGGCGACGGGGACTGCAATTGCGGCAGGCGGCGCTTTGACTGGGTGGGTCTCGGCCTTTCCGGTAAGCTCACGCAACCTGGTCAGTATTTCGGCGGAGGTGGCGCTGGCCGCTTGGCCCCCACTTTCCTCCAGCAAAGCCTTGATCTGGTCCAGCGCCGTCAAGGAAAGGTTAATCAGCTCGGCGGTAGTCTCAAGCCGTCCATTGCGAACTTCGTCAAAAGCATTCTCGAGGTTGTGCGTAAAGGCGGCGAGTTCGTCGAAGCCAAACATCGCCCCTGAACCCTTGATGGTATGCAGGGCACGGAACGCCCGTCCCACGAGTTCTTTGTCGCCTCGATTCTCGTTGAGCGCCAGCAGGGCAGACTCCAGCTCAACGAGGACCTCGCGAGCTTCTTCCTGGAAGGCCTGCTTGTATTGGTCGATCATCCGCCCTTTACCCCTGGCTCCGTCGAAATCGGGAACTCGCCAAAGCCTCCATCCACCACGTCGGTCAAGATTTCCGCGGGCACCCGACCTGCCAGCGCGACCCTTATGCCCGACCGTCTGGCTGCGCGATCCAGCGCCGTGATCAACTGCAAGGCGGTGACGTCCACTTCGGTGGCGCGCTCCAGGTCCACAAGCAGCTCTTTGCCGGATGCCAAAGCCTGCAAAAGCACCGTTTTCAATTCCACCGCAAGGGTGATGTTGACCTCACCCTCCAGGCGGACAAAGCACTTGGCTCCGCCTTGGTCAAGAACTACCGGCACACCAGGTCTCCTCCGTCGAACCGAACTGCTGGTCCGATGCTTGCCAGTGATGGTGGCCGAGACCACCGCCATCAAACTCCTGCTTCGCGGCGCTCTCTCCTACATCGACTGCGATTGGTGGGCGAGTCGAAGGATGCGCCGGGCGAAATTGGATTTGGCTCATCCCCCGCCATAGGAGCTTGATGGGCGAGAAATTGAGTTCAAGAGCAGCGGTCAGTCAGCTTGCGGTTTTGCCTGGAACTTCTGCGGGAAATACATCATGCCGCGGCGAAAACCCGCTTCCGGCCCGACTATGTGAGTTATCGGTCTAGTGGATTGGAACTTTAGTCCCTTGCTTTCGGCTTTTGCCGACCCATCCGCCGATGGGCCCAGGGACGAGGGATGGAGGTAAATGACTGAGGTTGGCGGTAAGCGGCCCCGAACCAACCTCGTCCGGTGCCTGTTCTTAGTCGTTCAGACGGGCAATCGTGCCTGCTAACTGCTTGATAAGGAGCTTCTTACACATCTTTATCGGCGGGAAGCCGGGGTCCAGCTTTTCCCGACCTCTGCTCTCCGCTCTATGCTCTCGGCTCCATGCCCTCGGCTCCATTGCAAGACATCTCTCATGGCTTTAGTGGTGGGTCGCCGCGTCCCTCTGTCAGGGTCGTGTACTGATCGATTGGAAGATTTGTGAAGCGTTCCACGCGCCCGCTTGGCAGCGGCCATTTGACTTCCACCCAGTCAAGCCGGGAACGGCCGCCGATACCCAGCACCATGCGCGGGTCATGCGAAGCCAGGTAGCTTCCTCCGCCGGTCTTGAAGACCGATCGCAGCAGATCGCCGGCTTTCCAGGTGACGATCGCGCCGATGGCGTCGGGGTTGGCGCGCTTGGCGACCAGCTTTACTCCCAGCCAATGATTACGGCTGCCGGCCTGATTCTTCAGCAACAGAGGCGCGCCATCATTGATTGCGACCAGGACGTCGAGTGCGCCGTCATTGTCGAAGTCGCCAATCGCCATGCCGCGGGCGGCGTATGGGGTATCAAAGACGGGGCCGCTGGCGGCGGTGACATTCTCGAGTCCCTTTCCAGTGCCGTGAAACAGCAGCATAGGCTCGCGGTATTTCACCTCGCTGGAATGGGTTTCGATTTTGTCGTCGGGGTGCCCGTTGGCCAGGAACAGGTCCAGATTACCGTCGTTGTCGTAGTCGAAAAATTTCACGCCCCAGCCGCTCATCAGGCGCGTGGTCCTGCCGATGCCGTAGGGCATGGCCATATCGTCAAAGGTTTCATCGCGATTGTTGCGGTAGAGCGAATACATCTCCTGGTCCACGTTACTAACGAACAAGTCGATCCAGCCGTCCTGGTCATAGTCGGCGGAATCCACGCCCATTCCTGAGCGCGCCCGTCCTTCGGCGCTGTAGCCAACGTTGGCCTGCAGGCCCCGCTCTTCGAACTTGCCATTGCCGCGATTGAGAAACAGAAAATTTGCCACGGTGTCGTTGGCAACGAACAGGTCCATGAGCCCGTCGTTATTGACGTCGCAAGCAACCACGCCCCAGGCCTTCCCCATCGATTTCGCAATGCCGGACTGCGTACTGACGTCGGTGAAAGTGCCGTCGCCATTATTGTGGAAAAGCCAGCTCGGCATGGGATCGTAAACGCGCGGGATGCAGTAGTAACGCCCGGTGTCAGGGTTGCCGCAGTACTTGTTCTTGGACTTGTCGAAATCCACAAACCTGCAAATAAAGAGGTCCAGCTTGCCGTCATTGTCGTAGTCGAACCAGACTGCGCTGGATGCCCACCCAGAAGTGGGCAGGCCAGCCTTGCGGGTGACGTCGGTGAAGGTGCCGTCACCGTTGTTGTGATAGAGGATGACGCCGTTGTACTGCGTGACGAGAAGGTCGGGCAAGCCATCGCCGTCGTAATCGCCGGCCGCCACACCCATTCCGTACCCGCTGCCGGGAACGCCGGCCTGCTCCGTCACATCGGTGAATGTTCCGTTGCGGTTGTTCTTGTAGAGTGCGTTGCGGAGGGGCGGTTGGGGATCCAAAAAGTCGCACTTGCCACTGTTAACCAGGTAAATATCCATCCAGCCGTCGTTGTCGTAATCGACGAAAGCGCACCCCGCACCCACCGTCTCCGGCAGATACATCTCCGGCGAGCGCCCATTCTTGTGTGTCCACGTGATCCCGCTCACGGAAGGCGGAACCAGCTCAAATGGGAACTTGGTTCCGGTTTGTGGTACTTGCTGGGAGAATGGCCAGAGAAATCGCGGCCAGCCCGCGGCGGCGAGCCCGGCGGCGAAGCGCTTCAGGAAGATCCTGCGCGAGCCGGGATGCGGCTCTCTTGAATTGATCGTCAGGCTTGAGGGTCCCGAGTTAGCGTTATTCACAGCCGGGGAGTACTACGGTGCATCCAGCAAAGAATTTACACCTCCAAGGGCGCGCCCACCAATGCTTTCGCTTTCGGATCGCTTCTCCGTAGACGGAGGCTTCGGTTCCTCGGTTTCAGGGCTGTCCCCAGCACAGCGCCCGCGAATTCGCTCACCTGTGCTGAATTGCCTCCGGCGCCCGCTCCCTGTCGAGCGGCGTCACTTGCGCACTCCAGGATACTTCGGCTTTTTGCGGGAGGTAACACTTGACGCTGTCGCAAGCCTGATAAAGCAGAGTTCCTTTGATTGTGACGGTCCTGCCAGTACCGATCGACCCCACAAACTGGCGGTCGGCGGAAACGGTGACATCCTCAGAGATGCGGAATTTACCTTCAAACACCGGCACCGATTCGTTGATTGCGGGAAGGTAGAGTACTTTGCTTTCCGGGTATCGGGGTGGGTCAAGCTTCAGTTCCGGAGGAGCTTCCAGAATGAGTTGGATGGGCTTGTATCCTTTCACCCCAGGGGCGTAAACATGGGTGTCATTCGGCAACTCGACCTCAGCCGCGAGCGTGAACCGGCTTCCCGGAACCACAACCTGGTCCGACTGGAAGAGATTCAACTTGATATACGGACTGGCAACCGCTCTCCCGGTCCCTTCGACCAACTGCGGAAACAGCTTCATCAGCAGATTGTTCGCCGTGTAACGGTCGGTGTAAGCGGTTTCGAAGAACTTCTCTTTAATTACTCCCTTCGGAGTGATGTAGAAATACCCCGGAATGGCCATGCCCTTCGTGAATCCGGTCGCTTGCTCATTCAGAACTCCAAACTGGCGAATAATTTCGGAATTGGGATCGGCGAGCAGGGGATAGTCAATTCTGTGGCGCTGGGTAAAGTCCTGCAGAATCGCGGTGCTGTCGTAGCTCACCGCAGCCAGGCCGAGACCTTCGCGGCGAAACTGTTCATGCGCTGCCTGCAACTGGACCAGTTGCTCTTTACAGAACGGTCACCAATCAGAGGAGCGGAAGAAGAGCAAAACCATCCCCTTCGGTCCCATCAGCGTGGCCGTAGTCTGCTCCTTGCCAAACTGGTCACGCGCATGAATCGTGGGAGCAACGGTGCCCATTTCGAGGCCTGGCATCTGCTGCGAGCTAGCTGGATTCACTGAAAAAAGGGCCAGCAAAAGCACCAAAGTTTTCATCCTATCCACCAGTTCCTGCAAATGCCGAGCGTCGAAGCCCAGAAAACGTTGCGATCACTCCAGGGCGCCACAGTTGGATCGTATACGAACCCGGGAAAACCTGCCTACCGTCGGAAGTCGGCTTGAAGGAGATCTCCCTGAAGCTCGTCTCTGGATAATTTTCCGTTCGCCGACGATCCACCCGGAACCCTTGCGCCTTTCGGTTTCTTCCTGGGAACGCCCTTGGTGTGGCAATCAATACATTTGACGGAATGTATGTTGTGCGGGCTCTTGGTTGACTTGAAGGTAGTATCCATCGTTTCCACGTCCAGTCCGCAGTTGGATAACTGCGGGTGACAGGTAGCGCACGAAGGTCGGGTATTTTGGCCGTGTCCCTGGTGGCAAGCGAAGCAGCTTAGTCCTTCATGGACGCCTACGGGTGTTCGATCGTCGCCAGTGCCCACTTTCATACTGGCCAGAGGTGCGTGGCACTGGTAGCAGAGAGCCTGGCGGATGTCTGGGCTGATCTTGATGGTTCTGTCGCCATCGTGCATCGTGGGTAGGGGAAGACGGCCAAGGGCCACGAAATCCATCTCTCGCCGGTCAAATAGCGCCAGCGACGGCCGAGAGATTTCCTGGCTGGGGCCGGGGTTCACAGGTTTCACTGCCGAGCGCACCAGAAGCGTTCCTTCATGGTGCATCTGGTGACAAGCGAGGCAGGGAATGGCTGGTTGTTCCGCGAGTTTTGGGTCGCGCAGTGTCCAAGGACCTTTGGTGTCGAGTGGTGTCACCAGGTCACGAATTCCGCCGTTGAAGTGCATTGCGTGACAGCGCAGGCAATCATCCATCAAGTGCTGCTGGTGATTGTGGTTATCGTCCAGAAATATCTCTCTGTAAGTGACGGCGTGGGGTCCCGCAGCCCAATCCGCAAACTCCTGCTCATGGCATGTCCGGCAACGGTTGCCCATGCGCAGCACATCCTCGTTCTTAAGTCGCACCTGTTCGGGTATCTCACCGCGCAAGTGGGCCGCCAGGCGATGCATGTTCTTGAGGTGAAAACCTAGATCGAGCGTGAATACGTCCCCGTGGCAGTCGGAACAGGGCACGTTGCGGTGAGTTGAAGTATGCCAATCCGTGTAGGGCTGCCAGATTTCATGGCAACGCGCGCAGGATCGCCCACCCGAGTAGCGATAGTAAACGCTGGCGCCCGGCAGGAGCAGGACGAAGATCCCGGCCAGCAGGATGGGCAAGCCGAGGTAAAGACGGCGGCGCCCGGGCCTGCGGTCGGCGGTCACCGGGTGTTCACCTTAAGCCGCGCCATGAGTGCCCTTCCAGAGTTTCAACATGTGGTCGGAGGCGTAGTATCCGATCGCCATGATGGTCAGCGCGGGATTGAAGCCACCATTGGTAACGTGGACGCTGCCATCCACCACAAACAGGTTCTCCACATCGTGCACCCGGCAATACTTGTCAACCACCGAGGTTTTCGGATCGTCGCCCATGCGGCAAGTGCCAGCCTGGTGCTGGCCGCCACTCAGACCGGCGCCTGGCAAGGAGGTCCAGGTGGCGATCGCTCCCGCCTCTTTCAGCCACACTTCGGCCTTGGAAGCGAGAAACTCTGCCACCACCAGGTCATTGGGATGACGATGTCCAGAAAACCGAGCTACCGGTATTCCCCAGAAGTCCTTCACCTTCGGGTCCGACTGCACCCTCGACTCAAAAACCGGCATCTCCTGCACAGGACCCATCACGACGATGCTGCGCCGATACCATTTGCGCATGAACTGTTTGTGCTCCCGGCCCCACTTGGGCACACCGGGCCCCCGCCGGCCCACAAACTGGTAGGGGAGCCGGATAAATTCGTTGGCCAGCATGCCTCCGCCGATCAACCCCGTGTTGCCGTGGTTGAAGTCGCAGATGGCGATTGAGGCGCCCGGCCCCAGGTCATCGTAAATTTCGGAGTCGAAGAGCCCGGTGGCGCCCGCGTAAGCGTGACCCTGAAGGTTTCTTCCCACCCAGTCGTAGCGATTGCCCAGTCCGTTGGGGAATAGCCGGCTCCTGGAATTCAACAACAGCCGCGCAGACTCGTTGGCTGAGCCTGAAACCACGACTACATCCGCGGTCTGCTCTTGCAGCCGTGACTGGGAATCAAAGTAGGCCACGCCTTTCACTCGGCCCTGCGAGTCGGTGAGAATCTCTTTGACGATGCATTCGGTCCGCAGTTCGCAATTCCCGGTCGCCACAGCCGTGGGAATGACGGTATTCTGCGTGCCGTTCTTCGCGTCCACTTCACAAGCAAAACCCACGCACCAGCGGCACCGCATGCAGGCTGCCCGGCCGTTATAGGGAACCGAATTGCGAAGCATGGGAATGTCAAAAGCGTGAAGTCCGAGGCGCTGTGCAGCGGGTTTCAGGATTTCATATTCACGGTTGGGGGACAGAGGCGGCATGGGGAGCGGGCGATGCCGTGGCGAGCGGAAAATGTTATTCGAATCGTCGCCCGACACGCCGATTTCCCATTCTGCTTTCTCGTAATAGGGCTCCAGGTCGGTATAGCTGATCGGCCAGTCTTCCAGCGTGCTGCCCACAACCGCCCCATAGGTCGATCGCATGCGGAAATCTTTTTCCATGTAGCGCCAAGCCATAGCGCCGTAGCTGGCGGTGCCGCCCCCCACACAGGCGGCATTGTTGTTGTAGTCTCCGTCACTCGGCCTCAGCAGATGTTCCCGGCCTTGCTCGTCGACGAAAACCCGCGGGTTGCGCTCCTCGTCGGGGCCGAAAGAATTGCCTAACACCGGGGTGCGCTGATTGCGCAAGTCATCTTTACGGCAATCGAAGGCGGTATACCATTTACCCCGTTCCACCAGCACTACGCTGAGTCCAGCCGCAGCAAGCTCCTTCGCGACAATGCCCCCGCCAGCGCCCGCACCTACGACCACTGCATTGACGTGTTTGAGTGCCATCAACTGGACCTCAAAATATCGACCTGCACGACCGACGTGTTCCTACCGCTGGCTGACGTCGTAGTGGAGCCGTCCGCGAATGGGCGGGTAGGGCGTACCGAGCATCCTCCAGCTTGCTCTGTCGCGGTTGCCGCCGTGGCGGGGGTCGCCATAGAAACTCTGCATAGTTTGATCAACCAGCCGCGCAAAGAATTCTTCCGAAGAGACCTTCTTCCACGCCGCGCTCGGCGCTCGCCCCTGTTCCATCATGCGCAGCAGTGCCACTTGCATCGGCTCCGCCAGGCCCGCGAAGTTTGCCCCGTAGAGCATCCGGCTGCTTTGGTTCACGGCGGCGATTCCCTGGCGGTACACCCTGCGCAGATGCCGGAGAGGTCCGCAGAGCTGGCGGTCCACGTAATTCACTGCACCTGCCCAGGCTGCCCCGGGGTCTTCGTCCGGAGGAACGATCTGATCACAAATTGCGGCCAGGGTTCGTGCCTCATCCACAGTCAGAAACCGCCACGGACTTCTGGCGCCGGTACAGGCAACGCCGGTGCCGGCCGCTGCGGCGGCCAAAACCGCTTGCAAGAACTTCCGACGGCTGAGCCTGTAGGCTGGTTCCATTTGCGGTTCGCTTCAGATCTAAAGCGCAAATATGCTCCGAATCGGTAGGTTGGTCTGTGACGCCGGTCACGTAACGATCCGGGAGTTGGAAGGGCCATTGGCGGTGGCTTGCGATGGGCGGGCGAGCCAGCAGTCATTCCGGGCCCAAAGTCCGCTTATGGCAAACAGGAGTCCACCTCAGAGGCTGCCAGTTTCCGGCTGGGGTGACAGATTGACGACCCGCAATGGATTCTGACCGTAAAGTTAGCGTTTGCGAGGCGTTGCTCCGCTAATACCGGCATGCTATAAGAACGAACATGCGCTGGTTCGGCCCGCGTTTCCGCACCGTCAGGCACTACGCCGGCCGGCTCCGTCAGGGACTCTCTCGCCATAAGCTCTTGCTCGCCTTCGTGGCGTTGCTGAACACCGGATTCGCCCAAGTCAATCACATTGAAGCAGCGGCGCGCCTGTTGAGCCACGGCCAGACAGAAAACGCCGAAGCGGAAGCGCGCCAGGGATTGCAAAACCCGGCGACGCGAGCCCTGGCCTTGGCGATGCTGGGGACGATTCGCTTGCAGGAAACCAAATATAAGGAGAGCACGGAGTTTCTGACTCAGGCTCTCGCGATCAATCCTCATCTGGTCGGCGCCCGAACGAGCCTTGGTGATGCCTATCTTCTGCAGGGTAAGATCGGACCGGCCAGGGCGAGCTTTCAGGAAGTGTTAAAACTCGACCCGGGCAACGTGAATGCCAGGTTTGACCTGGCCAAGCTGGAGGCCTCGCAGCGGAATTTCCGCCAGTCTCTCAATATGGCGAGCCGCATCGTGCCTCAGCTTGCCACATCCGAGGAGGGCATCCTTCTTCTGGCGGCCGACTACGGCGCGCTTGGCAAGACCGAAGAACTCAAAGCTTTGCCTGGTAAGTGGCGACAGTTGGACGCGCCGTCCGCGGAGGCATCGGTAGAATTTGCTAATTTGCTGGCTCTATACAGAATGACAGCTGAGGCAAAAGAGATTCTCGACAGCATAGAAGAGAAAATCGCAGCTGAGGCCTCTGCTCCTCTCTCCTTCAAACTAGGCCAGGCCTACCTGACGTTGGAAGTTCTCGATCATGCCGAGGAGGCCTTCAAAACTGCGCTCTCCCTGAACCCAGACTGTGTCGCATGCGACCTGAACCTGGGAGCTATCGCGGAGCGGCAAGGTAACACCGAAAAGGCTCTGGCATACCTGATTCCGGCAAAACAACATGATCCGGACAATCCGGAGGTACTATTCCAGTTCGGCAGAGTCTGCCTGGAGCGAAATTTGCTGGATGACGCGACGCCGGCGCTGGCCAGAGCAGTTGAACTGAAGCCCGACCATGACCCCTACGTCTATGTTCTAGGGTCCGCCAATGTTGCGCGCGGAAACCTCACCAAAGCTGCATCGCTTTTCTCGGGGCTCCTGCAAAAGCATCCCCAGGACGCCGTCCTGAACTATGCCATGGGCGCGGTGTACTACCTCATGGGCAAGTACACGGAAGCCGAGTTGTCGCTGAAAAAAAGCCTGCAAGCTCAACCCGACCAGGTTGCCGCCCCATATTATTTGGGCCTCACCTATGACGCTGTTGGCCAGGACGATCAGGCGGTTGCGGTGTTTCGCGGTCTGCTCAAAGCCCATCCTCAGCATGCGCCCTCGTATGTCAAACTGGGGGGCATTCTATTGCGGCAACACCAGTATGCCGAGGCCCAGCAGGATCTGGAACGCGCCGTCTCGCTCGATCCCGGGTCGGTGGAGGCTCATCACCAGCTCGGCATGGCTCTCCTGCGTCTCGGACGGACCGCCGATTCAGACGAGCAGTTTGCAGAGTCGCGCAAGCTTGAAGCCGAACGGCGGGCCCAGAGCGATATGCGCCTCCGCCTGGTGCTTCCCGACTGATCGAATAGCTTTAAGATTACCTCTGGAAGGGTGCGGGTCGGGTAATTTCTATGGCATCGCGCGAGTTTTCGCGGCGTGACTTCCTCCGCCAAACCTGGCGCCTGGGGTTTGCCGTGCCCGTATCGTTGCTGCTCCCGGGCCTGGGGGGGCTCGCCGCAGAGGCTTTTCAAAAGCCAACCGGGCCATCCGCGCTTCGGAAACCAGCTCCCGGTTCGGCAACCCCCGCGGGATTTTCCTTCACCGACATCGCCGCCAAGGCCGGACTCGGCGATGCCATCAACGTCTTCGGCGACATTGCCCATAAGCAGTACATCCTGGAGGAAACCGGCTGTGGCGTTGCTCTCTTCGACTACGACAATGATGGCTGGCTGGACATCTTTATGGTCAATGGAACCAGGCTCGAAGGCATCCAGCCCGAGAATCAACCCGGCAATTTTCTATTCCACAATAATCGCGACGGATCCTTTGTCGATGTAACTCAGAAAGCCGGGCTGGCCCGCTCGGGGTGGGGCCAGGGATGTTGTGTCGGAGATTATGACAACGACGGATACGACGATCTGGTCGTGACCTACTGGGGCGGAATCGTCCTCTACCACAACAACGGGGATGGAACATTCACCGACGTCTCGGAAAAAGCCGGGCTGGTGCAGGAAGGGGCGATGAAGCGGTGGAATACAGGCTGCTGCTTTCTCGACTACGACCGCGACGGGCACCTCGACCTGTTTGTGGCGAACTATGTGAATTTCGATCCTAAGGTGACGCCTTTGGCCGGCAGCAACAAGTTCTGCAGGTATTTCGGCCTGTCCGTCGGGTGCGGGCCCCAGGGTATGAGCGGCGGGACGAACATCCTGTATCACAATCGCGGCGATGGAACTTTCGAAGATGTGTCCGAGCGATCGGGAGTGTCGGCCCCCCGCGGGCCGCTGGCCCCGACCTTTGCCAGCGATCAATGGCTGCCGGCGGGTTCTTACGGGCTGGGGGTTTGTGCGGCGGATTTCGACAACGACGGCTGGCCTGACATTTACGTTGCCTGTGATTCCGTGCCCAGCCGTTTTTACCACAACAATCGAGATGGGACATTCGAAGAGGTGGGCCGGGAGATCGGCTGCGCTCTGAACGAGAACGGGATGCCGCAGGGCGGCATGGGAATCGCCGTTGGCGATTACGACTGCGACGGCTGGCTGGATATCGTCAAGACGAATTACTCCGACCAAACCGCAAATTTATATCACAACAATGGGAACGGCACTTTCGACGACGCCGTATTTCGCGCCGGGCTGGGCGGAAACACGAAGTATCTGGGATGGGGAGTCGGCCTCTGCGATTTCAATAACGATGGGTGGGCCGACATTTTTATGTCGAACGGCCACGTGTTCCCCGAAGTCGATACCCGCCGGCTGCACGTCACCTTCAAGCAGCAGAAGCTGGTTTACCAGAACCTCGGCGGCGGGCGCTTTATCGATATCAGCTCCCGCGTGGGCAGTCCGGTAACTGAGCTGCACAGCAGCCGGGGAACGGCATTTGGCGATTTTGACAATGATGGAGACGTTGACGTGGTCATCGTCAACATGAACGAGCCTCCGTCACTTCTGCGCAACGATTGCTCCTCGAAGCACAACTGGCTGAAGGTGAAGTGCGTCGGCACCAGGTCCAATCGCAGCGCCATCGGCGCCCGCGTGCGCGTGGTCACCGGCCAGCATTCCCAGATCAATGAAGTCATGAGCGGCTCAAGTTACATGTCGCAGAATGACCTTCGTCTGCACTTTGGCTTGGGCGCGGCTAAGGAGGCGGACTTGGTTGAGGTTCGTTGGCCCTCGGGCTTGCTGGAATCGTTCAGGAAGATTGATGCAAACCAACTGGTCACCGCGCAAGAAGGCCACGGCATCATTCGGCGAGAGGTTTTCGGCAAGCGTTAGCAGCTTCAAAGTCCAGCCTGAATTGGCTGCGACCGTAAGTGAACTCACTACCCGAGAATGGCACGACCGATGGATGGTCCGCGCAACGCGGACCATCCATCGTAATGCCTTCATCTGCGATTCGGGCTAGAAGAAGATTTGCAGCGCCAGCTGGACACGCCGCGGGATATTACACTGGCTGCCGGTCTTGCCGAAGTTCCCGTTGCCGTTGTTGGGCAGCCAGTTCGTATCCGGGTTACAGAAATAAACGCGGTTAAAGATGTTCCCGCCGTCAGCTTCGAAGCGCACGTACTTCTGCTCCCCGAAGTAGGTGTCCTTGAAGATCGAGAAGTCTTCGTTGAAGTACTTGAAGCCGCGGACGCTGGCATCCTCGCGGGGAGCGTTGCCGAAGGCAAGCGAGTCGGCGCTTCCCCCGGGAGCTGACCAGCCACTTTGATTCAGATAGGTGTCGTTATACGGGTTACTGAAGGTCCCGGAGAGGCCCTTCCCGGTCTTATCCGGGAACTTGGCATAGTTGAACAGGAACCCGCCCAGATTGTTGGGGGTCGTGATCGAGAGCGGCCGTCCCGCCTGATATGTCTGGATCGTCGACACCTGCCAGTTGCCGATGATCTTGTTCAACGCGCCTGACGATTTTCCTCCAATCGCCTTTCCCTTGCCGAAGGGCAATTGATACACCCAGCCAAAGGTCAGGATGTGGGGAACATCGTCAGAGCTGACGGAATACAGGTTGCTCATGTCGCTGGGATTTTGCACGGGTGGCCCACCGGAGGCCAGCCCCGTTTCCGAGCCATTGTTCATCAGCCGGGAATAGGTGTAGGCCACCCGGAACTGCAGACCGTGGCTCATGCGACGGTCCAGGGTGAGTTGGAGAGCGTTGTAGTGGCTATTGCCGAGCGGGAACGAGCGCCAGAGGATTTGCTGGTACTGCGGCCAAGACCTCAAGGATTGAGCCACCGTCCCGGTGAAGGTTGGGTAGGGAGCGGTCAGCCCGGCTGCCGCCGCGGTCGCGTCCGGCACGCCGTTGGTGAATCCAGCGTTAAGAACACCGGCGCCTAGAGCGAGCACGCTGCCGGGATTCATGTTATCAAATACGCCGGCAGCGCTACGGCCATCGATCAAGCGGGTTCCGTGGTTGCCGACGTAAGCAATATCTACCGCCATGTTCTGCCCCAACTGCCGCTGGAAGGAGACCGACCAGTTCTGATAGCGGGGCATGAGGTAGGTATCAGGAGCCACACCCACCGGGGTTCCGCCATTTTCAACGTCCGCCCTTAACTGAGGCGGGAAGACAATGGTTCCCGCCGGCCAGCCGCAGGGAACGCCCATGGCTGAAACCTGGCCCGGGCATGCGCTGTTGCCGTTGAAATAGAAGGCGGGGAATTGTCCGTTGGAGGTATTGGGCGCCAGCGGGTTGGTCTGGTAACCGTCCACTGGATAAGGATCCCAGGAGTCGGCCTGCACTCCGGCATAATAGATTCCATACCCGCCCCGGATTACCATCTTGTTGCTCAGGGCATAGGCGAAGCCGACGCGCGGCCCGGCATTCCAGTTGCTGTCGCCGGCTGCCTTCTTGGCGTTAAAGACGGTCGCGCCAAGGTGGCCGTCAGGGTTCTGGGCGGTGGGATCGAAGGTGGAGAAGCGGTTAAACTCCTCCGACAAGCCTGATTGCCAATCGAAACGCACACCCAGAGTGACGTTCAGCTTTCTCGAAACCTTGATGTCGTCGTTGATCCAGGGTGAGGCATATCTCATCTTTGGCATGTACTTGAACGGAATGGAGAAATTGGCGCTGTCCACCTGGCCCAAAATGAAGGAAGCAAACTCGTTTCC
>DATJXG010000079.1:0-4486 GCA_035500455.1 Terriglobales bacterium | reverse complement strand
TTTGCCGGCGCGCACCTGGTGCAGGGAATTCTGGCGGCGCTGGTGCGCCGTGGCGTTACTGGCGAAGGGGCTAAGGTGGAAGTGAGCCTTCTGGAGTCGATCCTCGATGCGCAGTTCGAAGTGTTGACCACGTACCTGAATGACGGGCACCACCTGCCCCAACGCTGCCGGGCGAACAACGCGCATGCCTACCTGGGTGCCCCATACGGAGTCTATGCGACCGCGGACGGCTTCCTGGCGCTGGCGATGGGCTCGGTGACCCGGTTGGGAGAACTTCTGGGCTCGGCCAAGCTTCTGCAATACAGCAATCCGCAAGACAGCTTCGATCGCCGCGAGGAGATCAAGGCGGTACTTGCCGATCTTTTGAAGACGCAGGCTACGGAATATTGGCTGAAGATTCTCGAGCCCGCCGATATCTGGTGCGCAGACGTCTTCGACTGGAACCGGCTGTTTGCGCACGAAGGATTCAAGACGCTTGATATGGTTCAGCGGGTGAAGCGCAGAGACGGAGTGGAACTCGATACTACGCGCTGCCCGATCCGTCTCGATGGGCAGGTGCTCAAAAGCGCCAAGGGCGCGCCTCGTTTGGGATCTGATACTGAAAAAATCAGGGAAGAGTTTTCGTTGGTATAGCGGCGCCGGCTGCAAGTCTTTAACTTTGCGTTCTTTGCGATCTTTGCGGGAATACTTTTTTCACCGCAAAGAGCGCAAAGGACGCAAAGAAAATAACGAATCGTAAATCCGGTGGCAGAGAAACAACGTGAGCGAGTCGCGTGCATCGGCCTCGCCGGGAAGGAACTTTGACTCCTCAACTTTTGCTGGGTGTAGGCGCCGTGGTGGTAGCAGGCCTGCTCCAAGGCGTGTTCGCGGTTCCCATGAAGTATGCGCGGCGCTGGAACTACGAGAATATCTGGCTCGCGTTTTGTATCTCGGGAATGCTGGTTTTTCCCTGGGCGCTGACCTCCGCGACCGTGCCGCACGCCGGCCAGGTTTATGCGCTTAGTTCGACGAAGACGTTTCTCAGCATTTTCGGCTTTGGTGTGTGCTGGGGAATCGGCGCAACTCTGACCGGCATCGGCCTGACGCTGCTAGGCATCGGCCTCGGCATGGCCATCATTCTTGGCCTGTGCGCTTCCGTCGGGTCGCTCATTCCCCTGCTGGTTCTTACGCCGCAGCAGATACACACGCGGCAGGGCCACATTTATCTGCTGGGAACGGCGATCATGCTGGCGGGAATCGCGGTCTGCGCGCGGGCTGGAATTCTGCGGGACGTGGGCAAGAATCAGGCATCGAAGGGCACGCAACGAGGGACATTTCTTGCCGGCTTCGTGGTGTGCTGCGGCTCGGGGCTGTTCTCTTCCGCGCTGAACTTTTCCTACGCATTCGGCGGAGAAGCCATACAACGCGCGCTGCAGCTGGGCGCGAGCACGCTGTGGAGCACGGGGGTGGTGACGGCACTCGCCGTCACCGGGGGATTTCTCTCGAACTTCGTCTATTGCGGTTATTTGCTGGGCAAGAACCACAGCCTTGGCAAGTTCGCGAGCGAAGGCTCAAGGGTAGGCTGGTTTTGCGGAGCGCTGATGGGCTTGTTCTGGTTCGGCGGGCAGTCGCTCTACGGACTCGGCATCTCGCACATGGGCACTTTGGGAGTGGTGATCGGCTGGCCGCTCTTGATGGGAATGATCATCGTTACCAGCAACGCCGCCGGCATCTTTACCGGGGAATGGGACGGGGTTTCTGCCGCGACGCGGCGATTTCTCGCAGCGGGGATGGTGATAATTCTTCTCGCTCTGGCGGTTTTGGCTGTGGCGCAGCGGTCCTGATTCCTTCGAAGTGACCCTGCGGTGCTTAGTGAGTTCGAGCGGTTCGTTGGACGACCGCTGATTTCGAATCGGTCATTTCGGCCGCGTCTGGCCTTGGAAGGCCGCCGGATCGCGATATTTCACCGTCTGCAGATGTTCGCAGTAGAGCACCAGTTCTCCCGGAACTTTGAAGACTTCATATGAGACCCGCACCATGCCCAGCTCGGGATACTTGGGCCACTTCTCCATGTGGGTGCGGATGGTGTAAATCGTATCCCCGATGAATACGGGCTTGATAAACCGCAACTTGTCATAGCCGTACGAAAAAGTGTTTACGTTATTGTGCGCCATCAAGCCAAGGCCCACGCTGAAAACCATGGCGCCCGCCACCAGCCGCTTGCCGAACAGGCCTTCTTCTTTGGCGAAAACGTCGTCGGCGACGTAGGGATGCATATCGAGCACCAGTGCGCTGAATGCCATGCTCTCGCCTTCCGAGATGGTCCGCCGGATGGAGCGCGCCCGCTTGCCGACTTCGAAGTCTTCATACAGCCAGTCTTCCTGGTTCCAGATAGGAATATCTTTGTGTTCAGTGAACGGAGTGGTCACAATTCCTCACCAGGCAAGGATTGAGGCGCGCCCTAAGCGCGCTTGCAAATAAGTGCTCAGGTAAACGACGGGTGATACTATATTCGCGCACCAGGGGAAGTCAATGTGGGTTTAAGCGCTCATGGAGTCAGTCCCATGAGGTGAAAGGCAAGCCGCCAGCGTGGGTTCCTGTGCATTGCGGCCGATCGCTTCACCGGCGGCGCCCCGCCTTCCTGAACTGCGAATAGTTGGACAAATTAGGAACCAGAATGATCTCCCGCAGATCGCTGCTGAAAAATGGAACTCTGGCAATCGCTGCCATGAAGGCGCGTGCGATGGGCTGGCCGGCCGCATCCACTTCAGCGCCCCGCAAAATTGCGCCCGGTCCTTTCAAGCCGGAGTGGGAATCGCTCAAACAATATCGCGCGCCGGAGTGGTTTCGAGATGCCAAGTTCGGCATCTGGGCGCACTGGAGCGCGCAGTGTGTTCCGGAGCAGGGCGACTGGTATGCGCGGAACATGTACGTTCAGGGGCACCCACAGTATGAGTTCCATGTGAAGAATTACGGGCACCCGTCCAAATTCGGATTTATGCAGATTGACCATCTCTGGAAGGCGGAGCGGTGGGAACCCGAAAAGCTCATGGATCTTTACGTGAAGGCCGGCGCGAAATATTTCTTCACGCTGGCGAATCACGTGGACAATTTCGATAACTACGACTCCCGTTATAGCGATTGGAACTCCACGCGCATTGGCCCCAGGAAAGATATTGTCGGAACCTGGGCCAAGATCGCCCGCGAGCGCGGCCTGCGCCTGGGCGTCAGCAATCATTCTGCGCACGCGTGGCACTGGTTCCAGACCGCGTACGCCTACGACGCCGAGGGCCCCCTGGCCGGAGTTCGCTACGATGCCTACAACCTGGAAAAGGAAGACGGCAAGGGGAAGTGGTGGGAGGGGCTTGATCCCCAGGAACTCTACACCGGCCGAAACATGGTGATGCCCGCCGGATTGACGACTATCGAGCAACAGAAAGAGTGGCACGAAAAGAACGACCTGGTATGGAATGAAGCGCCTCCGCCGAATGCGGACTACGTCAACCGCTGGTTTCTGCGTTGCCAGGATCTCATCGACCACTACGACCCCGACATCGTCTATTTTGACGACACCGAATTGCCGCTCGGACAGGCGGGACTCGACATCACGGCGCACTACTACAACCAGAGCATCGCCAGGCACGGCAAGCTTGAAGCCGTCGCGACGGCAAAGAACTACACGCCGGAACATCTGGGAGCGACGGCGGTGGATATCGAGCGCGGCCGCGCCAACGAGATTCTCGCCGCCCACTGGCAAACCGACACCTGCATCGGGGACTGGCACTATAGCCGCCCGCTATTCGAGCGGCACGGATACAAGACGGTGACTCAAGTGGTGCAGACGCTGGTGGACGTGGTGAGCAAGAACGGAAACCTGCTGCTCAACATTCCGGTTCGGGGCGACGGAACTATTGATGAAGATGAGCATAGCTTCCTTGAGACGCTCTCCACATGGACGCGCACCAATGGCGAGGCGATTTACGGCACCCGTCCCTGTGTCCGCTTCGGGGAAGGTCCGCCTGATGTGGCCGACTCTTCCATGTTCAACGAAAGTAAAGCCCGGCCTTACGACGAGCGCGACATCCGTTTTACTCAGAAGGTGGAGACGCTCTACGTCTTCGCCATGGTGTGGCCCAAGGGTGGTAAGCTGCGCGTTGCCTCGCTGGGAACCGGTTCGCAAGTCCACCCGAAGGTTATCAACCGCGTCGAGTTGCTGGGCGCTTCCGGCAGTTTGCCGTTCGAGCAGAGCGCGGAGAAGTTGAGTGTCACTTTGCCTCCGGATCCCCCCAACGACATCGGAGCGTATGCTTTTCGAATTTCCTAACTCTGAAGAAGTATCATGCGGTTGCTCGGTAACTGACCCATCCCTGGTGAAAGGATACGGCTACATGTTCCCTCGACTGCTCGCGCAGCGCCTTCGCTGGTTTGCATTCGCAGTATTAACTCTGGGGGTCGTGGTTCTTCTGCCCTCGGCAATGCAATCGCAGGCATCGCCCGAGGCTCCCAC
>DATJXG010000078.1:0-15385 GCA_035500455.1 Terriglobales bacterium | reverse complement strand
TCTTGACGCCGCGCCCAACCCGCGATATTGTCACCTGCCATGTTCGACTGCGGCCCCTGGGAACCACCAAGCTGTGCGGTGCTCTAGAGGAGAACTTGCTGTGCGCGATCGCCGTTTCGTCCTGTCTTTTCCACTCGCCCTTGCAGGAGTCCTTTGCCTTTCCACGCTGGCTGGCGCAACCGGATTCCAGCCCGTAGTCCCGGAAGAACTGAAGATGACCACCGAGCCGCAGGCCCCAGGCGCGCCCGCGATCATCCTTTACCGCCAGGTGGACCGCGACGACAACGGCAACACCTCGCACGAAGACGACTACGTCCGCATCAAGATTCTCACCGAAGAAGGCCGCAAGTATGCCGACGTGGAGATTCCCTTCTTCCGCGATGAGGGCAACATCGTGGGCATCCACGCCCGCACCATCCATCCCGACGGCTCCATCATCAATTTCGACGGCAAGGTTTTCGACAAATCCATCGCCAAGGCCAAGGGACTCAAGTACCTGGCAAAGACCTTTACCCTCCCCGCTGTCGAGGTCGGGAGCATCATCGAATACTTTTACACCACTGATCTCAGTGAGCATTACATCTACGACTCCCACTGGATCCTGAGCGATGAGCTGTTCACCCGCCACGCCAAGTTCTCTCTGAAGCCCTACCAATCCGATTATCAGCAGTTCCACCTTCGCTGGAATTGGGATTGGTTGCCTCCCGGCGCGGCCCCGCCGGCCGAGCAGACGGACCACGTCATTCGCATGGAAGCCAGTAATATCCCCGCGTTCCAGACCGAAGACTTCATGCCGCCGGAAAACGAGTTGAAGTCGCGAGTGGATTTCATCTACTCCGAAGACTACGTGGAACTGGACGTGGACAAGTTCTGGAAGAAGACAGGCAAGAAACTAAATGACCGCCTGGAAGGTTTTGTGGGCAAGCGCAAAGCCATGGAACAGGCGGTGGAGCAAATTGTTTCGCCCTCCGACTCGCAGGAGGTCAAGCTGCAGAAGATTTACGACCGCGTGCAGAAGCTGCGCAATACCTCCTATGAGGTGCGCAAGACCGAGCAGGAACAGAAGCGCGACAAAGAAAAAGACGCTTCCAACGTGGAAGACGTATGGAAGCGCGGGTATGGCGAAGGCTGGCAGCTTACCTGGCTCTATCTCGGCCTGGTCCGGGCCGCTGGATTCGAGGCTTCCGGCGTCTGGGTCGCGGAGCGCCGGGACTATTTTCTCAACATCAAAATTATGGATAGCAGGAAGCTCGACGAGAATGTCGTCCTCGTCAAGCTCAACGGCAAAGACCTCTACTTCGACCCCGGCGCCGCCTTCACACCCTACGGCCTCCTCCCCTGGTCGGAAACCGCGGTGCCCGGCCTGCGTCTCGACAAAGACGGCGGAACCTGGGTGCAGACCACGCTACCGGCAAGTTCCGCGTCGAAAATCGAGCGTAAAGCCACCCTCACCTTGAACCCCGATACCGGCGGCCTCGAAGGCAAGCTCACCATTACGTATTCCGGAATCGAAGCCGTCATTCGCAGGGTGGGAGAGCGCCACGAGGACGAAACCGATCGCAAGACCTTCCTCGAGGACGAGGTCAAGGAATATGTACCGGCTGCTATCGAAGTGGATTTGACCAACAAGCCCGACTGGAGCAGCTCTTCCTCAACGCTGGTCGCCGAATTTGACTTGAAAGTCCCCGGCTGGGCCTCGTCCGCCGGCCGCCGCGCGCTGATTCCGGTAGGCTTGTTCAGCGGCGGCGAGAAGCACGTTTTCGACCACGCCAACCGCGTGCACCCGATTTACTTCGAGTATCCCTGCCAGAAGGCGGATGACATTACCGTCGAGCTTCCAGCTGGCTGGCAGGTTTCGAACCTTCCCCCGGCAGTTAACCAGGACGGACACGTCATCGTCTACACATTGAAGACAGGCAATGAAGCCAACAAGCTGCATTGGACGCGCACCCTGAACCTGGACGTTCTCCTTCTGGAGCCCAAGTATTACGGCGCCCTGCGCAATTTTTATCAAGGAGTGAAAGCCGGAGATGAGGAACAAATTATCGTACAACCGGGTCCGGTCACCGCGCGCAACTAGCTGCGGCAGAATCCTTTCTTTGTGTTGCACAGCGGTTTTTCTCCTGGCCTGTGCGCCAGCTGGGTTCGCCGGCAGCGACGCGCCGCAGTGGATGCACGCTGTCGTCAACACGCCCCTGCCTCCGCACGATGAAAAGACCGACGCGGTTCTGCTCTACTCGGAGGAAAACGTCACCGTCCTGTCGGCTGACAAAATCAAGCGCCAGGTGCGCAAGGCTTACAAGATCCTTCGACCCGGCGGACGCGAGTACGGCACCGTCCACGTATTCTTCGATTCCCCGGGACAAAAGGTCACTTCACTGCACGGCTGGTGCATTCCCGGGCAGGGCAAGGACTACGAGGTGAAGGACAAGGACGCGATGGAGATCGCGCCCCCCAAAATTGAGTATGCCGAGCTGGTGACCGACGTCAAAGCCAAGCGCCTCGAAATCCCCGCGCCCGATCCCGGAAATATCGTCGGTTACGAATATGAAATGGAAGAACAGCCGCTCGTCCTGCAGGACGAATGGGAATTCCAGGCGGAAGCCCCGGCGCATGAGAGCCGCTATTCGCTCCAACTCCCAGCCACTTGGGAGTATCGCGCTTTTTGGCTTAATTATTCCGAGGTCAAGCCGGTGGAGTCTGGAAACAACCAGTGGCAATGGACGGTGAGCGATATAAAAGGCATCCGCCAAGAAGAGGACATGCCTCCCTTTGAGGGCGTCGCCGGCCTGATGGTCGTATCGTTCTTTCCTCCCGGCGGGCCCTTCGTCAAGAACGGCTACAGCAATTGGAAGGATATGGGCTCGTGGTACTGGAACCTGGAAAGCGGACGCGCCGACGCTTCTCCCGCGATTAAAGAGCAGGTGGCGACGCTAACCGCTTCCGCAACTACAACGCTCGGCAAAATGCAGGCGCTGGCGCAGTTCGTACAGCACGATATCCGCTACGTCGCAATCGAGCTCGGCATCGGGGGGTGGCAGCCCCATCCCGCGGCCGAGATTTTCAGCAATCGCTATGGAGACTGCAAGGACAAAGCCACCCTCATGCGCTCCATGCTCCACGAAATCGGCGTCGAATCTTACCAGGTGGCCATCAACACCGAGCGGGGATCCATTACCCCCCAAACCCCGGCCTATACCGGCTTCAATCACCAGATTATCGCCATCAGGTTGCCCGAGGGCCTGGTTCATCCTTCCCTCGTCGCGGTCATGAATCACCCCAAGCTGGGCAGACTGCTGTTTTTCGATCCTACCGACGAATTGACCCCGTTGGGTCAGATTCGCGGACATCTGCAAGCCAATTGGGGATTGTTGATTACTCCTGACGGCGGTGATCTTGTCGAGTTACCAGAGCAGCCGCCCACTATGAACGGCATTCAGCGCACCGCCAAACTCACGCTCGATCCATCAGGAACCCTAAGCGGGCAGGTCGAGGAAAGACGCCTGGGCGATCGGGCATCGTCGCAACGTTGGCAACTGCGGACCGTGACCAGAGACGCCGACCGCATTAAGCCCATTGAGGCGATCCTTGCCGATTCGCTGCCTTCCTTCCAGATTACCAAGGCTAACCTGATCAATCTGACCCATACCGACCAGCCCTTCGGTTTCGACTACTCCTTCCAGGCTGAGAGCTATGCCAAGACCGCCGGCGGGCTGCTGCTGGTGCGGCCGCGGGTGCTGGGGAGCAAGGCTCGCGCTACCCTCGAAACCAAAGAGCCGCGCAGATTCCCCATCGAATTTGCCGGGCCAGTGCTGGATACCGATACCTTCGAAATTACCGTGCCCCCAGGCTACGAGGTAGAAGACCTGCCTCCGCCGGTAGACGCGGAGTACAGTTTCGCCAGCTACCATTCCAAATCGGAAGTGGCGGGAAACATAATCCGCTACAAGCGCAGCTTTGAAGTGAAGGAATTGAGCGTCCCGGTAAGCCAGGCGGACGAGCTGAAGAAGTTCTACCGCATCATCGCCAGCGACGAACGCAATACCGCAGTGCTAAGGCCGGCGACCAAGCAGCCATAAATCTCGCTCGGGTAGGGACGGGCTTTGTTCAGGGTCGGACGCGGGATTGCGGACCCTCGCCTGGAAGCCGAAGAGAAGGATATTACTCTGGGGACGGCAACCTCGCTTCGAGGAGCTTCGGCAAGTCCCGCTTCGCATGAAGAACGGCGACGATTTCACCCCGCCCCCGCGCCGATAAACGAGCAGGTACTGGTAAAGGTTGTAGAAAAGGACATCCTGGTCGGTGAGATCGCTGCGTTTATGGCCTTTACCGGGGTTCCGTGCCAAGCCTTCGATAGCTTCAACGACTTCAGCCTGCACGCGGTTCGCCGTGTCCAGCCCTGCTTCGGAGAGAAGGTAACGCCAGATACGATCTAGGTCTTCTTCGGCTTCGGGAGATACCAGGAGAAGCGCATTCACTGCGATTGGTCGGAAAGCCACCCTGATTTCCTGGCCGCGAGACGCGCGCGCAGTTCTTCACCATCCATTCCCTCACCCCGATCGAGCTGGGCCAAACCGCGCGCGATTTTGTCCTGGACTGCTTGCTTGTTTTCATTCAGCCAATCCTCGCGTTCGCTCTGCAGCTGCAGGGCATCGAGAAGAACGTCCTCGATATTCTTAAACGCTCCGCTCTGCTGGCGCTGTTGAATCATCGCCTCCAGCGCCGGACTCAACTCAACGGTCATGGAAATCACCCCATCCGTGCCATTGTAACCCCAAGGATTCGTGGGGGCGGGTCGAAGACTCGGGTCGAAGACCCGCCCACACAATCGAACACTCTGCAATTTCACTTTCCCCAGTTATTCACCAGGTTGTAAGCATTCACCGTACCCAGACCGGTGGAGAAATCCCAACCGGTCGTAGTTCCGTATGCCTTGGAGTAAGCGCTGCTCGAAGTCGAGAGCACCCCATTTGTCCCCGACGGCCGGTAGCAGCTGTGTGTGCCGGTGCAGTTCACATCCATGTCGCCCTGCGTGACGTCGTAGAACGTGCAGGTGCTGGCTGCAGTATTTCCCTTGCTGGAGTTGCAGGAGGCATTCCCGCCGGTCCCATATTCAGCCTTCGCCAGCTTGTAATACTCCGGATTGGGATTCCCCTGCCGCGCTTTCATCTTCTGATTGATGATCGCCTGAATTCCCGCCAGAATGGGCGAAGAGAACGAAGTTCCGCCCGCGCCTGCCCAGGTGCTCGGCGCGCCGCTGCAGGAAGCGCCACCGGCGGCTCGGTCCGACCAGCAGAAGACGAAGTAGTGTCCCCAGAGCCCATTCGCGGCAAACAGCGAAACGTCGGGAATGTCGCGGACCGCGTCTGCCGGATTGCCAACCACGCCGCTCTGCCAGGAGGGCTTGGCATAACCTTTGCAAGTGCCGCTTACCACCCCGGAGGTTGAAGCGGTTCCGGTGGCGCACCCGCTCGGGCCGCCGCTGCCGGAAGCCGTGGTCAGAAATTCTCTCCCGGTAGAAGTATTGCAGAAACCGCTCGATCCGTAGGTGACCCCGGATCCGCTCACGTAGGTGGCCAGCAGCACCCCGGCGCACGAATCGTTCCATGGAATCTCAGGAATGTAAGACTTCGCCGATCCGAAGGTCGCGGTGTTAGTGGAATTCCAATAGGTGCTGTTGCTGCCGGCGTAGGTGTCGCCGTAGTCGGTGCCGCCGACCGCTACGTTATATGGCGTGGAGGCGAAGCCGCTCACCCCGATGCCATGGGTGGCGCGCGTAGCATTGGCGTCGCAACTGGCCGCTCCTTCATCACCCGAGGAGACGAATACCGAAACGCCCTCCGCCACCGCCTGCTGGTAAGCCGCGTTGTAAGTGGCATTCGCCGTCGCGCCGTTGAAGACCTCGCACTCGCCGTAGCTGATGCTCACGACCGCGGGCGGCGTGCTGCTGGCGTTGATCAGGTTTTGCAAGGCGATCAGGCCGCCAAAGGTCGTGCTGGTATCGCGGCAGGATGCAATCTCAATCGCCGCGCTCGGCGCGGCGGCGCTGGCCCATTCTGCATCCAGGATCACCTCGGCGTCGGTGCCCAGCACCACGCCGGGATTCGCGCAGTTATTGGTCCCGCTCTTGGGAGCAGGATGCACTGTCGTCAGCGAGCCCGAAGTATAGGTCGAAAGCCCGAACTTCGAGCGGAATGTCGTCCAGTCGGCAGTGCTATAAGCGTTGGAGTCCTCGATCACAACGATCGTTTGCCCCTGCCCCGAAAGGCCCGCGCTGAACAGCTTGCTCAGGCTGTAGATGGTTGCCAGGTCCGCCGGCACCACCGCCTGGTAAGTCGCGCCGCCGGAGGTGAACGTATACGAGGGCGCAGCCTGGGTAAGCGCCGAGGTCAACGTCCCGGAGTGCGGATTCACATGCGCCTGGTTCACAGGATGATGCATGGCATGCGGGCGAAAGTTGTTCAGGGAACTAATTCCCACAATCGCCGGCGCGAGGGCTGCCGGAACCTGGGGATCATTCATGTTGCCGATGTGCCTTACGCCGCTTACTTCCAGATTATGGATCTCCGCCTGGAAAGCTTCGCGCACCGCGCCCGCGGTCCCCGAGAAATCAATCACCATGCCACTGGGATAAACCATGTTCACCTGGAACCCGTGCGACTGCAGCCAGGCGGTCACAGCCTCAATATCTTCCGGCGCCGGGCCGAAGCGCTCCCCGAACTGTTCGGGCGTGAGCCACTGGTGAAAATTGGCCGAATTCGGCGTTTGCACCTGTGCCAGGAACTGCTCGAGGGCCGCTTCCCGGTCCGCCGGACGCCGCAACTGCAGCAGCATGTGGTCCATCGCCAGGCTATCTGAGACTGCGCCGCGGTCGTTCTGGACATTCGCTTCCGGCCGGGTGTTGCCGGCAAGCCGGACTCGGGTGAATTCATCAATGCTCCGGGTGATCAAACGGCGCGGAGCAGCGCCCCCGAGCCTCTGCCCGCGAGCGGCAGGGGAGAAGGTCATCGAGAACGCCATCAGGGACAACAGCAACAGAGAGAGAGGCAGCTTCTGGCGGGGCATAGTTACTCCTCAGTGGATTCCGGTCGGACGAGGGGCGGCTGGTTACATCGCGTACGAAGGGAAGCGGGCAGGAAAACCGGCCAGGGGGTGAGCCAAACCCGCATCTGTCGTGCAGCATGATGTACTGGCCGGGGGCGGGAGTCAACTGGAATTTATGGACATGACCTTCCGTGTTTCGTGATTAAATAGGCCACCCGTCGGACCTGAGGTTACTCTGCGCAATCAATAAGCATCCCCGCCGGGGCTTGCGCTGACGAGCGAGTTCTTTTCGCCTGTGACCGAAACGACAAATCGCACGGTGGAAGCATCGCCGCAACTCTACGCCAGAATTGGCGGCGTGTTGTATCTGATCATTATTGTGGCCGGCGGCTTCGCCGAACTCTTTGTCCGCGACAAACTGATCGCGCCAAGGGACGCCGCCGCCACCGCCGGCAAGATCATGGCCTCCGAGCCGCTGTGGCGCATGGGCTTCGCCGCCACCCTTGTCATGCTGGTATGCGCAGTCGCTCTGACAATGATCTTTTATGTGCTGCTCAAGCCGGTGAATCGAAATCTCGCCTTACTTGCGGTTCTATTCAACCTGGTGGATGTGGCCATCGAAGGCATCAATAATCTCCACCATTTCGCGGCTGTGCTGATTCTGGGGGGCGCCGACTATCTTAAAGCCTTCGATCCCCACCAACTCCAGGCCCTGGCTTTGTTATCGACCAAGTTGTTCGCCTATGGCTACGGCATCGGCCTGGTATTTTTCGGCTGCGAATCCCTGCTTCGCGGATATCTGATTTTCCGCTCGGGCTACTTTCCCCGGTTTCTCGGCGTCCTTGTAACCATTTCCGGGCTGAGCTATCTGACCAACAGCTTCACGCTCTTCCTCAGCCCCGCTGTCGCCAGGCTGATCTCGTCCTGGATTCTGCTCCCGGCCGGCATTCCGGAATTGATACTTGCCCTGTGGCTCGTTGTCGTAGGGGTCAACGTCGCCAAGTGGAAAGAGAAGATTCCCGGATTGCGAAACTGAGCGGCGCGAATCTCCGCGCACTATGGCAAGTCAGAAAAAGGCCTCGATCCACGGCAGGAGCGGCGGATTTGCAAGCCCCCGCCCCCATCCCTAGAATAGAATCCATCTCCACGCAGAGAAAAAATCTATGATCCACTTCCCGGTTCCCGAGGCGCTGACCTTCGACGACGTGTTGCTGCTGCCCGGCCGCTCCGATGTAGTCCCGGCTTTTGCCAACACGCAAACGCAGCTCACGCGCAATATCCGCCTCAATATTCCCATCATCAGCGCCGCCATGGATACGGTGACCGAGTCCCACATGGCTATCGCGCTCTCGCAGCAGGGCGGCATGGGCATCATTCACCGCAATTTTTCGATCGACCAGCAAGCCAATGAAGTGGACAAAGTAAAGCGCTCGGAAAGCGGCATGATCGTAGATCCTGTCACCATGTCGCCGGATGACAAAGTCTCCGACGCCCTGGAAGTCATGCGAAAGTACAAGATTTCCGGCGTGCCCATCACAAAAAATGGCAAGCTGGTCGGCATCCTCACCAACCGCGACCTGCGCTTCGAAAGCCGCTTCGATATTCCCATCAGCTCGGTCATGACCAAGGAGAACCTGATCACGGTCGCCGTCGGCACCACCCTCGAAGATGCCGAGAAAATCCTGCATGAACACCGCGTCGAGAAACTTCTTGTAGTGGACGACAAATACAACCTCAAGGGCCTGATCACGGTAAAAGACATCCAGAAAAAGTTGAAATATCCAAACGCCGCCAAAGACTCCCACGGCCGCCTGCGCGTGGGCGCGGCGATCGGCGCCAGCGGAGATTTTTTGGAGCGTGCCCAGGAACTGGCCAAGGCCAAAGTCGATGTCCTCGCCATTGACAGCGCCCACGGCCACTCCTCCCGCGTGCTCGAAGCGGTGAAAGCAGTTAAGGCCAAGCTCCCGGAAGTCGACCTCCTCGCCGGCAACGTAGCCACCTTCGACGGCGCGTGCGAACTCGCTCGCGCCGGCGCCGACGCCATTAAAGTGGGCATTGGCCCCGGCTCCATCTGCACCACGCGGGTGGTAACGGGCGCAGGCGTGCCGCAGATCACCGCCATCGCCGAGGCTTACCGCGCCACCAAAGACGCCGCCGTTCCCATCATCGCCGACGGCGGCATCAAGTACTCCGGCGACATTACCAAAGCGCTGGCCGCGGGCGCCGGCGCGGTAATGATCGGCTCCATGTTCGCCGGCACCGACGAGAGCCCCGGTGAGTTGATCCTCTACCAAGGCCGTTCGTTCAAGTCTTACCGCGGCATGGGATCGCTGGGCGCTATGGCCACGGGATCAAGCGAGCGCTATTTCCAGAGCCTCGAAGGCGAGGCTTCCACCGCAGCTCCCAGCAGCGGCGACGACGGCAACCGCCTCGCGAAACTGGTCCCGGAAGGCATCGAAGGCCGAGTCCCCTACCGCGGCTCGGTGTCGATGATCGTCTATCAGATGGTAGGCGGCCTGAAATCGGGCATGGGCTACTGCGGCTGCGCCACGGTTCCAGAACTGGTGCAGAAGACCCGCTTCGTGCGCGTCAGCCTCGCCGGCCTCCGCGAGAGCCACGTCCACGACGTAGTCATCACCCGCGAAGCCCCCAACTACGCGGCGGAGTAATCGACCGTGTAGGGACGGGGCTTGCCCCGTCCAGCGAGCAAAGCGAGCCAGAACAGGATTGAGCCGCTTTAAAGGGATGTGCCCGATATCGCACGCGTCCTCCCTGACGTAACCACCCCAAGCCAACCGACGCAGGCCTCGTAGTTTATAATCGTATTTCCGCACAAACTCTGGAGTAACTTCACATGATCCGTTTTCTGCAAACCCCTGGGCCGCTGAAAAAAGTCATTCTCGGCGGCATTTTGCTGGTGATCTGCGCCGCCATGGTGATCACCCTGGTGCCCGGAGGCCTGGGCACTACTTTCGGCTTCGGCGGTCCCGGCCAAGGCGTGCTCGCCACCGTCGCCGGCGAAGATGTAACCCTCCAGGAGGTTAACCGCGCCACCGACCAAATGGTCCGCCAGCAGTCGCGCAACGGCCGGGACGCCTCCATGCTGCGTCCCTTCTTCGTCCGCCAGGCTGCTGAACAACTCATCAACGAAAAAGCCATCCTCGCCGAAGCCCACCGGTTGGGCCTGCGCGCCAGCGACGGCGAAGTCCGCGACGAAATCCAGCACGGCCGCTACGCCGAAGCCTTCTTCCCTGGCGGCAAGTTCGTGGGCCAGGATGAATACGAAGCCCGCCTGCAAAACGCTGGTCTCACCACCGGCCAGTTCGAACAGTCGGTAAAAGATGAGATCCTGTTCGACAAACTCCGCGACATGATCTCGGGGGGCGTTACGGTCACCGATGCGGAAGTCCGCAAGGAATTCGCCCGCGAAAACACCAAGGTCAAGCTGGAGTACGCCGTTCTCGACCACGATGCGGTGCTCAAGGAGCTGCATCCCACCGACGCTGAACTCAAGGCTTACTACGAGCAGCACAAGGCCAGCTACAACAACTCCATTCCCGAGAAACGCAAGCTGAGCTACGTTGTGATTGACACCAACCGCCTGCAGGCTGACGTGCAGATCACACCGCAAGAAATCCAGTCTTATTACGATCAGCACAGCGACGATTACCGCGTCCCGGAGCAGGTGAACGTTCGCCACATCCTCATCAAGACGCCCCCACCCGGCCCCGATGGCAAGGTAGATCAGAAGGGCGTGGATGCGGCCCGCAAGAAGGCGGAAGACGTGCTCAAGCAAGTAAAGGCGGGCGGCGATTTCGCTGCCCTGGCCAAGAAGTATTCCGATGATCCTGGCAGCGCATCCAAGGGCGGCGTGATTGGCTGGATCGACCGTTCGGCCTCCCTGGTTCCGGAGTTCATGACTGCCGCCTTCTCTCTTCCCAAAGGCGGGACCAGCGACCTGGTGCAGAGCAGCTACGGCTTCCACATCATTCACGTGGACGACAAACAGCCCGCCCACATGAAGACTCTCGATGAGGTCAAAGCGCAGATCGAGCCCATCCTACGGCAGAACAAGCTTGCCGGCATCGCCGAAAATCAGGCCAACGCGCTGCTGACGCAGGCCCGTGCCGACGGCCTGGAGAAAGCCGCGGCCGCCAAGGGCCTGCAGGTCATCACCACCGGTTTCGTCTCCCGCAATGACGTTCTCCCCGGCATCGGGAGCGCGCCACACTTGATGGACGCTGTGTTTTCCGAACCGGAGAAAGCTCCGCCCGACGAAGCCCAGCTTCCTGAGGGCTATGCCGTATTCGACGTGCTAGCCATCCAGCCGCCCTCCACGCCTACGCTCGACGAAATTCGCGGCCGAGTGGAGTCCGAATTCCGCAACGAGCGTGGCGCCGCCCTGCTCACCCAGAAGACCCAGGAACTCTCGGACCGCGCCAAGGCGGAGCACGATTTGAAGAAAGCCGCCAAGGAATTGGGGGCCACGGTGAAGACCAGCGATTTCGTGACTCTTGATGGCCAGGTGCCCGATATCGGCTCCATGTCCGGCTCGGCCTCGGTCGCCTTCGGCATGAACCCCGGCGAAATCAGCGGCCCCATCGCCGGCGGCGGTAACGGCGTAGTGTTCACGGTGGTCGATCGCCAGGAACCGCCGGACTCTTTGTTCCAGGCCAAGAAAGACGACATCCGCGATACCCTTTTGCAAACCCGGCGGAACGAGCTGTTCAACTTATTCGTCTCCAACCTGCGCGCGGAAATGGAGAAGTCCGGCAAGATCAAAATCAACACCCAGGAAATGAACAACCTGATGCGCGCCCCAGGCGGCGAGCAGGGCGAGTAACTGGCGGCGGTTATCGTGGAGCGGGGTGTTGGCCGTGTGCTAAAACCCCCCGGAAGAAGGGGCGATAGCCTCTGATTGTTCTCTCGCATTTTTTACGTCGCTTCGGCGATTTCATCGAAACCAGAACAGGCATTACACTCAAAACAGCGAATGAGTCCAAGGCAATGTCGTTTCCGCGCTTAACCGGAATTTTGCTTCACCCCATCTCGCTGCCTTCGCGCGGCGGTATTGGCGACCTCGGTCCGGCCGCATACCAGTTTCTCGATTTCCTCACCTCCGCCAAGCAGGGCCTGTGGCAGGTATTGCCTTTGGGGCCGCCGGCCAATGGCACCTCGCCGTATTCTTCCACCTCGGCCTTCGCCGGCAATCCGCTGCTCATCAGTGTGGAGCGGCTCGCGGAGCACGGCTGGATTCGCCACGAATGCCTGGGCGGCCTTTCCGACTCGGTCGGCCCCATCGACTATGACGAAGTCGTGCGGCGCAAGCTCCCCTTGCTGAACGAAGCTGCCGGAAATTTTCTTCAGCATGCCCACGATGCAGCCTGCTTCCGTTTTGAAGGCTTCCGTTCCCTGAATGCCTGGTGGCTGGAGGATTTCGTTCTCTTTGACGCCTTGCGCTCGCGCTACGATCGGCAGCCCTGGAACCGCTGGCCGCAGGAACTGGCGCGTCGTGAACCGGCGGCCCTGGACGCCGCCCGCGAAGAACTGGCTCATGAGATTTCCCTGCGGCGCGTTCTGCAATTCTTCTTCTGGGAGCAGTGGCACGCCATTCGCATGACGTGCGCTCAGCGCTCCATCCGCGTGGTCGGCGATATCGCCATCTTCGTGGACTATGACAGCGCAGACGTCTGGGCCAACCGCGATCTCTTCCGCTTGCGCGAGGATCTCGAGCCCGAAGTTGTTTCCGGTGTGCCGCCCGATGCGTTCAGCGCAGACGGCCAGCGCTGGGGAAATCCTCTTTACAACTGGGACGCCATGCGCGCACGCGGCTATCAATGGTGGGTGCAGCGCCTGCGCTGGGCCACCTTGACCTGCGACTACATCCGCCTCGACCACTTCCGCGGCTTCGCACAGTTCTGGGAGATACCCGCCCACGAGCCCACGGCCATTCATGGGCGCTGGGTGGACGGCCCCCAGGACGATCTCTTCCATAAGCTGCGCGAAGATCTTGGCAGTCTCCCGTTCTTCGCCGAGGACTTAGGGATTATCACGCCCGATGTAGTGGCTCTGCGCGAGCGCATCGACCTGCCCGGCATGGCCGTCCTGCAATTTGCCTTCGGCGATCCCGGCGCTCACATCTATCTGCCGCATCGCCTGACCCGTGACCGCGTGATCTATACCGGCACCCACGACAACGACACCACGCTGGGCTGGTGGAATTCCATTCCTGACTACGAACGCCAGGCCGTGCGCGCCCTGGTCGGCAACTGCCAAGACGGCGTCAACTGGGCGCTCATCCGCCTGGCGCAAAGCTCGGTTGCCAATTTCTCCGTAGTTCCCTTGCAAGACGTTCTGAGCCTGGGGAGCGAGGCCCGCCTGAACACACCCAGCACCCACGAAGGCAACTACCACTGGCGCTATCAGCACGGCGTCCTCGGCCAGGATCTGGCCGAGCGCCTGGCCCGCCTGGCCGAAGTGACCGACCGCCTGCCCCAGCCGGTTCCTCTTCCCCACAGTGGTGGCTTCGTAGCTTAATGTAGCGCCAGCGTCCCGCCGGCAGTTTCAAGCAAGGAAAAGGCCGGGATCGTTTCCGATCCCGGCCAAGTTGGCAGGTTGCCCGGATAAACTCGAACGCAGAGATGCAGCGCGGGTGGCCCGGCCGCGTCTTTGCCGCCTGAGGCAGGCGGCCCGGGGCGCCGCAAGAACTACGCGCTTCTCCGCGGGCGCATGGTCAAGTCCCGCACCTGCGTCAAAACGCTGGAAAGCTGCATGCCGTTCAACTGCGTCACAAACGGCAGCAACTCCGCGATAAACTGGTCTTTCACCAGATCGCGGACTTCTTCCTGGCGCGTGCGCTCGCCACCTGAAAGCAGATCGGGGACGCTGACTTCCAGCGCCCGCGCCAGCCGCTCCAGCGAAGAAAGCGTCGGCGTGGCCTTTTCGTTCTCAATCTTGGAGACGTAGGTCCGCGGGACCGACATGCGGGTGGCTAGCTGCCGCTGACTCAGCCCATTGCGCAGCCGCAACGAGCGGATCGCGACCGCCAGGTTCAGCTGCCCACGGGTGCCGCCCGGGGAGGGCATCATTTGCGGCTCAGGCGCGCTGGCTTCCATCACCGGCACGTCTTCATCAAGCGAGCCGTGGCAGCGGCGGCAAAGGTGGTTACTGGTCCGGAATTGTACTAACTGGCAACGGTCGCAGCGGACTACTTCCCGTGAGTCAACCGGGGCAAGAGTCGTGACCATTCGAAGTGGGAGTTGCCAGAGCGGGAACGCAACCCCCGGAATCCCGCAGGATTCCGATATCCTGCGTAATCTGAGGCACAAGCCCTGTGGAAGTCAACCATAATGTGGGCACAGAACAGAAATATCTGCCGGCAAAACCGGCAGAGTGAAGGAAAACCCAAAGAAAACGGGGAAGAACGCATGATCGATCGGGAAACCGCCTGGGGTTTACTAACTGAGTTCACCCAATCAGAAAGTTTGCGCAAGCACGCACTCGCCGTTGAGGCTTGCATGCGCGCCTGCGCGCGAAAATTCTCTTCGGATCCCTCGCAGGAGGATAATCTCTGGGGAATCGTCGGCCTCATCCACGACTTCGACTACGAAAAATATCCCAGCCTCGACGACCACCCCTACAAGGGCAACGAAATCCTCAAGCAGCGCGGCTATCCCGAGGTCATCTGCCGCGCCATCATGTCGCACGCCGAGTACACTGGAGTCACCCGCGACACGCCGATGGAGAAAGCTCTCTTTGCCTGTGACGAACTCGCAGGATTCATCACCGCCGTCGCCCTGGTCAAGCCCGGCAAGTCTCTCGCCGAGGTCGATGCCAAATCCGTCAGGAAGAAAATGAAGGACAAAGCCTTCGCCCGCAGCGTCAATCGCGACGACATCATCACCGGCGCCGCCGCCCTCGGCATCGATCTCGAAGAACACATCGCGTTCTGCATCGAGGCCATGAAACCGGTCGCGGCCCAGCTGGCGCTCGATGGCAGCCTAGCCAGGCCGGCCTAGCAGAGAAGTGGCTTTCGGGTTGGGGGAGAAGATTCAAAAGGCCGAGACTTGAGGAATTATCCCGGAGATTGCCGAGAGGTTCGTGGTTCCTGCGAGATTGCGCTTGTGGCCGGGTTGCCGGCAGGATGCCGGCGCTACGATCGCTACACTCCGCGAACTCGGCGGGTGCTCCTCTGCGTTCTCAGCGATTTAAGGTTCTTCGGCCGTTACGCCTGCACGAACTTCTCGGATTGCGCAAGGATTTCTTCCACCAACTCAGGTAAAGCTGCTTCCGCATACACCCGCAGCAGTGGCTCGGTGCCCGAGGCGCGAAACAGAACCCA
>DATJXG010000077.1:0-3715 GCA_035500455.1 Terriglobales bacterium | reverse complement strand
AAATTTCAGCAGGTGCTGCAGCAGAAGCCGAATTCGCCCGATGGCTATGCCGGGATGACTCGGGTGTACCTGAAACAGAAGAACCTTGATCTGGCCTCCGAGACCATCGGCAAAGGCCTTGCCGCCAACCAGGACGCTCCGGTTTTGCAGGTAGTACAGGGCGAAGTGTTTTTCCGCGAGGGACGAATTACCGATGCCGAACGTGAGTGGGTGAAGGTAGTGAATTCGGGCTATCCCTCGGCCCGCGCTTTCCTCGGCTTGGCACGAGTGCGCGATGCGATCGGCCTTCACCATAGCGCCCGGCTCATGATCGAGAAAGCGCATCAACTCGATCCCAACGATCCCGACATTCAGAGGCGGTGGATCAACACGCTAGGGCGCGAAGAGCGAATCAAGTACCTGCAGGAAATGCTGGCCGGGCCCAGCAATGACGACCCCGAAACCGTGCTCGCAACCAGGCACTATCTGGAGTATCTTTTGGCGCGGCAGAAAGAGCGTGGCGGAAATTGCCGCCTGGGTAGCTCTGTGACTTCCACCCAGGCCGATCTGCAGCGCCTGTACATCGATCCCGAGCATATCCGGGGATACGGGCTCACCGTCGAACTCAATGGCCATAAATCGTCCTTGATGCTCGATACCGGAGCCTCCGGCATCCTGGTGGACCAGGGGATCGCCGAGAAGGCGGGAATCACCCGCTTATCGCAGACCCGCATCAGCGGAATCGGCGACCAGGGCAGCAAGACCGGTTGGATCGGTCTGGCCGGTTCCATAAAAATCGGCAACCTGGAGTTTCATGACTGCCCGGTAGAAGTGATGGAGAAGCGCTCAGTGGTGGGCGAAGAAGGATTGATCGGGGCTGACGTTTTCGACGATTTTCTGGTGGACCTGGACTTCCCGAACGAAAAGCTCCGTCTCAGCCAGCTGCCGCAGAGACCGGACGAGGCGTCCCACCCGCTGAAACTCAAGAGTGAGGGCGGCGCGGACAATCCGGAGGAAGCTTCGAATTCGGATACCAGTTCCGGTCAGGCAGGAAAGCCCACGCCGGACTCGGGGCCACAGGATGCCTACATCGCGCCGGAAATGAAAACCTACACACGAATTTACCGCTTTGGACACGCCCTGCTGGTTCCCACGAAAATTGGCGATACGCCCAGCAAGCTTTTTCTTCTCGACACAGGCGCGGTCATGAACCACATTACGCCCAGGGCGGCGCGCGAAGTCACCAAAGTGCACGGAGACACGGAGACGATCATCAAGGGCGTGAGCGGGAGAGTGAACAACGTGTATTCGGCCGATAAAGCGATCCTGCAATTCGGGCATCTCCGGCAGGAAAACCAGGATCTTGTGTCGTTCGACATGAATTCCCTGAGCGACGACTTGGGCACGGAAGTTTCCGGAACGCTGGGTTTCGTGATGCTGCGCCTACTGGATGTCAAGATCGACTACCGCGACGACCTGGTGAACTTTGACTACAAGCCGCGCTGAGTTGACGCAGCAGGCGAGTTGGCGAAAACGGAATACTGGTGCTTCCCGCCAATCTTCTTAAGCTCCGGACTTGCCGCTACAAGGCGCTCCCACACCGGATTGTGATACAGGACAAAAAGCGGACGGGGAGACTTGCGCAAGGACGCGCCCAGGTTCTCGATGACACGGCCAAAGCCCGGCTCAGGCAGGGGATTGAAGAAATACAGCAGGGTGGGCTCGGGGGGAAAGGCAAACTCGCGGGCATCTGCGCAGAGCGACTCCAGCGCGAAACAACGCTGCCGCGGATTCTGGTATCGCGCGATGTTTTCCTGCGCGACGCGGTGCAACTCGGGCAGCAATTCCACTCCCAGAATCCGGCGGAAGGGATAGTCTGAGGCCAGGAGCAGGACGCGGCCTTTGCCGGAGCCGATGTCGATGAAGGTGAATTCTGGAAAATCGATGTCCAGGGCGTCGATCATCTCCCGAAAGGCTTCAGGTTCCGTCGGCTGATAAGAAGAGTGGAACATTCCCAGCAGGCGCGCTTTCCAGCCGACTGTCCCTTCGGTCGTATCGACGCGGCGTTCCCAGTCGAAATCGATATCGCCGTAGCGGCGGCGGCGCTGCTCGGGGGTGGATTCGCGGGCGAAGTCCCAAACCGTCCGCAGGAAGCGGCGCGAGGTTTGCGGCAGGCTCTCGCGCTGCCGCTGGTCCTTCCACCACTGCTGGATTGTGGGAAGCAGAGTCATGAATAGCGGCGGCCGTCCGCGCCGACCGGGAAAATCATGGAGATGGAAACTCAGTCTATCGTGATTGGGAGCCGAATGTGCTAGGTGAATGACGGATCAAGGCAAATCGACCGTAGCGCCGAGGTCCCGCCGGCCCCGTTCGGTACTGCCGGCGGGACGCTGGCGCTACGGTTGGGCTGCCGGCGCAATTGGCAAACGCCGGCGTACGGGGGGGTTAATCGCTGGGCAGGATTTTCGGCCGCACCGGTGGAACGTATCCTGGGGGCAGGCCTTTCTGGATGAAGGGCAAGTCGTCGGGCGATTGCACCTCGACATGTCCGTCCTGCCCCAAGCGGTACGGGTGTCCCAAGGGATCAAGCGGTACTCCCCGTAATATGCCCGCGGCAACCAGATCAGAGAGCTTTTTCGGCGGATGGCCGTTGGCCTTCTGGTATTTGGCGACGAGAATTTCGAGCACGATCACGTCGCGGTCCGCTTGCAGAGCGCGAATATGGGCGGCGGCGTTGGCCCGAATCGCGGGATCATTGGCCGTGCTATAGGTTGTGCTCCACAACATGCGCGCGGTTTCCCATTCGCCGGCATGCTGAGCCATCTGCGCCGCCAGTACCTTAAGCCATGGATGGGCATGGGGCACCCGCGATCCGTCCAGAAACGCGCGGGCAGCGCCGGCGTAATCGTTCAGGTCCATGTAGCGGATGAATCCCAACTGGTAGTAAAGGCGCCACTCGTCAGGGTTGTTCTGGATTCCCCTCTCCACCAGCGCGATCGCCTTTTGCGGCATGCCTGCGCCGTAGGGCGGCCGGGGCGCAAGGAAGTTGCCTCCGAATTCGTAGGCGACGATGAGCTGGGGATCAAGAGCCGTGGTGATCTCGAGCAGCGGAGCGAGCAATTTGTAGCTGGTGGCACCGGCGCGGTGCTTGGTGCCGAAGTACTGCACGGTGCGCGTCCAATAGATATCAGCGAGAAGACCGTCGTACCCCAGGCCAAGGCGCTTTAATAGCCGGGGAGACGAAATATAAAGCACTTCTTCCAAAGCTGCGCCCGACCGCAAAACCTCGATGCGGTGAACGATCAGGATCGACGCCGCCATGAAAAAAACGAGCAGCAGGCTGGCGGTCAGCGTGATCCGGCGGGAGGCGTTCATTTGAGATTCCGCCGCTCGAAGATCAGGACCGCCGCGCACAGCACCATCCCGGCATACACCAGCGCGTAGGCGGTGTTGAGCAGAACCAGGTGCCCGGCCACCGGTTGCTCATGGGCCACGGAGGTGATGACGTTCATGGCGGAAAAATTGGGCACGACATAAGCCGCAGCCGTGGCCAGCCAGCGGGTGAATCCGTGCGTGATGCCGGCGAAGCCACGCAGGTCCTCGGCGAAACTGCCGATGATGAAGAGCGAAAAGGCGAACACCGCCGACATCAGCGGGGTGGAGAAAGAAGAAAACAGCAGGGTGAGCGCGGTGAGAATCAGGAATTGCAGGCCGATGAAATACAGCGCCACCAGCA
>DATJXG010000076.1:0-2839 GCA_035500455.1 Terriglobales bacterium | reverse complement strand
GCTTCACGAATCTGGTGAATGTCGCCGCCGGTGGAAAGGTCCATCACGGTGTCAGCGCCGTAGTGGACCGCGGTGTGCAGCTTGTTAAGCTCGTCGCCGATTTCCGAAGTCACCGCCGAGTTGCCGATGTTGGCGTTGATCTTGCACAGCGAGGCCACGCCGATGCACATAGGCTCGAGTTCGGCATGATGGATGTTGGCGGGAATGATCATTCGGCCGCGGGCGACTTCGTCGCGCACCAACTCCGCGGAAAGTTTTTCGCGGCGGGCCACGTATTCCATTTCCTGGGTGATCAGGCCGCGGCGGGCGTAGCGCATCTGCGAGAAATTGCCGTCCGTATTCTCGGACTTGCGCTGCTCAATCCATTGGGCGCGCGGCCGGGGCACAGCATTGCTGCCATTTCCATTGCTGCCGTTGGGAGAATTGCCGTTCGTGGGAGTCATTCCTTGCCAGCCTCTTGAACTGAATATGAAACTTGATTATACGCTGGCGCGCGCGCCGGGATTCGTGTCGAGAGGAAAGCGCGAGCATGTCGGGGCGGCCTTGGCAGCGTGTTTATTGGGCGGGGTTTGGAAGATTTTTACCGCAAAGAACGCAAAGAGCGCAAAGAAGACAGAAGGAAGGTCGTTCCAGTTTCTTGAGTTATTGCATGGAGATGTTCTCAGGGCGCGGCGTCCCGCCAGTTTTTTTTCGACAAGAGTGGGAATGCCCTGCATCCTCCGAGACGCCGTACGCAGGAATGGGTCCTTCGCTTCGCTCAGGATGACAGCGGGTGGCGAGGCGAGGAGATCCCCAGACCAGTTCTAGCGTGCGGCCGAATCGCATCCGGCGGCATGAGGATCGGCGGCGCAGCGGGCGGCCTTTTTCTTATTCTCCTCGGCCATTTGCTGGATGCGCTGATCGAGCTGAACCAGGATATCTTCGGTCTCGGTCTGCATGCGCGCCATGGCGATCTGCATGGCTTCGGTGGTCATGGCGGGGGTTTCGCGCAGCAACTTCTGGCCGGATGGAGAGGAATAGAAGGCGGCAATCGCGTCCACGTCGGCTTTGCTCAAATGTTTCTGGTACACCGGCACCATTTCGCCCAGAAGCTGATCGACGGGATAGCGCTGGTAGAGGCTGTCGATCATGCCGTCGAGTTCGGCGAACTGGGCCTCGGTGATGTCGGGCACTTTTTTCTGGACCAGGCTGCGGATGGTGGCCTTGGTCTGGCCCTCCGACGCTTTCATGACGGCGTCAGTTTGCTGACGGATGCGCATCAGTTTGAACAGTCCGAGCACCTCATCTTCTGTCGGGGAAGGCGCTGTCGAGGAAGGCGCTGTCGAGGAAGGCGCGGCGGCGGGCATTTGGGCAAAGCTCAGCGAGGCCAGCAGCAGAAAGCCGGCCATGCGCAGAATAAGTTGCTTCATCGGTCCTCCTCGGCTTGGTTGCTGGGGAACTTTCAGCCGCGCAAACCGCCTTGGTAGATCACCCCTTGTAATTCAGCGCCTTCAGGCCCAGGAATCGCGCGGAGTCGCCGAGCTGTTCCTCGATGCGCAGCAACTGGTTGTACTTGGCGATGCGGTCGGTGCGCGAGGCCGAACCAGTTTTGATCTGCCCGGCGCCGGTGGCCACGGCGAGGTCCGCGATAAATGTATCCTCGGTTTCGCCGGAGCGGTGCGAGATCACCGAGGTGTAGCCGTTGCGGCGGGCCAGGTCGATGGCGTCCAGAGTTTCACTCACCGTGCCGATCTGGTTGAGCTTGATCAGAATGGAGTTGGCAATGCCCTTCTCGATGCCTTCCTTGAAAATCTCCACATTGGTGACAAAAATATCATCGCCCACGAGCTGAATTTTCTTGCCCAATTGCTCGGTAAGACTTTGCCAGCCCGCCCAATCGTCTTCCGACAGGCCGTCTTCGATGGAAACGATGGGGTAGTCGCGCGCCCACTTGGCCCAATATAGGACCATCTCTTCGGAGGTCTTGGCCGACTTGTCGGATTTCTTGAACACATACTTTTCGTCCTGATAGAACTCGCTGGCGGCGGGATCAATTGCGATGGCAACCTCATATCCCGGCTTGAAGCCGGCCTGCTGGATAGCCTCGAGAACAACTTCAATCGCCTCGACGTTTGACTTCACCGAGGGGGCGAATCCGCCTTCATCGCCCACCGCGGTGTTGTAGCCGCGCTTCTTGAGCACGCCCTTCAGCGTGTGGAAGACTTCCACGCCCCAGCGCAGAGCATCGGAGAAAGATTCGGCGCCCACCGGCATCACCATGAATTCCTGGAAGTCCACGTTGTTATCGGCGTGAGCGCCGCCGTTGAGGATGTTCATCATGGGCACGGGCAGAATATTGGCGGCGGCCCCGCCCAGGTAGTGATAAAGCGGCAATCCGAAGCTGGCGGCGGCGGCGCGCGCGGTTGCCATGGAGACGGCGAGAATCGCGTTGGCGCCCAGGCGGCCCTTGTTCTTGGTGCCGTCTACTTCGATCATTTTCTTATCCAGGCCGCGCTGGTCGGCCGCTTCCCAGCCTGCCAGGGCTTCGGCGATCTCGCCGTTGACGTTGTCCACCGCTTTCAGAACGCCCTTGCCCTGGTAACGGTCTTTCTGGCCGTCGCGCAACTCCACTGCTTCATGCTCTCCCGTCGAAGCGCCGCTGGGAACGATGGCGCGGCCTTTCGAGCCGTCCGCCAGCCCGACCTCTGCTTCCACCGTAGGGTTGCCGCGCGAATCAAGCACTTCGCGGGCGCGAATCTCGGTAATCGTGCTCATGAAATTCCTTTCTGAGTCATGACGAATTAGTTTGATCCCGGTTGGAGAGACGATTTCCTGCCGGCCAGCCGCCTGTGCGAGTATC
>DATJXG010000075.1:0-4641 GCA_035500455.1 Terriglobales bacterium | reverse complement strand
TTCACGAAACGGTGAAAAGCATGTTGTATGAAGCCTATCAAAACTATGCCGACGCTATGCTGCCGCTGCGCTGCTTCGCGGCGATGGCTGGCAGTCTCGCGGAAGCGGCACGTCCCTGGTTCGGTGACCAGGTGGCGCTGCGCGGCATGGCGGCCGGCTGTCATATGTTCGCCCGTGCCGGCATCAACCATGAGCGGCCGCCCTTCGGCATCGACCGGGTCGTGGTTGATGGGCGCGAGGTCGCGGTGAGCGAAGAGGTGACCACTTCGAAGCCGTTCTGCGACCTGCTGCACTTCAAAAAGGCGGGCGCCGCCGCACAGCCCCGCGTGCTTCTCGTGGCGCCGATGTCGGGCCATTTCGCGACGTTATTGCGCGGCACGGTCCGGACCCTGTTGGCCGACCATGACGTTTGGATCACGGACTGGAAGAACGCGCGCAATGTCTCGCTGGTGCATGGCGGGTTCAGTCTTGAAGACTTCGTCCATTACACCATCGGCTTCCTGCGCTTGCTTGGGCCCAGCACCCATGTGATCGCGGTTTGCCAGCCGTCCGTCCCCGTCGTCGCGGCGGTCTCGCTGATGGCGCAGGCCCGCGACCCGGCGCAGCCGGCCAGCATGACGCTGATCGGCGGCCCGATCGACACGCGCATCAACCCGACCGAGGTCAACAAGTTGGCGACGTCCCGGCCGCTCAAATGGTTCGAGCGCAACGTCATCGATATGATGCCGCCGCAGCATCCCGGCGCGTTCCGCCGGGTCTATCCGGGCTTCCTGCAAATTTCTGGGTTCATGTTCATGAACCTCGACCGGCACGTCAACGCGCAGGCCAAACTCTTCGCCAGCCTGGTCCAGGGCGACGATGAAAGCGCCGAAGCCACACGGGCGTTCTACGACGAATATCTGACAGTCATGGACTTGCCGGCTGATTTCTATCTGGAGACTGTCCGCGAGGTGTTCCAGGAGCATTCCCTGCCCAAGGGACAGCTCAAGATCCAGGGGTGCCTGGTTGATCCGTCGGCGATCCGGCAGACGGCGCTGCTCACCGTCGAGGGTGAAGGCGACGACATTTGTGGCATCGGCCAAACGCTAGCGGCGCATGCGCTGTGCCGCAACCTGCCCGCCACGAAACATCGCCATCACATGCAGCTGGGCGTTGGCCATTACGGCCTGTTCAACGGGCGCCGCTGGGCGGCCCAAATCTATGCGGTGGTCAAGGAGCACATCCGGCAGAGCGAACCGGCGATGTCCTGACCCGCGGTGCACAAATCGCCACAAGCAGGCGGACGCGGCTTATTCGACTTGGAGTAGAGGAGAATTTACTTATGGACGCAAAAACGCATGACGGCACGGCTGATGTTGTTCCCGGAGCCATGCTCGACTTCCACTGTATCTCGACCGAGCAGTTGGCGAGCCTGGGGGTGGGTGAAATTGCCTTCGTGAAACCCGTGATGACCGAGACCGGCCCTGGGTTCGCCATTCATGCGGCGGACGGCACGCCGCTGGCGATCGCCACCAACGCGCCGCTGGCGGCGGCGGCAATCATCCAGAATGAAATGGTGCCAAGCCTGGTGCATTAACCGACGGGGGGCCTGAGGTTGTGCCCCCCCCCGCTGGCCACGCGGTTATTTCCCAAAAATTTGTAAAATCAATATTTTTCTTTTACCATTCCACTTCTTGTGATGCCGGCATGTGAATGGCCGTCCTGCCTCGACGGGGCACAAGCAAGCCATTCACGAAAAAGGCGTCTGGCTGCTATAAAATTTGCCGCTATAACTTTAAGCGAGATTACCCTCTGGGGAAGACCCATGCCAACCGGTCCCGTGAGTAAAGAGCAACCCGTTGTGTTCATCGTCGATGACGACGCCTCGCTGCGCGACGCTCTGGAAGATCTGCTTCGGTCCGTCGGGCTGGGGGTGCGGACGTTCGGGTCCGCGCAGGCATTCCTCGAGAGCGAGCGACCCGACGCACCGGGGTGCCTTGTGCTCGACGTTAGAATGCCCGGGCAGAGCGGCTTGGAATTCCAGCGGACATTGGGGGCCGCGGGCATCCATATTCCGATCATATTCATTAGCGGTCATGCCGATATCCCCATGTCGGTGCAGGCCATGAAATCCGGCGCCATCGAATTCCTGACCAAGCCCCTGCGCGAGCAGGATCTGCTCGATGCGATCCAGCTGGGGATCGAAAACGACCGCGTCCTGCGTCAAACGGCCAAAGCGGCTGTCAAACTGCAGGAGCGTCTCGATTTATTGACGCCGCGCGAACGCGAGATTCTTAAACTGATCCTCGCCGGCCAGTTGAATAAACAGATCGCGGCTCACCTGTCGCTGAGCGAAGCGACGGTGAAGGTCCATCGCAGCCAGATCATGCACAAGATGCAAGCGCGTTCGCTGGTTGATCTGCTGCGAATGACATCTGCGCCGGGTATTTCCCTAGAAAAACCACGAGCGGTCTAAACCAAAGGATTAGACGCTTAATCCGAGAATTTGGCAGTCCTAGACCATTGGGACAGAAAACCTATGCTGGCGGATAAAAAAGCCACTTGCTGGCTAATAGTGCCGCATCCATGAATAGTGCTACTTTCGGTTTCGAAATAGGAGAACTCTCTTGCCACAGGTTCCCGTGATTTCGGTGGTGGACGACGATTTGTCAGTCCGCGAGGCGACGATGGACCTCCTCAAAGCGATGGGGTTCAAGGCGGAGTCGTTCTCTTGCGCCGAGGAGTTTCTTGCATCCGAGTTGCGCCACAGCACGTCCTGCTTGATCTCTGATATGCGGATGCCAGGGGTGTCGGGGCTCGAGCTTTATAACTGCCTCGTTAAGGCAGGCACCCCCATTCCAACCATTCTCATAACGGCCTTCCCGAATGACAGAGACAAGGAGCGTGCATTGCAGGCCGGCGTCGTTGGCTATCTTACCAAGCCATTCAAAGAGAGCGAAGTGCTCACGTTCATTCATTCGGTTCTCAAGGGCTCCAAGGGGGGAGCAGTTTGAGATGGATGTGTGTCTACCTCATGCCGTTATGCTCTAAGCGGCGGCGGGGATGTCCCGGCGGGCTGGCAGGGTAAAACGGAAGACGGCGCCGCAGGGCTGGTTTGGCGCCGCCCATATCCGGCCGCCATGGGCTTTGACAATCGAGCGGCTTATCGCCAGTCCCAGGCCCATGCCACCGGACTTGGTTGTATGGAAGGCCTCGAACAGCTGGTCGACATGATCCGGGTCGAGCCCGGCGCCGGTATCCCTGACTTCGACGAACAGGTCGGTCTCGTCGTCCCAGCCGGAATTCACGGTGAGATCGCGCCGGCCGTCGGCCTGCTCCTTCATCGCCTCGACGGCGTTGCTGATCAGGTTCAGGATCACCTGCTGGATCTGGACCCGGTCGGCAGTCACGACCGGCAGGCCGGGTGAAAGGCCGGTTCGCGAGATGACCTTGTTCTTCTGCAAGACGTCATCGGCCATGGCGATGACTTCGAGAATGGTCGCGTTGATGTCCAGCAGGTCCTTGTGCGGTGCCTCTTTCTTAGCGAGCGCGCTCACGCGGCTGATGATCTCGCTGGCGCGCTGGCAGTCTCGGACGATCCGGCCGAGCGCCGTGTTGGCCTCGTCGACATGGGGCGGATCGGTGGCGAGCCAATGGGTTGCGGCACCGGCGCTCGCGGCGATCGCCGCGAGCGGTTGCTTGACCTCGTGGGCGATTGAAGAGGTCAACTCGCTCAGCAGCATCACGCGATTGGCACGCGCAAGATCCTCCTGGGCCTCCCGCAGCGCCTCCTGTGCTTGCCGGCGCACGGTGATGTCGTTGCTGGTTTCCAGGATCCCGACAGGTTGGCCGCGCTCATCGCGCTTCAACGACCAGCGGCAGGCCTGGATGACCGGCGTTCCGTCGCGCTTCCTGCGGACGACCTCGCCCTCCCAACGATCCGTGCTCAAGAGTTCGGCCTTGATGGCGTCGAGCGGTATCGGGAAGGTGGTACTCAGAAGCTCGCGGGAAATCTTGCCGATGGCCTCGGCCGCGGTCCATCCATAGAAAGCCTCGGCGCTGCGGTTCCAGTAGGTGATCACATTGTTCATGTCCCCCGCGATGATGCAGTCATGCGTCAGGTCGAGGAGCTTGGCCTGCTCGCGCACCGATGCAACCGTCGATTGATAGCGCGTGGCGAGGAAAGCCGTCAGCGCCATCGCCGTGATGGAAAGGGCCGTGTTTATGAGGGTCTCGATGTGCGGTAAGGTGGCGGGAGGTGCCAGCACGTAGGCTATCGCCGTCAACCCCGCGCATCCCAGGACGACAAGCCAAACCTCGCGCGGCTTGCAAAAGCTGGAGGCCATCAACACCACCGCGACATAGAACATCGAAACCATGATGTCTTCCGGGGTGACCGTGTCGAGAATGAAGATCGCAACAGCCGCCGCAGCGGTCGCGACGGGCAGGCTTCCGGATTGGATAAATTTCCGCACAGCTTCTCGACGCATCATCTGGTAGCTCCCCATCTATGGTTGATTCTTCCGGGTAGCAGCCGCCAAGGCAAAGCTGGCAGAATCTTGGACCGTGGGGGAGCAATTTCAAGAGCCTGCGGGAACATCAAAGGCTCTGGCGGAGGACACGTCGGGCACGATCTCGTGCCAGTCCCGCCTGGATCGCGTC
>DATJXG010000074.1:0-3346 GCA_035500455.1 Terriglobales bacterium | reverse complement strand
GGGCGGCTTTTTACTGCGTGTATGTTGCAGTCCTTTATGGTTAAACTCTTCCGATGGGAACCAGCCGAAAATCCGGCGGCGCCAAAGCTGGCTCGCCGAATCACTGCTTCGGCTGCGGCAAGAATAACCCGCAGAGCATGCGGCTGAAGTTCACCTACGACGAACCCCGCGACCGCTGCGTTTGCCGCTTCCGCTTGGGCAAGCGCTTTACGGGACCGCCCGGGCATTGCCACGGCGGCATTATCGCCACCATCCTCGACGAAGCCATGGCCAAGCTGAACAAGCCGCGCCAGGTTCTGGCCATGACCGCCCAGATCACCGTCGATTACCTCAAGCCCGTACCCCTCCACACTCCGCTCCGCGTGGAAGCAAGCGAAGTAAGCGTGCGCGGACGCCGCCGCATGCGCACCGCAGAAATCATGAACGAAAAAGGCCAGGTGCTGGCCCACAGTCGCGGCGTGTTTGTGACCATAGATCCGCGAAAATTCGATTTGCCTAAGCCCGTTCCCGGAAAATAGGCTGGAGAGCGCCGCCAGGACTCCTGCCTCGGCTCCTCGCTGATATATGCTTTCCTCATGAGACTCGCCGCTGTTTCCCTGCTTCTGGCCGCGATCGCAGCCACGGCCCAATCCAGCCCCGCCGCCTTTCCCGGTGTCCAGCAATGGAGCACCGCGCTGAACTCGACGGATCCCGCCGCGCTCCACGGTCTTTATTCCAGCAACCCTCCGGCGCAATTGATCGGAGCCGACCATAAACCGGAAGACATCGCCGGGGAATTCTCCTTCTGGCAGCAGCTGAAGACCGAAGGCGTCCGCAATGTCGAAACCTCGCTGTCGGAGAGCCAGGACAAGAACGGCCTGCACATTGTGTATCTAATCACCAAGTTCCAGATGCACACCCCGGCCGGCGAGCGCACCCGCTACGTGCTCGAGCAGCAGGGCTGGCAGCAGCAGGCCGGTGCCTGGCGAATCGTGGTGGCGGCGCACAGCGATGTGATCAAGATGCCCCAGCCGCCATCACTCAACCCGAATCTTTACCCGCCCAACGTTGACGCCAAGGCCGAAATCAAAGAAGCCGTTGCCCACGCCAGCCGCGAACACAAACGGATTCTCCTGATTTTCGGTGGCAACTGGTGCTATGACTGCCACGTCCTCGACTACGCCCTGCACGAAACCGACGCGGCGCCCATCGCCAAACGCAGCTTCATCATCGTTCATGTGGATATTGGCGAAGGCAAGCTCAACCCCGATCTGGTAAGCAAGTATCAGATTCCGCTGCAACGCGGCGTCCCCGCCCTGGCCGTCCTCGATAGCGACGGCAAACTCCTCTACAGCGCCCACGGCGAGTTCGAAAAGGCCCGCTCCATGGATCCCGACGACATCATCGCGTTCCTGAAAAAGTGGCAACCGTAGCAGTGGCTGCTCGTGCCCGAATGCGGCAGTCTAGCAATCTTGTGATTCGGAGCGAAGCGAGGAATCTCAGTTCCGGCGGACCCCAATGTCCGCCGCCCAAAGACAGCGGCGCTACAGGCGATAGCCTTTTTCTCCGGATTTTTCCTCTGGGTCATCCTCCCCGGCGCGGCCCTGCTCGCAGGCACGCTGCCAGGGTGGAAGAACACTCTATCCGCAACCTGAAGCGGCTTTTTCTTTGCGACCTTTGCGGTTAAAATCCTCACGGTTTCCTAGTCAAACCCAAGCTCTTCACGTTCCGCAAAACGGGAGCAAGCCCGCAGCGTAAAACTAGCTCCCCGTGTTGCAGCTGAGGAAAAGGCGTGAACCTCGACCTTCTCGGCAGGTTCGTTGTTGTTGGCCTGATCATCAGTCTCAGGTTTTATTTCATCTACAAACGAGCCCGCAACGCTCCCAGGCGCTCCCCGCGGGTCAGGCGGGTTGAAGTCATTGTGGCGATTTGCCTGTGGAGCTTCATCGCAGTGGCCGTGACCATCCTGCTGCTCGTCTACCGCTAACACGCAATCCTGTTCCCGCGATGTAAAATAGAAACAGCCGGCGCCCCGCGCCCATCCTTCGCGATCGCGAAAAGGTATTTGCTGAAAGCTGAGAACCGAAAGCTGACAGCCAGCTACCGGAAAACGAGCCCATCATGTCGCAGAACAACGGCAGTTCTACCAGTCTCCGCCTCAAGACCGGCCTCGCCGAAATGCTCAAAGGCGGCGTCATCATGGACGTTACAAATGCCGAGCAGGCGGTTATCGCCGAAAAGGCCGGCGCGGTTTCGGTGATGGCGCTGGAGCGCGTGCCCGCGCAGATCCGCGCCGAAGGCGGCGTGGCCCGCATGGCCTCACCCAAAAAGATCCGCGAGATCATGGAGGCTGTTTCCATCCCGGTGATGGCGAAGTGTCGCATCGGGCATTTTGCCGAAGCCCAGATTCTTCAAGAGCTGGGTGTGGACTACATCGACGAATCCGAAGTCCTCACCCCCGCCGACGAAGCCCACCACGTAGATAAGCACGCCTTCAAGGTGCCGTTCGTCTGCGGCGCGCGCAACCTGGGCGAGGCCCTGCGCCGCATCGCCGAAGGCGCAGCCATGATCCGCACCAAAGGCGAAGCCGGCACCGGAGACGTAGTGCACGCGGTAAAGCACATCCGGCAGATCGTGCAGGAGATGAAAATTCTAACCGTCCTGGGCGAAGAAGAACTCTACGCCAAAGCCAAAGAGCACCAGGCCCCCTACGAGCTGGTGAGAATGGTGGCCAAAGCCGGCAAGCTGCCGGTTCCAAATTTCTCCGCCGGAGGCATAGCCACCCCCGCCGACGCCGCCCTGGTCATGCAGCTAGGCGCAGAAGCGGTCTTCGTAGGCTCGGGCATCTTCATGAAAGACAGCACCACGTTCGCCGACCCAGCCGAGGCCGCCAAGCGAGCCCGCGCCATAGTAAAAGCCGCCACCCATTTCAACGACCCGAAGGTACTGCTGGAAGTCAGCGAAGACCTGACCGGGGCGATGAAGGGATTGGCTGTAGCTGCGCTGGATGAAGCCAGTATGCTGCAAACCAGAGGGTGGTGAGAGGACGTCCGAGGCGTCACGTGGACTTTGCGAGACCTGGGAGCGGGGCCTGTCAGGTGGTCCGTTGACGACCTATCAGGCGGTGGCCCAGGTCTCTTGCTGAAGTGTAAATTCTCTTCTCCGAACTCGTTCAAACTGGGTGGCGGGTGGCCCAGGTCTCCTGTTGAAATGGACATTCCCCTTATCCCAACTCTTTCAAACTGGGTGCCCCAGGTCTCGCTGGTTTTACGAGACCTGGGAGCCGGCCCGTCACTTGGTCTGACGAACTCTCGCCATCACCTCTCAGCTCATTCGTTTGTGCGAGGTTGGCCTTTCTCGACCGAGG
>DATJXG010000073.1:0-5275 GCA_035500455.1 Terriglobales bacterium | reverse complement strand
GACATCCTGGTGGGCACGCAAATGATCGCCAAGGGCCACGATGTGCACGGGGTCACCCTGGTCGGGGTCATTGGCGCCGATATCGCGCTGGGCTTTCCTGACTTCCGGGCGGCGGAGCGAACGTTTCAATTGCTCACCCAGGTCGCCGGTCGGGCCGGTCGCGGGCAGACGCCGGGGAAGGTTGTGCTGCAAAGCTACTTTCCCGACCACTACGCCGTGCAATACGCCGCCCAGCATGATTTCATCGGCTTCTACGAAAAGGAGTTACGCTTCCGCCAGTGGATGCACTATCCGCCTTACAGTTCGCTGGCCAACGTGCTGGTGCGCAGCGGCAACCTGGATGAGGCGCTGGAGTGGTCGGGTCTGCTCGGCCGCTGGTTTGAGAAGACGCGGCATGAAGGCGTGCGCGTGCTGGGCCCGGCGGCGGCCCCAATCATGCGGCTCAAGCAGGACTACCGCTATCACCTGGTGCTGAAATCGCCGAGCCGGGAGAAGTTGAATGTTGTCCTGCGCGCGATGCTGGCCTATGCCGCGCAGGAGAAAATCCCGCGCACCCAGGTGATTGTGGATGTGGATGCTTTGTGGCTGATGTAGCCATTCGGCGCCCTCAGTGTCCTGCGTGGTTTATGCTTGGTTCTTGCCGCAGAGGACGCGGCGGACGCAGAGGCGTTTCTTTTCCATGAAAATCTCTCTGGCTGGCAAGGTTGCCCTCATCACCGGCGGCTCGCGAGGCATTGGCGCGGCCACCGTCCGCATGTTTGTCGAGGCGGGGGTCAAGGTAACGTTCAACTACGAGAAGTCGAAAGACCGCGCCGAAAAACTGGTGCAGGAGCTCGGGCCGTCGCATTGCGCTGCGGTGAAGTGCAATCTCTCCGGCACCGAAACCGCGGCAGACCTGGTGGGCGCGGCGGTGGAGCGCTTTGGTCATCTCGATATCCTGGTGGCGAACCACGGAGTGTGGCCCCCGGAAGATACGCCGGTGGAGGAAATGCCCGACCGGCAGTGGCTCAATACCGTCGCCGTCAACCTGGACAGCGTTTTTGCCCTGGTGAAGCATTCCGTCGGGCAGATGAAGTCGCAGACCAAATCCGGCGCCGCCGTGGGGCACATCGTGCTGGTGAGTTCTACCGCCGGGCAGCGCGGCGAGGCTTTTCACTGCGATTACGCGGCGACCAAGGGAGCGCTCATCAGCATGGTGAAGGGCCTTTCGACGGAACTGGCGGCCGATGGCATCTACGTAAACTGCGTGGCTCCAGGCTGGGTGGATACCGACATGGCGGCCCCGGCCCTGAGCGATCCCAAAACGCGGGAGTGGGTGTTCAGCAAGATCCCGTTGCGGCGGGTAGCCAAGCCGGAGGAGATCGCCGCCCCGATTCTGTTTCTGTGCTCGGAGCACGCGGGCTTCATCACTGGGGAAGTTTTCAACGTGAACGGCGGAGCGGTACTGGTGGGATAGCTTTCCTTTGCGACCTTTGCGTTCTTTGCCGCGAAAAATGGCCTTGAACCGCAAAGATCCCCGAGAACTGCGCGGGCGGGGCAAGCCCCGCCGCTATACGGTCCGTACAGCTACAATCACTCTCGCAGCGTCTAACCAAAGTGGGCATTCGACTTCTTATTTGTACGATTTTTCTCACATCTCTTCTGGCGGCGCAGAGCGGCAACTCTCAGTCCGCCAGTTCTTCCATTCCCGTTGACCAGGCCAACCAGCAGAAGGCCCGCAATCTGATCAATCAGGGCATTCAGGCCCTGGGCGGCAGTGCCTACCTCAACATCTCCGATATCAGCCAGGAAGGGCGCACCTACAGCTTCTACCACGGCAAACCAAACAGCCTGGGTGTGCTGTTCTGGCGGTTTTACAAGTATCCGGACAAGGACCGCGTTGAACTCACCAAGCAGCGTGATGTGGCTTACCTGAACGTTGGTGACAAGGGATACGAGATCACCTACCGCGGCGTCCATCCCGAGGATCCCAAAGACCTGGCCACCTACCTGCGGCGGCGCCACTATGCCCTCGACGTAGTGCTGCGCACCTGGATCAGCGATCCGAAGACGGCGTTATTCTACGAGGGCAGCACCGTCTCCGACGAAAAGCCGGCCGAGCGGGTAACCATCCTGAACGCAAAGAATGAAGGACTTACGGTCGATTTCGACCAGTCCACGCATCTTCCGCTGCACCAGTCGTACTCCTGGCGCGACCCCACCGACAAGCAGCGCAACGTCGAGGAGGTCGGCTACGACGGATACCGCGAGGTACAAGGCATCATGACGCCCTTTCGCATCACCATGTACTACAACGGCGATATGGCAGGCCAGCGCTTTCTGACCTCGGTGACCTACAACAAGGGCCTGGCAGATTCGCTGTTCGAACCCACCGCGATCAAGGCTAAGTGACTGCTGGGAAAGGGGCTAAGGATGGTACTCCCGCAACAACATATTGTGGCAAATTTGCCACATACGGAATTCCGTCGGGCGCTGTAAGCTGTTCTCCTAGCAGCGAAAACTAACACTTCCCCTTGAGGCACGAGCAGACACTCCGTAGCGCTGTGGATTGCAGTGGGTACGGACTCCACAGCGGCGCAGCGGTTCACTTGCGCATTCTTCCCGCCGCCCCGGGCTCGGGCGTAGTGTTCCGCCGCACCGATCTTGACGATTTTGAAGTTGAAGCCATCAGCCGCAATGTGGCCCGCGTGAGCTACGCGACCAGCCTGATGAAGAAGGGCGTGCTGATCTCCACTACCGAACACCTGCTCTCGGCGCTGATCGGGCTGGGAGTGGACAATGCCATCGTGGAACTGGATAACCTGGAGCTGCCCATCCTGGATGGCAGCGCCCAGCCCTTCGTGGAGCTGATTCTCCGCGCCGGCCTGCGCAAGCAGCGCCGGCCCAGGACTTATCTTCGCCTGCGCCGCGAGCTGGAGCTGCGCGAGGGCGACAAGTTTATTGGAATTTATCCCGCCGACACCTACTCGGTTTCCTACACCATCGACTTTCCCCACCCGCTGATTCGCAAGGAGACATTTACCGTCGATCTTTCCGGCGACAACTATCTGCGCGACATCGCGCCCGCCCGCACCTTCGGCCTGCGACAGGATGAGCAGAAGATGCGCGACATGGGCCTGATTCGCGGAGCGTCGGCGGAGAACTGCATCGTGCTCACGCGCGAGGGGGTGGAGAATCCTCCGTTGCGCTTTCCCGACGAGTTCGTGCGCCACAAGGTGCTGGACCTGATCGGCGACCTGGCCCTGGTGGGCAAGCAGATTCTGGGGAACGTGGTGGCCGACCGCGCCGGCCACGCCATGCACACCGCCCTGGTGTCGCGCATTCTACGCGAACCTGCATTGTGGGAAGAGACTTCCGCCGGCGAGGTGGAGCAACCACAGGCTGCCGCGCAATTCATGGCCCAGCCGGCCGGCTGACGCTCGGCCCGGGCACTTTCTATCCCTGTTTTTCTCCCCGCTTTTTTCTTATTCTCGCCGCGCTCGAAGCCCTGGGCTTCGCTCAGAGGCCGTGACTTTGTTGAATGTAGGCGCGGGCGTCCGCTCGGCTTTCGCTGGTCAGGCAGAGGCTTGCGGTTCGTTGGCGGTTTTGAGCTTTCCGGGCCGGTTCACCGGCGGGACGCCAGCGTTACGGGACCTTTCCTCGAGCAGTCGCTGTAACTCCGCGCGGGCGCGGGCGGTTAGTTCCGCGGCATGGGCTTGGGCAGAGCGCTGATGGTCGGCGGGCAGTTCCGCCACCCGGATGGCCAGCAGCGGAGCGTCCTGTTCGAACATTTCCAGAAGACGTTGTGTGCGTTCGATTTGTATTTGCAAAGGAAGCATGGTTGGTCCAGGGAAAGTTTTCCTGGCTTCAGAGTGACGCTTGGGAGCGGCCGGGACAAGTCGCAAGGCGGGTACCGGGTCTGGCGCACCGGGCGCGCGTGTGATTACTCGCGTGATTACTAATGCTGGGCGCTGCCGGCCTTCGCCGCCCGTTCTTCGGCTTCAGAGTCGGCGCTGGTGATTTGCTTTTCCAGCCAACGCTCCAGTTCCTGGCGCGACTTGCGCGACATCTCCACGAAGCGGACTCCCGCCCAGCCCCCAGCATCCACCCAGGCCAGTTCTGCCTTGCATTCCATGGCTGTCTGCAAGTCGGGGATAGTGAAGGAGACCTTTGAGAGGCCGGCTTTGGGAAGGCGCCCACGAAAGCGAATCGCCATGCCGCCTTCGCTGAGATTGGTGGTGGTGGCCTCGAACTTGTGGTCCGGGCCGAATGCCATCGCCACTCCGATTTGAAGAGGATGGCGGAAATAACGGCGGCGTTCCCGCTCCATCAGCCCCAGGGCGGCGCTGAAGCAGCGGTTGGCGCTGATGGTGGAAAGCGGCTTCTGCAGCACGAAGCTGGCCCCCAACTCGAAGGCGCGGTGGGTGCCGGTTCCGTTAAGGACGGCAAATGCCACGGTATGGCGGTTGCTGGCGGTTTTGCGCAGGTTGGCCAGCACATCCAGCCCGCCGTGGAGATCGTCGCAATCGACGATTACGGCATCAAATTTCTCGGAAACGAGGATTTCATTGCCGGAGCGCGCGCCCCGGCAGACCTCTACGTCAATCGCCAGCAACTCCAGCGTATGCCGCAAGATACGGATGGATTGCGGATCGCGGCTCAGAAGCAGAGCTTGCAGGTTCATGGAAATGAGATGGTAGCCGCCGAAATGCCGGCAATCAAAATGACCAAGGTCATAGGCCGATTGCACGATCGCCCGGACTTCTGTCGGCGATTGCGCGAGTTTGGCTGTCCGGATGCACGGTCTTGTGCGCGCATTTCTGGGTGAATCCGGGTTCTGATAAATCCGGTTCTGAGATGTCAGGGCGCATTTCTCATCGGCGGCCTGCGGCTGCTATTCTCTGGCCGGAGAAACTCCTCTCGGAAAACGGCGTATGCACAAGTTCGTTTATCTCTCGCTGGGTTCCAATATCGGCGACCGGGCCGCGAACTTGAATACGGCCATTGCCCGGCTGGAGGAGATTGGCCAGGTGGTAGCGGTTTCCTCGTTTTACGAAACCGAGCCGGTAGGGCCGGTGGCTCAGCCCTGGTTTCTCAATTGCGCCGTCAAGCTGGACACGGAAAAGATGCCCAAGCAACTGCTGGCGGCGATCCTGAGTTTGGAGCAGCGGATGGGGCGAAAGCGCATGCAGCAGAAGGGCCCGCGGACGATCGATATCGACATCCTCCTGTTCGGCAACTCGATCGTGGATACCCCCAACCTCACGATTCCTCATCCCGCCTTGCATGAGCGTCG
>DATJXG010000072.1:0-4152 GCA_035500455.1 Terriglobales bacterium | reverse complement strand
TTCCGGTTGGGAGGGAGATTAAGGATTGGAACTTCCTGACGCGGCGCGCTAGCTGTTGCCAATTTCGATGGCTTCCTCCTTGAACGACTCACTCTCAGCAGGCATGTGTGGCGCGGGCGCCCACGCCCGCGTTCTGCCCCCTGGTTGCTTGGATTCCAGGAGCTACGCTGGAGTTAGTTCGCAGTGATGAGATTACGGGAAATTTCCACAGACGCAAGTATTTTTTTGAAAATCTTCTGTCAAAGGGCCAGCAGCAGCGGTAATCCCCGATTCGAATGCAGGCGCGGGCGTCCCCGCCCGTGCAGGAGCTATTCAGAAGTTTCACTCGAAGTTCGTGGTTCCCGGGATTTCGGATCCACCACCGCACGGGCGAGGACGCCCGCGCCTACACGTTCTTGAACAGCTCTTCCCGCGGATCTTCGGGATTCAACTTCGCCAATTCCCGCAGGATTTCCTTCGAGCGCTCATCACGCGGCAGCGGCACCGTGACTTTGATCTCCACAATCTCATCTCCCCGCGCCCCCTCATGGGTAGCCGAAGCAACGCCCTTCTCCCGCAGCCGCAGCTTCTGCCCCGACTGCGTTCCCGGAGGGATCTTGAGCAGCGTCCGCCCGTCGATGGTAGGAACTTCGATCTTGGCGCCCAGAGCGGCTTCGGTAGCCGTAACCGGCACCACCAAGCGGATGTCGTCCGCATCGCGCTGGAAAACGGGGTGCTCGCCGGTGCGGATGATGGCGTAAAGATCGCCCGCTGCCCCGCCGTGCGTCCCCGCATTCCCCTTGCCCGGAATGCGAATCCGTTGCCCGTCGCGCGTCCCGGCCTTGATGCGCACCTCCAGCGGCTCTGTCCGCGCAATGCTCCCCTCGCCGTGGCACGTCGGGCAAACCGTTATGTTCTTCCCGGTGCCATGGCAGCGCGGGCAGGGCACGCTGAACTTCATCCGCCCGCCGGTCTGCGTCACTTGCCCCTTGCCGCCGCATTCCGGGCAAGGCCCGGCGGCTTCCAGGTAGCCGTTGCCGTGGCAATTTCCGCAGGTCTCGCGCCGCTGGATGTTCAAGCGCATCACCCCGCCGCGGATCGCCGTCCAGAAGGGCACATTCACCTGGTATTCCAGGTCCTGCCCCGGTTCCGGCCCTTCCTCGGCGGCCGCGCCCTTTCCGCCGAAGATGCCGGAGAAAATGTCGCGGAATCCTCCACTGCTCTTCTGCCCGCGGCCGCTCTCGAACAGATCGGAGAAATCGAACCCGCTGAAATCGAACTGCCCGCCCGGCTGCCCTGCCTGACCGCTGCCCGGCGCGCCGCCGGGAACCCCGCCCGGAGGAAATCCGCCAGGGAAGCCTCCTCCGGTCGCCCCGCCCGGCCCTCCGCCGGCCCGGGCATACGCCTCGGCCGCCGCCGGGTCGATGTTGTCGGAGTAAAACCCCAGCTGATCGTAGATTTTCCGCTTCTTGGGATCGCTCAAAACATCGTTGGCCTCGGAGATAACCTTGAACTTCTCCTCCGCCGTCTTGTCCCCGGGATTGACGTCCGGATGATACTTGCGGGCAAGCTTACGGAACGCCTTGCGAATCTCCTCAGCGGAAGCCGACTTCTTTATGCCGAGCAGCTCGTAGTAATCCTTCTTGGTGGTAGTCGCCATGAATCAGTAATTCAGCTTAACATTCTGGAACAAGCGGGAACTGGTTGGTTTCCTGCGGCAACGCGCGACTGTCGGGCGCCTCTGTGAATTGTCATCCTGAACGAAGCGAAGGATCGCATCACCCCATCGGGCAGCATTGGCGCTGCAAGGCATTCTCGCGATGCGTCTGCCGGTGCCAGGGGAAAATCCCAGGAAGCGGAGCTGCTGCTTGACGCACTCACGCCTTCGCTTTGTGAAGGATGACCGCTCACTCTCGCCACGATCTCGCCAACGCCAATCGCGACTACTTTCCCTTCGCCAAACACTCCGGAACCTCAATCTCTCCCGCCGGGGTAAAGTCATAATCCATTTGCATGCTGCCCCGCCCGCCCGGATCTGTCATTTCAATCCGCAGTGGCAGCCCGGTATCTTTCGCCACCAGCAGCCGCACCGGCCCATTCACCTTGCCGTCTTCGTGCACGTAGAACTCGTATCCGGAGGCCGCTGTCGTCCCCACCATTTGGTCGCCCACCGAGCGCATGTCGGTAAGCTGCGCCGGGGTCCGCTGCGCAGGAGCGCCGCCCGGCTGGTCCACGCACTTCCACTCGAAAAACTCCTTCTCCTTCTTCAATTGGCGAGGAATTTCGACATGCGCAAGCGCGGTCTGCCCCGCGATCACTGCGGCCGAAATCGCTCCCAATGGACCCTGGGTCAGGGCCTGAGCAACTGCCATGCCCGCCTGCCTGTCCATCATAGCCAACTGCATCGCCGCCATTTGGTCGCTCTGCTTCAAAAGCCGCGGTATCGCCGGTGAGGAAAACTTTCGCGCCGCCCGCCCGTCTTGCGCCACGGCTTTGATCTCCCAGTCGTCTAACGCTCCGCGCATGTCCATGGCCGGCATCTTCATATGCATGACGACCTGCGAAGTGCCGCCCTTCACCACTTTCTCAATCGGACTGAAGCCCATGCCCATAGCCGCTGCCTGCGCCATGCGCGGATCATTCGACTGCATCGTCATGGTCATGCGGTAGCTGGGCTGCGCCTGCAGCAGCGTAAAGGATTTGACCAGTGGGCTATCTTCCGGAACCGGCGTTCCGTTCTGCGCCAGCGCGGGGCGGGTGCCCATCTCGATTACCACCAGCAGCAGGGCAAACAGCACAGACCGGGTCATGCCTGAGAGGCTTTGCATTGCGCGCTTTCCTTTCCAATCGCGCCGCGTATTCTACAATGTGCACGGGCTCAACGGTCCCTCACGACGACAGCTTATGAGTCCCCTCGCGCGCCGCTACCATCCGCCCACTCGCGGGCGCATCCACATAAACCGGAATGCGCTGCAACCCCTGCGGCGTCGGCGAGAAGACATACCACCGCCCTTCATCCTCCACAAATGCCAAAAAATACTCCTGATCTTTCACCTGAAATTTCAATTTAAATCTCCCCCTGGGTCAAAAAAACCAACCACGGATTACTGCGGATTTTCACAGATTCAAATCCGTGCCAATCCGCGCAATCCGTGGCCAAGGCTTTGCCGAATTTACTTCTTCGGCTCCACATCCACATACTCAGCGTCGATCACGCCGCCTTCTTCTTTCTTGGGCTGGCCATCGCCGCCCGGCCCAGGCCCGGCTTGCGGACCTGCCTCAGGCGCCGGCCCCGGCGCCGGCTGTGTCTGCGCCGCCTTGTACATCTGCTCGGCCAGCTTGTGCGAGGCCGCAGTCAGCGCTTCGCGCGCCTTATCCATCTGCGCCTTGTCGCCCGACTCCAGCGCTTTCTTAGCGTCAGCCACCGCGTTCTCGACTTCGCCACGGTCCGAGCCGGAGATCTTATCCCCCGACTCCCGCAGCATCTTCTCGATCTGATAGACCATGGTGTCGAGCTGGTTTTTGGCCTCAATCGCCTCACGCTGCGCCTTGTCCTCGGCCGCGTGCGCATCGGCGTCCTTCGCCATGCGCTCGACTTCGTCCTTGCTCAGGCCGGAAGACGACGTAATCGTGATCTTCTGGTCCTTGCTGGTCGCCATGTCTTTCGCAGTCACGTTCAGAATGCCGTTGGCATCGATGTCGAAAGTGACCTCGATCTGCGGCACCCCACGCGGCGCCGGCGGCAGCCCGGTCAGATGGAACTTGCCCAAGGTCCGGTTCTGCCCCGCCATGGGACGCTCGCCCTGCAGCACGTGCACTTCAACCGAAGTCTGGTTATCGGCCGCGGTGGAGAACGTCTCCGTCTTGCGCGTGGGAATCGTCGTATTCCGCGGAATCATCGGCGTCGCCACGCCACCCAGCGTTTCAATCGCCAGAGTCAGTGGAGTCACGTCGAGCAGGAGCAGGTCTTTCACTTCGCCCTTGAGCACCCCGCCCTGAATGGCCGCGCCCACCGCCACCACTTCATCCGGGTTCACGCCCTTGTGGCCTTCTCTGCCGAACAGATCTTTCACCAGCGCCTGAATGCGCGGCATGCGCGTCTGCCCGCCCACCAGGACCACTTCATTAATCTTGCTGGCATCCACACCCGCATCTTTCATGCACTGCTTGCAC
>DATJXG010000071.1:0-12554 GCA_035500455.1 Terriglobales bacterium | reverse complement strand
CAGCAAAGCCGCCGCCCCATCGTTCACCCCGGAAGCATTGCCCGCAGTCACCGTCCCCGGATTGCGCACAATCGGCTTCAACTTCGCCAGCGCCTCCAGTGTTGTGTCCGGGCGCGGATGCTCGTCTTTCTCCACGGAAACCGTCCCCTTCTTCCCCGCAACCTCCACCTTAATGATCTCCTCGGCGAAAAATCCTGCAGCCTGCGCCCGCGCCGCCCGCTGCTGGCTGCGCAGCGCGAACGCATCCTGATCTTCGCGCGAGACATGAAATTCCTCGGCAACGTTCTCCCCCGTCTCCGGCATGGAGTCCACGCCGTACTGCGCCTTAAGCAGGGGATTCACGAATCGCCAGCCGATGGTCGTATCATAGATTTCCGCGCTGCGCTGGAACGGCGCTTCCGCCTTGGCAAGAACAAACGGCGCCCGCGACATGGACTCGACGCCACCGGCGACGGCAAGCTCAATTTCCCCCGCTGCGATCGCTCTCGCCGCCGCGCCCACAGCTTCCATGCCGGAGGCGCACAGGCGGTTCAAAGTCACACCCGGCACAGAAGCAGGAAGATCCGCGAGCAGCAGCGCCATGCGCGCCACATTGCGGTTATCCTCGCCGGCCTGGTTCGCGCAGCCCAGGTAAACTTCGTCTAGCTCCGACCAGTCAACTCCCGGGTAGCGGCAAAGCAGAGCGCGGATCGCAGCCGCGGCCAGATCATCCGTGCGAACTGGAGCCAGCACGCCGCCAAACCTTCCAATGGGCGTACGCACCGCATCGCAGATGAATGCAGCTTTCATTTCCATAACAAGAAGCCAAGAGTTCTTCCTTGCGACCTTTGCGCTCTTTGCGGTTAATTAGTGGCCGCCGCGGTCTGTTATCAACCGCAAAGATCGCAAAGAAAAGCCTAGCGCTTAGGCCTGAGCTTGGTGACTTCGGTTGGCAACGAACACGCCTGGGACGCAGCAGCCAGCGCCCGTTCCAGCCCAGTCCCCATCGCTGCAAGCTCGGCCGGAGCCAGCAATCCCTGCAATCGCTCAAAAAGCTGCCGCTCTTCTTTGCGGATGTGCGTCGCCAGTTTTTCCACGAACCCTTGCAGGCCGGCGTTATCCAAGGTGCGGGCCGAGGCCTCCGCAAACAACCCGCGAAGCGCCACATGCTCAGTCCGCAACTCGTCCACCAGCGCCTTCAGTTCATCAAAGCCCAGCGCCACGGGAAAAACCTCTTCCTCCTCCGCCGTAAAATGAAATCGAATTTCCTGCTGGAATGCCAGCTCGATCTCCGCTGCCCAAGGCTCCGGATCAACCTCGCCCGCCTGCAAGGCCCGGTCAAGCCGAACGCAAAGTGCCAGCGCATGCTGATGCTGATGGGAAAGCGGGACGAGATTTTTATCACGCAGCATGCCGCTATTATCCGCCCTTCCACAGCAAATTAAGCTCTCGCGATGACCGCCAGTCACTGCCAGGTGGGATACTTGGCGCGAATCTGCTCATACAGCGGCGAGGAACTCCCCCGCTTTTTGTGATAGAGCAGCACCTGGCGCTCGCGCCGCGTGGGTCCCGACTGTCCCGGTTCCGCCCTCTTCGGCACCGCCGCCTCCACTTCACTTAGGTTTTGGATGCGATCGCGCGACAGAGCGATCCTTCGTCCGGTCGGCGTGACTCTCGCCACGAAGTGGTTCCTTTTCCATGCCGCGGCGTCGGCATCCGCGGTGAAAGTCCGGTCAACCCCCTGGAAGTTCCGATAGCGTATAGAGAGCGGCCGCGCGGGCGCGAAGTTCCCGCGCTTAGGAATCGTGGCAACCCGCCTCGCTCGGCCGCCGGTGGCAGTGGGATCGAAATTCGGGCACGCGGGATTCGGGCAACGCACTCTGCCTTCCGCCTGCAATGCCCCCCGCATGCCGCAACTCGGGCACTGCACCGTTTTCCTGCCGAAAAGAAAATCCAGAAATCCCATAACCACGGCCTCACCCGCGCCCGAGCACTCCGAGGGACGGTCGAGCAAAACGACCTTCCGCTTTAGCGGTAAGGTATTCCATTACGCCCATCGACAGGCAGCCGTCCTCTCTCACGGACGCTTGTTGGCTGCTGCTTCTGGGCCCGGAGAGAAAGCCGCGTGCCCGCTCGACGCGCGCACCAGCCTGGCAACCGTCCCCCGGAATGCTCGTGCAGCTTTTTGCTTTTGCCAGATAAAAAACGGAGTCTCCACGCGGCCGCCGCGAATCAGCCGCCGCCGGTGCACCAGCGACGGCAAACCCACGCCGCGCAGCTCCGCAAAACTGATCTTCGCGAAATTCCCTTTCCTGTGCCCTCCGAAAACCATGCTCAGCACTTCTTCCGCCAGCCAGCGGTCGAGCCGGCGGAGTTGCTCTTCGTCGCTCACGTGCTTGAGGTAATAATCGACGATGGCGACGTTGCGCACGCCTTTCGCCACGGTTTCGTCCGCGATAGCGCAGAGTGTCCGCGCCCGCTCTCGCGGATCGGCGATCTTCCCCCACTTCCTCCGGCTGCGCCGAAAAGCAAAACGGAACAGATTTTCTATTTTTCTCTGCTTGTCGCGCGACAGCGCCACCGCGCCGCCAGCCCGGAAAAGCAACCCCAGATGCCGAAACTCAGAAACCGCAGCAAAGTGCGAATCGGCGTGCATCCCTTCAAAAGGCCCTGCTCCGACGTCTCGATGCGACGCCAAGCCTTTGGGTGGCGCCGCGCTTTCAGCGCGGCGATCAGGCGCCTTCAACGAGAGTGGCTTTAGCCGCTGAGGTGCAGTCAGACCGCGCCCCGCACTCAAACCTGCAACCAGATCTGCTTCATGGCTCGCTTTAGTCCCGAGCCGTAATTCCGCCAATTTGACCGCAAGCTGCTCGGAGGCTTCACTTATCGCTTCCCGCGATCCCGAAAGCAACAGAATGTCATCCGCATATCTGAAATAGGAAACCCCCGGAACGGCCACCGCCCGATCCATCTCCGTCAGATAGACGTTGGCAAACACACACGCGCTCGCGCAGCCAAACGGAATTCCTATCTCCGCGATGTGGCTGCCTTCTTCATCCTGATAAGAAAATCGAACCCGCTGCTTCAGCAGGCGAAACAGGTAGTCGCCAGGATCCACCAGCCGCGCCAGTTGAGCAAGCAGCAATTCATGATCCACCGAGGCGAAGTAATCCCGAATGTCGCGCTTCACCACATAGACCGGCTCCCGCGCCGCCGCCAAAATCCGCGCAATTTTCTGCTGGCAGCTGTCCAGCCCGAGAGAACGGTCGCGGTAGGCGTACGAATCGGGTGCAAACCAGCGATGCAGTTTGCGATTGAGCAGCCGGTAGAGCAGCAGATCGACAATGCGCTCTTCCCAGGGCGGAATGTAGAGCGTGCGCCGCTTGCCGTTGAAGTTATACTTCAGCGCCATCGAGGGCCGGAACTGAAAACTTTCCCGCGCGAGCAAACGATGCAGCGCATCCAGGCCGCGCAAACCCCGGCCTGCCAGATCGTACAAAGTCTTGCCGTCGGTCGAAGTATTGAGCGCCTTGCGCCACTGGAACAGGGGCTTGGTGTAAACCCGGATTGCGGCCTTGTAAAGCTCCGCCTCGCGATACACATCTCTCCAGCGCAGCGGATGCGGCCGGTCGTGCGTAGCCAGTTGACGCATTTCAGCAGGAGCAATCTTCTACTACTAGAGTCGTCTTGCTGCAAGTATTTTTCTGAGAAGAGAACAACAGGGAAGGTGATTCCAACCCTCGCCCACCAAGCCCTCAGCGTCCTCGGCGGCAGTTCTCAGCGGCCCCGGCGTTGAGCTTTTTGCCGGCATCGGAACAAAATCTTAAACCGCCGAGAACGCGAAGGAATCCGCCGAGGACGCAGAGATTTTCGGAAAGGTAAAAGCCCGGAACAAAAATTAAGCGGTCTGCGCCACCACGACCTGGGGCCGATCCTCGACCGCTGCCACCGCCGGCCGCAGAGTCAGCCAGTCAGTCCGCACCCGGTCCCATTCCTGGATCAGCAATCCCTGCGATTCGAAGAACCGCCGGATCTGCAGCCGGTCCCAGCCCACAATGTCCTCGAGAATAGGCGCGAACACCGCCAGCGCGTTACTGCTGAGCACAGTCCGCTTGGCTACTTGCGCCACCTGCCGCGACTCGGACACTGCGATCGTGAACCCTTCCCGCGTATTGACATGCAGCATCACGTGCACATCCGAGCTGCCGTCGCCGGTGTAAATAATGTGGTCCGGGCCCACCTGCAAGTCGGACTGCAGCTCGTTCAACACCGTCACCTTGCCATAGCCCGCCGTCGCCCGCACCAGGCTCTCAATCTCGCCGGAGGAAGCGTAGCGGAACTCGGTACCGAAAATGTGGTCGGGCGGGACAATGCCCTCAAGCGCCGACTTGATCACCTCAACCGGCGCCGCCGAGAGCACATAAAAATCGAAGTTGTAACCGTCGATCCCATCGCGCAGAACCTTGTACAGCAGTTCGATATTTTGCTTCAGCCGAATCCGTTTCCCTACCTCGTACAAGTGATGCTTGCGCACCCGTCCATGAAACTCCGGATCGTGCAGCAGCAGATAGGCAAGTTCCGCGCCCTGCTGCACCAGGTTCAGCTTGGCCATGCCCTTGGCGCGCCGCTCAAACTCTTCGGTAGGAATCCCGACCAACTCGCTCAGCACGTAGCCCGAGTCGTTGAAAGTCAGCGTCTGATCGAAATCGCTGGCAAACAGGTATCGCTTCAAAATAGTCTCCATATGCACCTATTAGATTCGGCGCACGAGGCGAAGACCAATAAAAAACATCAATAGAAGCTATTAGGCAACCGTTTTCTTATTGTGTTCAAAGCCACTTATACACAATCGGTTACGAAGGTGCTAATCCTTCGACAAAGGAAACCTGGGCCGTTTCGGATCAATCCGGAACGCACCGCTCGTGATGCAATCGTCTTCTATTGCCGCATCTACTGCCGCATCGAGTTAGGGACTCCGTCTTTGCGCGCCTGCTCCTGCAGAGTCTGCAGTTGATGCTTGGCATCGTCTACAGCTTTCTGCTTCGCGGCGAGTTTTGCCTTGTACTGCGCGTCTTCCTTGTCCCACTCCGCCGCGTTGCGCAGCCGGTTGCCCGCATCGCCGTAGAATGAGGCGGCGCGCAACTTGTATTCACGCTGCTCCACATCCAGTTCGCGCGCGAGCAGATCAACTTTGCTCTTTTGGTCCTCGATCTTGCCCTTCCATTCGTCGAACCGCTTCTGCCGGTCCGCAGCGGACTCCGGCCCGTTCTGCTCTTTCTTGCCGGCCGCTTCGGATCCGGCGGAGGCTTCAATTCCATTCGTGGTGCCGTTACTCGCAGTGTTATCCGGCGACGGGCCCACGACGCTGAGCGTGTCGTTCTTGGGCAAAGTGTCGTTGTCGAACGACTTCACCGCCGCCGGCTTCTGCTCCTTGTCCTTTTCCTTGCGGACCTTGCGAGCGTAGTCGCCCAGAGGCTGCTGGCTCTGCGCCCCGGCCAAAGCGGCCGCCAGGCCTGCCAGCACAATCGCCGCCAACCATACCAACGTGATGCGCTTCATAGTTGCTCCCGTCATCTCTTGCTCCAATCGTTCTTGTTCAAACTCTTAGATGCCGCCGGCAATACCTCCGCCCACGGTCTCCCGAATCCTGCTCACACTCCGGCAGCCGCACTGGCGGAGGATGCCTCCGCGAGAAAGCCGCCGATTGTGTGTTCCAGCCGTTCGGCTTCAACCGCAATGTCTTCCGCCAACTGCCGCGAGCGCTCCGGATCGCCCGGTTTGCTCAACTGCCGGGCGCAATCGGAAATCGTGGCCAGCGAACTGCGCAGCTCCAGTGCCTTCTCCGCCGAAATCTCTCCCCGCAAACTCTGCATCTCGCGGATCTGCGCCAGCTCGCTTTGATCGTTGATCAGGCAGGCTGCGCCCAATACCTCTCCATGCGGCGCATGCACCGGCGTCAACGTGATATCCAGAATGCGCTCTTCTCCTGCCGGGGTCATGTAGCGTCCGCGTACCCGCCGGAAGGGAGTCTGCTCGCGCAGCCCGCTTTCCAGCGCAGCCGCCAACACCGCCGGACTCTCCCCCGGCACTCCACAGATCACGCTCGCCTCGCGGAACACCTCTGCCAGCCCCATCCCGACCAGCGAGGCGAATCCAAGGATCTTGCGCGCCGCCGGATTGGCCTGCCGCACCAGTCCATTGCCGCCCACGAACAGAACTCCACTCGAGAGATTCGACAGTACCGCCGCGCTGATATTTTCCGAAGTCTTGGCCCGCCGCCGCTCTTCATTCTGCAGGTTCTGCAACTCGTACTTCTGCTGCTTCAATTCCTGGATCACCGCATGGTAAGTATGCAGCGGCAAAGACTCCAGAGCGGCCGGATTCAACGACGACTCCTCCGCCAGCAGGCTCTTGCGCATGCGCCGAATCAGAGCCGTTCCCACCACAAAGGCAAATACCCCGGCGATAAACACCACCGCCATGCGCAGCACAATGGGATTGGCCAGCAGTCTCACAACAGCCTCCAGTACCAGTGAAGCAGGCTGTCGCCGAAAAACAGCGCCACAATTGCCATGCTGCCCAGGAATACGCCAAATGGCATCTGGTGGCGCCGCAACGCGATCCGCGCCGAATCCCAGGCGCGCCGTCGCGCTAGCACCCGCGATTCATGGTTCCGCGCCATGCGCCGCCGCGTGCGCTTCATCCACACCGCCAACACGGTTGACAATCCAAATATCGAGCCCGCGATCGACGCCGCGAAAATGGTGAAGATCGTCAGCTTCACGCCCAGAAACGCGCCCACCATAGCCATCAGCTTCACGTCGCCAAGGCCCATGCCTTCCACGCCCCGCGCTCGCAGATAAATCGCTCCCACGCCGTAGATGAACGAAGCCCCCGCCACCGCTCCCAGCGCCGAGTCCAGCAACGAGAGCAGACGCCAGGAAACATCCGAACTCACCGGCATCGAAATCAGTCCCGGCACCAGCTGCGAAGCCAGGTCGTTCACCGGCACGACCAGGCTGAAGAGCAGTCCCAGGCCCAGCCCGGTCAGCGTGAGCTTGTCAGGCAGAAGCATGGTTTCGGCGTCGGTGAAGATCAGCCCCAGCAGCAGAAATCCGAAAGTGCAATATTTCAAGGTCGCCGGCGTAAACCCGAAATACGCGTAGCAGGCCAGAAACAGCCCGCCGGTAAGCAGCTCCACCACCAGGTACCGTGGCGAGATCGGCGCTTTGCAGTTGCGGCAGCGGCCCAACAGGAAAATCCAGCTCAGCACCGGAACATTGTCGTAAAAGCGTATGGGACGCTGGCAGTGCGGACACGCCGAACCCGGCATCACCACCGATAAGTTGCGCGGCAGGCGATAGATACACACATTTAGAAAGCTGCCGAAGATCAGCCCAAAGGCAAACGCCGCAATTGCCAAGACAGGATCCATCTCGTGTGGGGGGATGGGTTCAGACCCGCGTGAATTCCGAGTCGATTATACGGCGGTAAGGTACAGACAGGGCAGGCACCAAAGTTACTGTACACTCGGACGATCCCCCCATCCCCAACATCCAAAGATACTTAGCCCAGAGCATAGCTCGGCCCAGAGCGCCGCCCGCCCCAGAGCGCAGCGCCGGCGTGCCGCCCGCACTCGTCCACCCATCAGGCGAAGTCGCAGTATCAGCGCTGGACGACCGGAGGAATTGCGCTGGACGCGACCCCGGACTCACTCCCACCACCTACTTCGTCTGCAGCGTCTCGATGTACTTGGTGAGGTTGGTAATCCGCTGGCCCACTTCAGCATCGTGTCCACCGCTGATGCTGCGGAACAATGGTCCCCACACCGGCATCTCTTTGCTTCCGTGCGCGGCATACCCCGAGTCTCCCCGGATCACCGACATCACCCTCATCGAAGGATATTTGCCACCGTTCTTCGCTGCCAGCGCGGTCAGGTCCGCCGGCGGGTTCTTAAGCGCCGCGGCCGCCGGCCCGTCGCCGCGGCCGTCGGTTCCATGGCAAACCGCACAATAAGACTGGAACATTTTCTCCCCCGACGCCTGGGAAACCCGCTGAATGGGACCTTGCTTGACCGTCGGCTTCTCCTGCGCGGACACCAGTAGAACAAGTGCCGCGACCACTACTGCAACCCAAAACCATTTGCTCGCTCGCATAGTCTGGCTCCTTACTTGCCTCCGCCACTCCGGCGAAGGCACCAGCACAGCCTCTATGTTGGAGAATCGAAGCCCAAACTGGCGGTGAGCGCCGTCACACCGGCATGTGATCTATGAACACAGAAGGGTACTCGACGGTTCGTTTCTCGCAGTCTGCGTTCTTTGCAATCCGTGTTCTTTGCGATCTTTCTTCTTTGCGATCTTTGCGATCTTTGCGGTAAATCTTTCGCGTCCTTCTTGCCTGCTTATGCGGTGCATATCCCGCGCAACTAAAGGCAAATGAAAAAGGGACGGAGCCGAAGCCCCGTCCCGCAAACTCCCGGCGAGTCCTTACTGCGACTCGTCGGCCTCCATCTTCTGCCGATGCGGCCCTTGGCTGGTGGGTATCACATTGACCGAGGATTGCAGCGTAAAGTTCAGCACCGTCTCCGAAGGCAGCTTGATCTGCTGGCCCTTGGTCGCGGCCTGCACTCCTCCACCCAGGCCGCCGCCCGCCGCCGCCCCGATCGCAGCTCCCTTGCCGCCGCCGGCAATCGCCCCGATGATCCCGCCGATGGCCGCGCCCGCCCCAACTTTCTCGGCCGTGTTCTTGCCGCGGGAACTTCCCTCGCGAATGAACTGGTCGGTCGCGATGTTGTAATACTTGCCGCCTACTGAAATCCGGTCAAGCTGCAGCTTCAGCAACGACTGGCCGGCAAACTTGCCCGCGCTCTTCACGTCCACCACGTGGCCCTCAACGTCATAGCCTTTCGGAACCACTACCTCGCCATCCACGGCCAACGGCGAATCGAGGGTGGCATGGAAAGTCTGGCCGGCCTGTGCGGTTGCGGTGTCAACCGAATCTACCAGCCGCACCGCCAATACTGTACCCGAAGGAATCGTCACCTTCTGCGGCGGAGGCGGCGGCGCCGGAGCTGCCGGCGCAGGCGGAGGCGGAGCCGCCGCATCGGGGGCCGGGGCGCTCGCGGGCGGTGTGGAATCCTGAGTGAAAGACGCGGACTGGTCGTCATGATGATGACGCTTGCCGGCCCGCGGTTTCTCCTCGGGCGCCGCAGCTGGCGCCGGAGCCATCGGCGGCGGTGCCGCTTCCGCTTGTTGTGCAGCCACGGTAAGGTTATTTACCACCTGGGTCACGCCCGGCTCGGCTGTGGCATAGTGCACGGCCGCCTGGCGCTGGGCATCGCTATCCACGTCGCCGGAGAGCGTCACCACGCCTTTATCCGACTGCACCGCGATTTGCTTGCCTTGCAGGCCTGAGTCGGCGCTCAATTTGTTCTGGATATCGCTGGTGATCTGCGAGTCATTCGGAGTCTTGGAGCAGCCCACCGCCGCTCCCAACACCATAACCATCAACAGGGCGCTGAGTTGTACGTACGCCTTCACTTTCATAGAGACACTCCTGTAGTTCAGCGGATGATATTAGTTTAGATGCGAAGCAGCGCGTGGTTTTGCGGAAAAATCGCCGCCTGAAGCGGCAGCCCCAATGCTTAGATGATTATAAGGCCTGGACGATGCCTCGAAACCGACCCAAAGTCCTTGTCCACCAGGAGGCGATTTTCCCAGCCCAGGAAGGTTCTTGTGTCTTTAGCTTTCGCAGTCTTCTTTGCGTCCGTTGCGATCTTTGCGGTGAATTAATCCGACGGCCAAGCCAACGTCAGACTCCGGAGCCCCGCTGCGCGGATGCGGGCTGAAGAGGCGCGGGAAGCCTCCGTCACTTCTCATGCACAAACTGGTAATCCAGAATCACCGCCGCCAGCGTCACGCCCTCTTCCTTGGGCTGCTTTTCTTTACAGCGGATGATCTGCCCCTGGCAGTACACCAGGCTCTGTTTCTGCCCGGAGATTTCCTCCGGCATTTCGAAGCGCATTTCCACCAGGGTGTTCTGCGATACCGGCCGCGGGCCGCGAAACAGCACCCCGGACTGGCTCAGGTTCTCCAGCTTCCCCTGGTGCCAGGCCGCCATGCTTTTCACCCGGTAGCGCAGCGGCGCGTGCAGCCGCAGCCGCCGGGCGCGCGGCACCCAGGTTTGTTTGCGGACCTGGCTGTTGTTTCCATAGATCGGCAGCCCGCCTTCCGTGGCCGGATGCTCCAGCCGGTCGGTGCGTTTCATCGACTTCCAGTCGTAGCTGTACTCCGCGGCGCACAGCATACAAACCTGGTAGTAGTTGCCGTCTTCGGCGCGCCGCGGCCAGGAAAACTCGTGTGAGCAGTGGGCCAGAGTCAACACATCCAGTAACATATTTGTGGCGTTACCAGCACTTTCCGGCGGGGAACCCGGACCTGTATGATCCAATACAGCCAGCGGACCCGATAGATTACGTTCGTCTAGTTGTCCCATTGGCCCCGGACCGGGCGAACGCCAGGTTGGATGTGCCTCATGAATCGTCCGGCGCAAACCGCCTCCGGCGCGCAATCCAAGCCCCAGCAAAGCCTTACGGGCTTCGTGCTGGCCGGCGGCAAAAGCAGCCGAATGGGCAAAGGCAGGGACAAAGCCTTCCTCGACCTTGCCGGACAAACTTTACTCGAAAGAGCCATTACCCTGCTGCAATCGGTCGCGGAGGAAGTGTTGGTCGTCGGCGAAGTAACCAAGTTCATGAACCTGACCCGGTCGATTGAAGATATCTATCCCGCGCAGGGCCCCCTGGGCGGCATTCATGCCGCGCTGCGACGTACATCGACGCCGCTGAACCTGATCCTGGCGGTTGACCTGCCCTTCGTAGAGCCCGCCTTCCTGGCGTACCTGGCCTCCGAAGCCAGCCGCAGCGGCGCCATGGTGACGGCGCCTCGAACCACCGAGGGCTGGCAGCCGCTCTGCGCCGTCTATCACCGCGACTTCGCCGATGTTGCCGAGCCGTTCCTCAAGGTCGGAAAGAACAAGATCGATTCCCTGTTCTCGCCCGCGGAAACTCGCGCCATCGGCAAAGAAGAATTGGAGCGCACAGGCTTCTCCGAAACCATGTTCCGCAATCTCAACACCCCGGAGGAGTTCGCCCGCGCCGAAAAAGAGCTAAGAGAAGCGGAAGAAGCCAGCACCAGCAGGAATAGTTAAGATGGAACTTTGGGTCCTCGGCGGCATTTCTCAGCGTCCTCTGCGTTTCAAGGTTTTTGCTGGGAGCAAGAAAAACCTTAAAACGCCGAGGACGCCGAGGAAACTACGCTGAGGATGCAACAGAGAATCAGATCGGCTGAGACTTAGGTTTCTATTATGGAAGATCTGCACGAATACGCGCTGGCCACGCCTCCGGATGGCCCGTACATCGAGTTCCGGGATGTCTCCAAATCGTTCGGGGATAACTGTGTCCTGGACCATGTTAGTTTCGACGTGATGCCGGGCGAGACCGTCTGCATCCTGGGACGCAGCGGCGTGGGCAAGTCCGTTTCCCTGCATCACATTATGGGATTTCTCAAGCCCGACTCCGGGCGCGTGATCGTGGCCCACGAAGACATTACCGACTACTCCGAAGAGGAAATGGAGCGCATTCGCAAGAAGGTCACCATGGTATTTCAGAATGGCGCCCTGTTCGATTCGCTAACTGTCGGTGAGAACGTGGCTTTCCCGCTTCGCGAACACCGGGAAATGGACGAAGAGCAGATTTACCAGGTCGTGGACGGGCTGCTGGAAATGGTGGGAGTAAAGGAGATGCGGGACCAGCTACCCTCCGATCTTTCCACCGGCATGAAGCGCTCCGTAGCCATTGCCCGCGCTCTGGCGGCGCGCCCCGAGTGCGTGCTCTACGACGAGCCCACGACGATGGTCGATCCCCTTATGGCTCAGCTGCTTGGCGACCTCATCAAGCGGCTGAACATCCAGCTCAGCCTCACCAGCGTGGTCGTGACCCACGATATGCGCTTAGCCAAGAAGGTAGCCAACCGCATCGTGTTTCTTCACGAAGCCAGGGTGATCTTTTTCGGGACTTACGCGGAAATGGAAGCCAGCAAGGAGCCTATCGTGCAGGAATTCCTGGAGTTAGACGAGCTGAAACTGGAAGCTTGAGAAGGTTCTTCTTCGCGATCTTCTTTGCGACCTTTGCGTTCTTTGCGGTGAAGAAAGGTTTTGTAACCGCAAAGAGCGCAAGTCGCAAAGAAAAACCTACGGCTTTCTTTTTACTTTTCTCTGGGTCTAACGTCTGAGGGAAAAACTCGGAACCGGGCAACGGAACGGCACGTAGTACTGAGGGCGAGCCTACTGGGGCCGGATCGAAGACGCCATTCATGCGGACGCTTCTCGACATTGTGCGGCAATCCCTGGCGACGTTGTGGGCGCATAAGCTGCGCTCCTTCCTCACCATGTTCGGAATCGCCTGGGGCGTAGGCTCGCTGCTCCTGCTGGTGGGCCTGGGCGAGGGCTTCCGCAGCGGCCAGGCCCGCGAACTTGCGACCCTGGGGCAGGACATCATGTTCATCTTCCCCGGCCGGATT
>DATJXG010000070.1:0-29669 GCA_035500455.1 Terriglobales bacterium | reverse complement strand
GTGGAGGCATGGAAGGTGGTGATGCAGCTGAGCCATCATCCCGCGGCGCTGGTATTGAGCCGCCAGGGCATGCCCACGCTCGACCGCACCAAGTTTGCTTCTGCCGCCGGGGTCGCGAAGGGTGCTTACATTCTTGCCGATCCTCCTGACGGCAAGCCGGACGTCATCCTCATGGGAACGGGCAGCGAGCTGCAGCTTTGCGTGAGCGCGTATGAGCAACTCAAGACGGAAGGCGCGAAACCACGGGTGGTGAGCGTTCCGTCATTCGATTTATTTGACAAGCAAAGCGAAGACTACCGGAAGCAGGTGCTGCCGCCCTCGGTTAAGGCGCGGGTAGCCGTCGAAATGGCTTCCACCTTCGGCTGGGCTCAGTACGCAGGGCCGGCGGGAGTGGCGGTCGGGATGCATTCTTTTGGAGCTTCGGCCCCTCTGAAGGATCTGCTCAAGAAATTCGGCTTCACCACAGAAAAAGTCGTGGCCGCCGCGCGCGAAAGTATGGCGCGGGCCAAAAGCAACTGAAACCTGCACTGCGTTTTTGCATCAACCAAGTAGGGAGGTGTTATGCAACCCACCGGGATTCTGGAAACTGCGAAAGCCACCAACCCGCTCAAAGATCTTCTGAAATTCAAGCAATCGGTGTGGCTGGATTACATCCGCCGCGACCTGATGACCACGGGCGAACTGAAGCGCCTCATCGAGGAAGATGGCCTGCGGGGCATGACCTCGAATCCCGCGATCTTCGAGAAAGCGATCTCCGGCGGCAATTACTACGATGACCTGCTGAACAAGCTCGAGAAAGATAACAGCCTGGACGCCAAGTCGCGCTACGAAGCCCTGGCAATCCGCGACATTCAGGACGCGGCCGACGCCCTTCGCGGCGTTTACGACAGCAGCAAAGCTTACGACGGCTACGTCAGCCTGGAAGTTTCGCCCTATCTCGCGCGCGATACGCAGGGTACGTTAAAAGAAGCGCGCCGCCTTTGGAAAACCGTAGGCCGGCCGAACATCATGATCAAAGTTCCCGGCACGGTAGAGGGAATTCCGGCCTTTCAGCAGCTCATCAGCGAGGGCATCAACATCAATGTGACGCTGCTCTTTTCGCAGCATGTGTACGAAGATGTGGCGCGCGCGTACATCGCGGGTGTCGAGAAGCTTGCCACCAACGGCGGCGATGTCAGCCGGATCGCAAGCGTCGCCAGCTTCTTCATCAGCCGCATCGATTCGGCGGTGGATAAGATCATCGAGACCCGCCTGAAGTCTTCCAAGGACTCCCGCGAGCAGGAACAACTCAGGGGCATCGAAGGCAAAGTCGCCATCGCCAACGGCAAGCTGGCCTACCAGAGCTATCTGGAAATTTTCGGCGACGCCCGCTGGAAGGCCCTGGCCGCCAAAGGCGCGCGGGTGCAGCGCGTGCTGTGGGCCAGCACCAGTACCAAGAACCCGAAGTACAGCGACGTGATGTACGTGGAAGAGTTGATCGGGCCGGACACGGTGGACACCATTCCGCCGGCCACCTTTGACGCCTTCCGCGACCACGGCGTTCCCCGCGCCAGCCTCACCGAGAACATCGAAGCCGCGAAGCAGACCATGCAGTCCCTCGCCGCCGCTGGCATCTCCATGAAGGAAGTTACCGACAAGCTGACCGATGACGGCGTGCGCCTGTTCGCCGAGGCCTTCGACCAGCTTCTGGATGTGGTGGAGAAGCGCGCCAAGGTTGACGCTCCCGCGAAAGTCAATCCGCACTCGTACAAAGTGCCGGAATCACAAGCGGACGCCATCAAGACTGCGACCAGCGACTGGCGCGCGAAGGGCAGCGTTCGCGGGCTGTGGCAGCGCGATCCCGCCGTCTGGACGAATTCGGACGAAGGCAAGTGGCTGGGCTGGCTGGACATCACCGAGCAGCAACTTGCCCAGAACCAGGAGTTCCAGAAGCTGGCGCAGGAAGGCAAAAGCGGCGGCTTCAGTGATGTTCTGGTGCTCGGCATGGGCGGCTCCAGCCTGTGCCCGGAAGTGCTGGCCAAGACCTTCGGCAAGATCGAGGGCTTTCCGCGGCTGCACGTGCTCGACTCCACCGATCCCGCGCAGATTAAGGCGTTCGAGAAGCAGATCGACCTCGCCAAAACTCTTTTTGTAGTTTCCAGCAAGTCCGGCACCACGCTCGAGCCCAATATCTTCAAGCAATACTTCTATGAGCGCGTGAAGCAGGCGGTGGGCGCGGAAAAAGCCGGCAGCCGTTTCATCGCGGTCACCGATCCCGGCTCCAAGCTTCGCGAAGTTGCCAAAACTGACGGTTTTCGCGCGATCTGCGACGGCGTTGCCAGCATTGGCGGACGATACTCGGCCCTCTCCGACTTCGGCATCGTACCCGCCGCCCTCATGGGCCTCGATACCGGCAAATTCCTGCAGCAGACGCAGAAGATGGTGGATGCCTGCGCGGCCAGCATTCCCGTAGCGCAGAACCCGGGGGTCATTCTCGGCATTGTGCTGGGCACGGCCGCGAACGCCGGGCGCGACAAGCTCACCATCGTTACCTCGCCGGGAATTTCCGACCTCGGCGCGTGGCTGGAGCAGTTGCTGGCGGAATCCACCGGCAAGCAAGGGAAGGGAATTATTCCCGTGGACCGCGAGCCGCTGGCAGCTCCCGAAGCCTACGGAAAAGATCGCGTGTTCGCTTATCTGCGGCTGGAATCCGCCCCCGACGCTGCCCAGGACAAGCAAGTCGCGGCTTTGGAAGCCGCCGGCCATCCCGTGGTGCGCATCGCCGTGACCGATCTCTACAACCTTGGCCAGGAATTCTTCCGCTGGGAAATCGCCACTGCGGTGGCGGGTTCGATCATCGGCATCAACCCGTTCAACCAGCCGGACGTCGAGGCCAGCAAAATCGCCACTCGCGCATTGACCTCGGAATACGAAGCCAAGGGCTCGCTGCCCGCGGAATCGCCGGTCCTGGAGGATGGCGGCGTCAAGCTGTTCACCGATCCGAAGAATGCGGAAGCGCTGGCAAAAGCCGCGGGGAACGACAAATCGCTGCTTGGCTACCTCAGGGCGCACCTCGGTCGCATTCATGACGGCGACTACTTCGCGGTGCTCGCCTACGTGGAAATGAATTCGGCGCACCAGGAGCAATTGCAGAACATTCGCACCCAGGTCCGGGACAAGAAGAAGGTCGCAACCTGCCTGGGATTCGGGCCGCGCTTCCTGCACTCCACCGGCCAGGCCTACAAGGGCGGGCCGAATTCCGGAGTGTTCCTGCAGATCACCTGCGATGACGCCGCCGACCTGCCCGTGCCCGGGCAGAAATATACTTTCGGCACCGTCAAGGCCGCGCAGGCCCGGGGAGACTTCCAGGTGCTGGCGGACCGCGGTCGGCGCGCGCTGAGGATTCACCTGGGCAAAGACGTCAAATCGGACTTGTCGAAACTGGCGGATGTTTTTCGCAAGGTGCTTTAGCCGTAGCGCCGGCATCTCGCCGGCAACCTTAACGGTGGCAAAATGCCGGCGGGACGCCGGCGCTACAGGAGCGAACGATGCGGCTGGGAATGGTCGGGCTGGGAAAAATGGGCGCCAACATGACGCGCCGCCTGATGCGCGGCGGTCACGAAGTGGTAGTCACGGACCTGAGCGCTGACAATGTGAAGCACATCGCCGGCGAAGGCGCCATCGCCTCCGCATCCCTCGACGATTTCGTCAGCAAGCTGGGAAAGCCGCGCGTGGCCTGGCTTATGGTTCCGGCCGGTGGCCCGACCGAGCAGACGGTGCAGGCGCTGGCGCAGCGCATGCAGCCCGGTGACGTCATGATCGACGGCGGAAACTCCTTCTTCAAAGATGACGTCCGCCGCTCCAAGCAGCTCAAGGAAAGGGGCATTCACTACGTGGATGTGGGCACCAGCGGCGGCGTCTGGGGGCTGGAGCGCGGCTACTGCATGATGCTCGGCGGGCCCAAAGAAGTGGTGCAGCAGCTCGATCCTATCTTCAAGACGCTGGCTCCCGGCCGCGGCGACATTCCCCGCACTCCTGGCCGCGAAAAACTTCCTGGCACCAGCGAAGAGGGTTACATCTACTGCGGCCCCTCCGGCGCCGGGCACTTCGTGAAGATGGTGCACAACGGCATTGAGTACGGAATCATGCAGGCTTATGCCGAGGGCTTGGATATTTTCCGCAACGCGACCAGCAAAGAGCTGGCGGAAGATTACCGCTACGATCTGAACCTGGCGGACATCGCCGAAGTCTGGCGGCGCGGCAGCGTGATCAGTTCCTGGCTGCTCGATCTCACGGCGATCGCCCTGGCGGAAAATCCTACGCTTTCCGAGTATTCCGGCTTCGTGCAGGATTCCGGCGAAGGCCGCTGGACCATCCAGGCCGCCATCGATGAGGCCGTGCCCGTGGACGTGCTCTCCGCCGCGCTGTTCACCCGCTTTCGTTCGCGGCAGGAGCATACCTTTGCGGAGAGAGTTCTGTCTGCCATGCGGCAGAAATTCGGCGGCCACGTGGAACCTGCGGCCGCCAAGAAAAGCGCCTAAAATTCATTTCCCGGGAGAGACGCAGTTATGGCCATAACTACTGAGGCAATGCCAGGTACCATGCCGAAACGGGCTGCGCGCGTGGCCGATCCCTGTGTGATGGTGATCTTCGGCGCCGCCGGGGACCTCACGCGGCGCAAGCTGTTTCCCGCGCTTTACAACCTGGCGAGCCACGATCTGCTCTCCCGCGAGTTCGCCATCATCGGGGTGGCCCACAATCCCATGTCCACCGAAGACTTCCGCACCCGGGTCTCCAACGACATGAAGGAATTCGCCACCGAAGAGGTGAAGTCCGATCTGTGGGAGTGGTTCCTGCGCCGCATTCACTACGTGACTGCCGAGTTCAACGACAAGAGCGTGTACCCGAAGCTGAAGGACCTTCTTGAGCAGATCGACAAAGACCACTCCACCCACGGAAATTATTTCTTTTATCTCGCCACAGGACCCGATTTCTTCGGGCCGATCGTGGAACAACTCTCGGCCGCCGGCCTGATGGAGGAAAATAATCAGCACTGGCGCCGGGTGATCATCGAAAAGCCCTTCGGCCACGACATCGACTCCGCCCGCACCCTTAACAAGCAGTTGCTGCGCTTCGCCACAGAAAAGCAGATTTACCGCATCGACCACTACCTCGGCAAAGAAACCGTCCAGAACATTTTGGCCTTTCGCTTCGCCAACGGAATCTTCGAGCCCATCTGGAACCGCCGCTACGTGGACCACGTGCAGATTTCGGTTTCTGAGACCGTGGGCGTCGAGACTCGCGGCGGCTACTACGACACTGCCGGCGCTCTGCGCGACATGGTGCCCAACCACATGATGCAGCTCATCAGCCTCACCGCCATGGAGCCGCCGGTTTCCTTCAAGGCCAACGCCGTGCGCGATGAGCAGGCAAAAATTCTGCACGCCATCCAGCCCTTCAGCTCTGAAGATGTTCTCAGCGAAACCGTACGCGGCCAGTATGGCGAAGGCACTGAAGAAGGCCGCCACGTTCCCGGCTACCGCTCCGAAGATAAAGTCGATCCCGAATCGCGCACCGAAACTTTTGTGGCCATGAAGCTGGCCATCGACAACTGGCGCTGGGCGGGGGTTCCGTTCTATCTTCGCACCGGCAAGCGGCTGGGGGCACAGAACACCCACATCGTGATTCAATTTCGCCAGGCGCCCTTCGTGCTTTTCCGCGACACTTCGGTCGCCACGCTGATGCCGAACCAACTGGTGCTGCACATCCAGCCGGAGGAAGGCATCTCGCTGCGTTTCGCCGCGAAAGTTCCCGGCCCCTCGATGCAGCTGGGCGCGGTGGATATGAACTTCGAATACGCCGACTACTTCGGGCAGCAGCCCAGCACCGGCTACGAGCGGCTGCTGCACGATTGCATGATCGGCGACCAGACCCTGTTCCAGCGCGATGACATGGTGGAAGCCGGCTGGTGTGTAGTCAGCCCGGTACTCGACGTTTGGAAAGCTCTGCCGCCGCGTAACTTTCCTAACTATCCCTCCGGCTCCTGGGGGCCGAGGGAAGCCGACGACCTGCTGGAACGCGACGGCCGCAGCTGGAGGAACTTCGAAAAATGATTCTGGCTGGCGACATCGGGGGAACGCACACCCGGCTGGCATTTTTCGAATTTGCCGATGGACATTTCCGCCTGGGCCCCGCTTCCGTCTTTCCCAGCCGCGACTATGCCGGCCTGGACGAAATCGTCACCAAGTTCGTGCAGAGTGTGGGCGTGCATCCCGAAGCTGCCTGCTTCGGCATCGCCGGCCCCGTGCGCAACGGCCGCGTTTCTACCTCCAACCTTCCCTGGGTGATCGATTCGCAGGTGATGGCCAAAGAGCTGCAGGTAGCCAAGGCCATCCTGATCAATGATCTTGAAGCCAGCGCCTGGGGCATCGCCGCGCTCAATCCGGGCGATGCCTATCCTCTCAACCAGGTCACGGGCGAGGTTTTCGGCAATCAGGCGGTGATCGCGGCCGGCACCGGACTGGGCGAAGCCGGCATCTGGTCTGACGGGGTGCAGTCGCGCATCATCGCTTCTGAAGGCGGGCACGCCGACTTCGCTCCGCGCAATGATCTGGAAGTTGCGCTGTTCCGTTATCTCTGCACGAAGTTCGGGCACGTCAGCTATGAACGCGTGCTTTCCGGGCCGGGGCTGGTCAACGTGTTCCGCTTTCTGCGCGACACCAATCGCGGCACCGCGCCGGAGTGGCTGACCGAGGAGATGGAACAGTCCGACCCCGCGGCCGCCATCACCCGCGCCGCCGACGATGAAATCTGCGGCATGAGCGCGCAGGCGCTGCAGATTTTTGTTTCCGTCTATGGCGCGGAAGCCGGCAACCTGGCCTTGCGCATGATGGCCACTGGCGGCGTCTTCCTGGCCGGCGGCATCGCGCCCAAAATTCTTCCTCACCTCTCGCAGCCCGCCTTCGTGAACGCATTCCTCGATAAAGGCCGCCTGCGGCCGGTGCTGGAGAAAATTCCCGTGAAAGTGATTACTAATGACCGCCTGGCGCTGCTCGGCGCCGCCCGCTGCGCGGTAGTGAGGTCGCGCGCATGAGCGCCGCCGGCCTGACCGCCCAACCCCGAGTGCGGGTGCTGGATTCTGCCGGCGCGCTGTTTCAGGCCGCGGCCGAGGAGTTTGCCGCGCGCGCTACCGCGGCCGTGAAGCAGAGCGGACGTTTTGCGGTTGCGCTTTCCGGCGGCTCCACGCCCAAGGGCATGTTCAGCCTGCTGGCCACCAGCGCATTTTCTTCCGTCCCCTGGGACAAAACATTTTTTTTCTGGGGAGACGAGCGGCACGTTCCTCCCGACAATCCTGAGAGCAACTACCGCATGGCTCACGAAGCGCTGCTGGCGAAGATCCCCGCGCGGCCGGCGAATGTTTTTCGAATTAAAGCTGAAGATTCCGACGCGGCCCGCGCCGCCCTCGACTACGAGCGCGTGATTACAACTTTCTTCGGATTGAAGCCCGGAGAATTTCCCCGTTTCGACCTCATCCTGCTCGGCCTTGGCCCCGAAGGCCACGTGGCATCGCTGTTTCCCGGCAGCGCCGCCATGGAGGAAACGCAGCGCCTGGTGGTAGCCAACTGGGTGGAAAAATTCCACACCAACCGGATCACCTTTACCTTCCCCGTGCTGAATCACGCCGCCTGCGTGATGTTCCTGGCCAGCGGCGCCGGCAAAGCTGCAATCGTAAAACAGATTCTCTCCGACCCTACGGCAGGCCTCCCCGCTCAACGCGTCCGCCCCACCGATGGCGACCTGCTGTGGTTCCTGGATAAAGGCAGCGCCGGCGACTAGCCGTCGAGGACCGTTCTCGGCGCTCTCGGCGTCTTGAGGTCTTTGGGTCATGCGCCACAGGCATGTCATCCCGAGCGTAGCGAGGGATCTGGGTTCTTGCCTCCCGCGGTGCAGAGGCCGCTGCAGGCAAACACGTAGATCCCTCGCTGCGCTGGGGATGACAAATTGCCTGGGATGACGAGTTGCTCGGGATGACATCGGCGCGAGAACGCCAGCCACGAATGCTTCCCGCGCCCGCGGGCACGCGCACCACGCTCTACTGCAGAATCGGCGAGCAGCAGGGCTTTTGCACCGGCTTCGGCTCCATCAGTTCGACACGCGTCTGGTCGGGATCGTACAAATTGAGCTGCCACTTTCCGTCACGCCCGATCTTCGGCGGCTCGCCTTTGAATCCCCGCTTCAGCACAATTTCATATCCCGCCTTGCAGCTGGGCACGCCCAGCGCCATGTGGTGCATCACCCCCAGCGTGCCCACGTCAGGATTGTTCACGTTCAGCATGTACTCCAGCCAGTCGGTGCCCTCGGGTACGCGCATGTCCACCCAATCCACGCGATTGTCTTTCATGCCGCCATGCCAGATGTCTTTGAAGCCCAAAATATCTCTGTAGAAGCGGTCCGCCGCCGCCCGGTCTTTCACGGTCACTCCCACGTGGATCATGCGCTGCGAAATGCGCGTATCCGGCAGATGCTTCCCGAAGTCGCGCGAATGCAGCGAGCCCGGCATGAACTGCACGAACTCCACCAGATGATTATCGGGATCGCGGATCTCGAAGCCGCGGTTGCCGTCGCGCATGGGAGCGAGCTTCTCGGGAACTTTCACTCCCTTGCTGGCCAGGTAAGCACGCAGTTGCTCGGCGTCGGTGGTTTCGAACGCGATGTGGTTCAGCCGGTCCTGCTTCGGATCTTTCAGATCAGGGAAGACCTCGATGAACTGGTGATCGTTGATCTTGAAATAGGTGAGGTCCAGACTGCCGTCGGGCTTCTTGAGACTGAAAGGCTCGGCGAAGCCAAGCATTCCGGTGTAGAACCTGCGCGAAGCCTCGATGTCAGCGGTGTTCAGCCCGATGTGCGCCACGCCCACGATCGGCGGACGCTTCACATCCTGTGCCCGGGCAGGATTCGGTGAAAGTGCCATCCCTAGTAGCAAAGCGGCAGGTAGAAAGCGAGTCCAAAGATTCATGCCCGGAATGTTGCAGGCCACGAAGCCGGAAGTCAAGCTGCGGCAAGAGGTTTTCTTTGCGACCTTTGCGATCTTTGCGGTTAAGTTTGCGTTCGTGGCCACCGCCGCAAAGTTTCCAACCGCAAAGAACGCAAAGTAACCAAAACCCGGCGCTCCAGCTAGAATGCTTAGCGGTGAAGCGTATTCTCGCCATCTCCGTGGCTTCTCTGTTGGCCGCTCTCGCGCTGCTTTACGCCGGCGACTATCTTTCCCTCCGCTTCCGAATTCCCCATCACCGCGAGCAGTTCGGCAAAATCACGGTTTACAGCTATTACGCCATCGCCAAGAAAGCCAACAAAGTCGAATTCGATCCCGCCGGCACCCAAGACGTCACCTGTGTGCACTCCATCTTTCCCCACTTCGGCGACAATCCCTGCTGGTACGTGAGCCGCCACACCGAACAGCGCATCGATCTCTAAAGCCGGCAGCGGCCGGATTGTATAGTTTTGTCAACGGGCGATTCCTTCAAAACCCGCGCCAAATCAAGCGGCTGCAAGGATTTCCGTTGCGCATCTTCCTCCCGCCCGATTTCATCCAATAACTAGAGGCTAAGAAAACCATGAAGCTGTCTAGGTTGCAAGCATTGGGAAGCTTGGTCCTGGCAGCGATTCTATCCGTGCCGGGTGCATTGGCAGATACCCGCGGCGCGAATTCACCGCTACCAGGAACGCTGAACTACGTGGAGGGCCAGGCGACGATCGGCGATCAGACCCTCGGCTCGAATTCCATCGGGTCAACCACGTTACAGACTGGCCAGTCGATCGCCACCGACAACGGCAAGGCGGAAGTTCTCCTGACGCCGGGCGTATTTTTGCGGCTGGACGACAACAGCTCCGCCAAGATGCTCTCACCCAGCATCACCTACACGGAAGTGGGGCTGCAGAAGGGCCGCGCCATGGTGGAAGTGGCTGAGATCCATCCCGAGAATGATCTCCGCATCCGGGTGGATGGCGCTACCACCCAACTGCTCAAGAAGGGGATTTACTCCTTTGACGCCAACCAGGGCGTCGTCCGGGTATTTGACGGCGAGGCGCGAGTGCAGGACGGCGACAGCACCGTGAAGGTCAAGGGCGGGCACGAACTGGCGCTCAATGAAACCGGCAAGCTGAAAGCCGAGAAGTTCGACAAGGACGCATACACCTCGGACGATCTGTATCGCTGGAGCAGCCTGCGTTCTTCTTATCTCGCGGAGGCTAACGCCGACGCTGCCCGCACTTACTTCGTGAACGGCTGGTATGGTCCGGGATGGTATGGCACTGGATGGTATTGGGATCCGTGGTTCAGCGCCTATACTTTCATTCCGGCCGATGGAATCTTCTACAGCCCGTTCGGTTGGGGATTCTACTCGCCGCTGGTGGTGTACCGCAGCCCGTTTCTCTACGGCGGCCACTACTATCACAACTTCGGCCCGTACTATCGGCCGGGAGTGATCGCTCATGGATACGTTGGTCCGCGCGCAGGACATGGATTCCGGGCGGTGCCTCCGCCGCGCACCATGGCGCCGCAGGCACGAGGCTTCGGATTCCACAGCGATTTCCACGGCGGCTTTGGCCCACGCCGCTAAGTTCGAGGGCTGAATCAACTCGGTAGCGGGAAAGCAACGGGGCGCACACAGCGCCCCATTGTTTTGTCAGTTTCTCTTTTTCTTTGCGACCTTTGCGCTTTTTGCGGTTAAAAAAGCGTTTCACCGCAAAGATCGCAAAGGACGCAAAGAAGCAAAGAACGCAAAGAAAACCGGCCGTGGCGCGAGCGGGAAAAGATCGATAAACTGCTGACAATATCTCCAGGGGAGAGGAAGTCATGAACGAGACGCCGCAGCAATATATCCAGCGCATGCTGGGGTTCATTGAAGGGAAGAAGCCGTTGCAGGTGTGGGAGGCGACACCGAAAAAGCTCGCGCGCCTCATCCAAGGCGTACCCACCGCAAGACTGCGCAAGCGCCCCGCGCCGGAGAAGTGGTCGGTGAACGAAATTCTTGCGCATCTTTCGGAGACCGAGATCGTCGGCGGCTTCCGCATGCGTCTGATTCTGGGATCGCCGGGAACGCCCATCGCAGCCTTCGACCAGGACGTCTGGGTCAAGAGCGGCCACTACGACAAGCGCGATCCCCGCAAATCGTTGGAACAGTTCCGCGTGCTGCGTGAAGGCAATCTCCGGCTTCTGAAATCGCTCACTCCCGATCAGTGGAAGCACCACGGAGTTCACGCCGAGCGCGGCATCGAGACCATCGAGCACACGGTACGCATGCTGGCCGGCCACGACCTCAACCACACCCAGCAGGTGGAGCGAATCCTGAAACACAGATAGCGTGCTGCTAGTCGGCCGCTGCGAGAGACTCCGCGGCCTCAGCGGGGTGTTCTCGGCGGTTTCGGCGTTTTTAGGATTGGGGGTTATTGCCGAAAGCGCCGAGCAGACCGGCCGACAAGAAGCCCGGCCCCGCCGGTGATACGATTCCGCCATGGAACCAGTACTTCTGCGGCCCATCGGAGTCGTGCGCTCCCCCAGAACCGACGTCATCGACGACTTCTGGGGCAACGTAATCTCAACCATCGAACTGGACAACACCCAGTTCGGCCCCGAAGCCCTGAGCGGCCTGGCTGATTTTTCTCACCTGGTAGTCGTATTCCACTTCCACCGGATTCAGGAAGAGACTGCCCTGCGTGGCGCCGCTCACCCTCGCGGAAATCCTAACTGGCCAATCGTAGGAATCTTCGCCCAGCGCAAGAAGAATCGTCCCAACCGCCTGGGAGTTTCCATCTGCGAGCTGCTGGAAGTAAGCGGCCTGACGATAAAAGTCAAAGCCCTCGACGCCATCGACGGCACGCCCGTGCTCGACATCAAGCCCCACGTCCGCGAGTTCATACCAGATTCCAGCAAAGTCCGCCAACCGCAATGGCAATCCGAGTTGATGGAGCATTACTACGACTAATGTAGGTGCGGGCGGGACGCCCGCGCGGGGCGTTCGACTCGCGATTTTTGATTGCTGATTTTTGATTGTTGATTGAACGTCCTCGCTGCCGGATGGCTTTCAATCAAAGAATCAGCAATCAACAATCAGCAATCGAACCCTCCCCGCAGGGCGGGGACGCCCGGGCCTGCATTCGGCCTGCGGAGTTCTCCGGGCGCATGTCTGCCAGGATGACGTGCTTACCGACGCCAACGCGACGCGCGATGGCTTGACCGATCTGGCCGGCTCCGATGACAACGATCACTTCCATAACTCTTTCCTTTCGTCCTGTGCTGATGATGAGACTGGACCCCGCGCTGCCTTAAGCTGCGTCAGATGAGTGCGTCTGCACAGCTTCCAGGTCGTCCCGTACTCGTTTGGGTTCCTGCTCCAGCGGCATGTTGGCCATGTCATGCACGCCGTTGAGCGCGCCCGGGGGATCAGGTTCCAGGCTGCCGAACAATGTGTCGAAATCCTCCTGCGGCGCACCTTTTGTGGAGACGAGTTCGAAGGTCTTGCGCACCGCCGCATCCGAGCTCAGGCTTCGCACCAGCACTTCGGCAAGCTGCCGGCGGGCAATGGCTCCATCCTTCGGCGTGCCTGATTGGCGCTTGTCTCCCTGCAGGAGCACCAGCTTATGCTCGTCCGGGCCGTTGTAATCGAACCAACCAGGTCGAACGATCGTGCAAGGCATTCCGCTGGCACGCACGAGCTGTTCAGATCGCCGCTTCCAGTCATGCGCCTCGGTGGATTGGTTGTATGAGCTATTTCGATTCGTAACCCCGATCGCGGTCATGAGGGCGATGCGTACCTTGCGCGATCCGAGCGCGGCCAGGATGTTGCGAACGCCCCCGTAGTCTACCGACTCAGAACCTGCCTTTCCTCCGCCATCGGAGCCATGAGTGAAGACGATCGCGTCGATACCGTCCACTGCGGCAGAAAGGGTTTCCGGTCGTGTCAGATCACCAACGACACTTTTGACCTCACGCGGAAGTTGACGAGCTTTCGAAGCGTTGCGCACCAGTGCGCGCACTGCATGCCCTTGGCGCATTGCTTCTTCAACGACAAGGCTTCCGATGCTACCTGTGGCGCCCACTGCCAACACATTCAACTTACGATTTGTCATCGTGTCTCCTTCTTGTTCGGAGCAGCGTTCGCGGCGGTAACCTCACCGATCGCCCGCAGCGTGTTTAAGGTGCGCGGGTACCCGATAAACGGAAGCAGCTGCGTTACGACATCGATCAGACGAGTTCGGTCGTTGCCGACGTTCAGGTTCGCGGCGACATGCCCTTTGACCTGTGGGTCGCATCCACCAAGCGATGCCAGCATGCTGAGGGTGAGCAACTCGCGGGTGCCGATATCGATGCCGTTACGCGTGTAGTTGTCGCCGAAGCAGTTGGCGGATAAGAATCGCTGGATGTGCATCTGGTCTGGCTGTGCATTTGCGTACAGCTTTTCGACGGCCTCATTGCCGATGATCTGCTTCTGGACCGCAAGGCCCTTCTCCATACGGTTCTCGGGCGTGGTCGTGGACTGAGGCGGCAGCGGTAGCACGACACCGCGATCCTTCAGCACATCGTTGGTTGCGTGCAGGAAATCGAACACCTTGGCCAGGCCCACATAGGGTACCGACTGGTACAAGATTTCTTTAGCCTCGATCGGGGTGACACCGACATTCAGCGCCGCTCCGAGCATGACACGATATTCTTTTACCGCCTGACACGCGATGATCGCTGCAAGCTGGATCATCAGCCGCGTTTTAACGTCCAGCTTGCTCTCCCGAAGTACCTCGTCAAATGCAAAGTTGTCGAACGTCTCGATCAGTTCGGGGTCCGTGACTGCCAGCGTCGAAACATGATTGGGAAATAGTTGTTCGTGGTTCTTAACCGCTCGTTCGTTTGGAGCCATGATCTTTTTCCTCTTTGCCCGATTACGGCCGCAGCAGCGTCTTAATTGCGCGCCGCTCGTCCATGGCTCGGTATCCCTCTGCTACTTGGTCGAGAGGTAGCGTGAGATCGAATACCTTGCCGGGGTTGATCTTGCCGTCGAGCACGAGCTTGATCAGATTCGGCAGGTAGCGCCGCACGGGAGCAGGACCACCGTGGAGTCGGACGAGCGTAAAGAATACCGGTTGAAGGTCAAGGTGGGCGTCATGGGGGACGCCGACGTAGCCGATCGAGCCACCCGGACGCGTGGAGCGAATGGCCTGCATCATCGATTCCAAGGTGCCGACGCATTCGAGCACCGAGTGCGCGCCGATGCCTTTGGTCATTTCCTTGATCCGAGCTACGCCGTCATCTCCACGCTCGGTGACGATGTCCGTCGCTCCGAACTCTTTCGCCAGCTTCTGCCGCGACGCGTGACGGCTCATTGCGATGATCCTCTCCGCTCCCATTTGCTTCGCCGAAAGTACGCCGAGCAAGCCGACCGCTCCATCGCCTACAACAACGACTGTCGATCCGGGTTTTACATTTGCTGCGTCAGCCGCGAACCACCCGGTCCCGAGCACATCGGAAACGGCAAGAAGATTGGGAATTAGATTGTCAGACGGCTTTTCTTGCGTGGCGACAAGAGTGCCGTCAGCGAGTGGGACTCGACCATACGGCGCCTGCGCTCCGGTCATGAATTCCAGATGTTGACATCCGGACTGGTACCCGGCGCGACAGTTGGGACAGGTGTTGTCTGAGATGCAGAATGACCCGATGACAAATTGGCCACGCTTCACGGTCTTTACCGCGCTGCCGACCTCCTCGACGACACCGCAATATTCGTGTCCCATGGCCTGGGGCTCGGCAACCGGCTGAATGCCTCGATAAGGCCACAAGTCGGAGCCGCACACGCATGTAGCTGCGAGCCTTATGATTGCGTCCGTTGGTTGGAGGATCTTGGGGTCGTCTCGCTCTTCGAAGCGAATGTCACGCGGACCGTAAAGAATAGTCCCTTTCATTTCCCTGGCCTTTCCAGGCTGCCGTCATCACAACCGCAGCCTGTCATCGATTATCGGCCCACCAGTTTCTGAAGATGTTCGGGGTAACGAGCACCATGCAGTTCAAGCTTTGACGTTGCCTCATCCAACTGCCGAACATCAGCTGCCGTCAGGGTGACGCTCGCGGCGCCTATATTCTCCTCAAGCCGGTGCAATTTCGTCGTGCCTGGGATCGGGACGATCCAAGGCTTCTGGGCAAGCAGCCAAGCAAGCGCGATCTGGGCGGGCGTCGCTTTCTTTTGCTTTGCGAACTCCTCGACGAGATCTACTAACACCCGATTCGCTTCGCGATTCTCTGGCGAGAAACGAGGAACGATGTTACGAAAATCGTTCTTGTCGAACTGAGTATCCTTGCTGATCGCGCCGGTGAGGAAGCCCTTTCCCAGCGGGCTAAAGGGGACGAATCCAATGCCGAGTTCTTCGAGCGTGGGAATTATTTCCTGCTCAGGCTCCCTCCAGAATAGGGAATATTCGCTTTGTAGGGCGGCGACGGGCTGCACTGCGTGCGCACGACGAATCGATGCGACGCCTGCTTCAGACAGGCCGAAGTGTTTTACCTTGCCTTGCCGAATCAGGTCCTTCACCGCTCCCGCGACGTCTTCCATCGGAACGTCGGGGTCTACGCGGTGCTGGTAGAAGAGATCGATCCGATCGGTCTTGAGGCGCTTGAGGGAGGCTTCGGCGACTTCTTTGATGTGTTCTGGCCGACTATTAAGCCCAGACTGTTTTCCCTCGACGATGTTGAAGCCGAACTTCGTGGCGATCACGACCTGGTCGCGCAACGGTGCGAGCGCCTCGCCCACCATTTCCTCATTCGCGTAAGGTCCGTAAACTTCGGCGGTGTCGAAGAATGTTACGCCGCGTTCTACCGCGGCACGAATCAGCGAAATGCCTTGCTGTTTGTCTACGGCTGGACCATAGCCGAAGCTCAGACCCATGCAGCCAAGACCGATCGCGGATACTTCTAGTTTGCTTTTTGCTAATTTGCGTTTCTGCATTGATGACTCCTATCTCTTTAAGAATTGGACTGGCTTACTTCTCTGACATTGAGAGCAGGCCCTCGTTGAGCCTTGCACCCTGCAGGTTGATCCTGGACATCTGTTCATCGATCTCCCGAAGATCTTCGGCTGTAAGTTCAACGTCGAGAAATTTCAGGTTGTCGTCGATGTACTCCACCTTGTCCATGCCGGGGATGGGCACGACCCGAGGCTTCTGCGCCAGCAGCCACGCCAGGGCGATCTGAACCGGCGTCGGGAGTTTTTTACCTCGCCCACATGACTTAATCTAGGCTTTCCGCTGCCTCGACGATATGCAGATAACGCCATAGTGCATGCAGAAGGCGCCAAACGGAGATTCCGCGTCTTGGTCTCCAAAACGCAATTCAGGGAGGAATAAACTCGACGAATTCCACTTGCGCAGATGGGAAAGCCCGCGCGGGCAGAATGGCGTCTCTCAGCGTTTCACAACGTCGTACCGAATCCAGAGAGCATCGCCTTCACGCTGCTCTACAGACCTCAGACTGAGAGAAACGGCAGTGTGACTCGCGGGATCGATGCCATCGAACACCGAAGCGATGTCGTGACGACCATCTATTCCCGGGAGCAGCAACAGGCTCAGTTCATCGACAAGCCCAGCTTGGAGAAAAGCGCCGTTGATGTGACCTCCGCCTTCGAGCAGCAGCGTGCGGATGCCGAAGTGGTCGCCCAGCAGTTCAACCGCTTTGACGAGATCAACACGAGAGTCACCGGCTACAACGTACGAAATCTCCTTCTCCCGAAGCATTGAAAGGTAGTCTGTCGGAACACGCTCACTCACAACGCAGATCAGGTGATCGCCAGAAAGATCGTTGCTTCTCCACCTGAGCTTGCCCTCTGTGTCCACTGAAATGGCGTAGGACTCCGCACCATGAGCAACATGCACCGGTTGAGGTCCCGCGGGCGTATTTGTCACCGAAACAAATAGCTGATCTTCCGCGAAGTGCTGCTGCATGGTTGTGCGTCCACAGATCCATGCGTTGCCGCCGAGCTTCGAATGCAACGCCTCGTATTCGCCGGGCCGCATAATATTGCGCAATGCATCACCGTCGATCCTCCCATCGATCGACGAAGCCATGTGGCAGATAATGTATGGTCTTGTTCCGCTCATGAGGCTACTTTCAATCTCTGTTCGCGCCAGCGAGCTGGCGGGACGCCTTCCCACGTCCGAAAGGCTCGCACGAAGGAATTGGCGTCCTCATATCCGAGCAGGTATGCAGCTTCATTTAGTTCGAGGATTGGGTTCACTAAATAGTTGCGAGCCAAATTGTGCCGGGCATCTTCAAGGACACGCTGGAAGTTGGAGCCTTCCTCCTGCAATCGCCGCTGTAGAGTGCGCGGACTCATGTGCAGTGCATCGGCGATGTCGTCGATGGTGGGTCGTTTGCCTGTGAGTTTTTCCTGGATCGCTATTCGGACGCGATCTAGGAAGTTCTCATCCAAGTCGGCCTGTTTCAGTTCTTGTTCAAATTGAGGTGCGAGCATCCCGAGAAGCTCAGCGTTGCGCGTTACAAAGGGCTTCATCGCATCCGATGCACGGAAGATAATTGCGTTCCGCGGAACGCCACAGATCACAGGACATCCAAAGTGCCGCTCGATGGCCTTCACATGCTTGCGAGGTTGAAAGAACTCGACACGAAGGGGAGAGATGCGAGTACCAGTCCCGTGCCGGGCGATTGAGAGCACCCAGGAGAAAGCACACTCGATCAGCACTGGGGGCTCGATCTCCTGAGCCAGAAGCCAGTGAAATTGAATGCTCCACTCTTCTTTATCCTTCTCTTGCAGGATTTCCTCAGGGCATGTGAGTTGTTTGTAACGCGCCATCTGGTCGATTCCAGCGCCAAAATTCTCAGAGGAAAGCGCAACAAGCCCGATCGGGTGGAAGCGTTCCGTCTTATTCTCGTTCCCGAGTTGGAGTCCGATCGATGGATTCGTGCTTACGTCACCAATTGCTCGCCAGAGCGCGAAGTACTCGTCAGTTTTGAGCAGGGAAAGGGGCTGTTCGCGAAGAGTCTGAGGAAGTCCGGCTCTGCGCAGCACAGTTGACGCGGAAAGCCCAAGTTCTTCCAGCTTAGTGAAGTTGCTTCCAGAGAAACGAAGGTGTTTGCTCATCAGGTTTACTCGTTCTTATTGATCTCGGTGCTTCGGGCAATGTGGCGTTACGGGTGGCAAGCCCGTGCGACGAACATGCAATCAATAATGTAGACGCCTTCGGGGCTCACGTGCTATGCAAAACGCGCCATTGTGAACGCAAAGGACGCCAAGATTAGCGTACACGGCGGTGTGGAGTTCGTGGAACTGATGCGGGCTAAGCCCCACAATCGAAAAAAGGTCTGGCGGAGAGGGAGGGATTCGAACCCCCGATACCCGTTAAGGTATGTCCGCTTTCGAGGCGGATCGTTTCAACCGCTCACGCACCTCTCCGGTTGTAGTCCTTGGTCCTCGGTCGTTGGCTTTCGGTCGTGAGCCTCGATTGCGGCCTAGGGTAGCCGGCTCGGCAACGAACGGCCAACGACCGACGACCGACGGCTAACGACCCACGGCTAACGACTAATCTCGCGACGGTCTCTAAAAAACGCCTGCAGCAATTCTCCGCAGCGGCCTGCCAGCACCCCGCCCCGAACCTCGACCTTGTGGTTCAACTGCGGATGGTCCAGCACCCGCATCACCGACCGCACCGCTCCTGCCTTGGGATCGTCGGCGCCGTAAACCAGGCGTTGCACGCGCGCGTGCAACAATGCTCCGGCGCACATCGCGCAAGGCTCAATTGTAGCAAACAGTTCGCAGCCCACCAGGCGATGGTTACCGACGATACTCCCTGCCTCCCGCAGCGCCACCACCTCCGCGTGTGCGGTGGGATCGTTCTCGCCGATGTTCCGGTTCCAGCCTCGTCCCACAATCTTTCCTTCAAAAACCACAATCGCTCCCACCGGCACTTCTCCCGCTTCCAGCGCCCGTTGGGCCAGGCGCAGAGCTTCTTCCATCCACAGTTCGTCGGAGGAAACCTCCGCCGCCTTCGCCTTGACCCTGATATCCATCGCCGATCGTTATTGTATCGGGCCGTGTGCGGGCGGGCTTCGCCCCGCCGCCACTCAAGCAAACTCTTGACACGTGAAGGATAATATCGGGCGCGAAAGGAGCTTCTTATGAAACGCATCCTGATAGCAGGTATTGTGGGCGGGATTGTGCTCTTCCTGTGGGGAGGGCTCTCCCACATGGTGGTGGGCCTGGGCGAGGTGGGAGTGCAAAATCTGCCGCAGGCGCAACCGGTAGTGGATGCTCTGCGCAACACCACGCCCCAACCCGGATTCTATTTCTTCCCCCACGTGGATCGGGCCAGCCAGAAAATGGACCCGGGAGCCGCGGGCGGACCCTGGGGCATCGTGATCTACCACCCCTCGGGCGCTTCACAGATGATGACCGGCCAGCTAGTGAACGAGTGCATTCTCAACATCGTGCAGGCGCTGCTGGCGGCCTTTTTGCTGTCGCTGGCTCCCCGCCTCCGCGGTTATGCTTGGCGCGTGGGATTTGTATTTGTTCTGGGGATACTGGCGGCCATCTCGACCAACGTCGAGTACTGGAACTGGTATGGCTTTCCGGCCAATTACACAGGCGCAATCATGCTCGACCGCCTGATCGGATTCCTGGTGGTGGGCCTGATCGCCGCGGCTCTGGTAAAGCCGGCCGCAGCGCCGATGGTGATAACGACGCCGAAAGCCGCGTGAGGTAGCGTCGGCGTCGCCCCGCGGGGGACCGCAATTGTAAGCGCGGGCGTCCCGCCCGTGCGGGAAGCGGCACTAATCTCCCGGTTTAAGAATCAACTTAATCCGGAGGTTTTCTGCCACTTCCCGCACGGGCGGGGACGCCCGCGCCTACATTCAATTGCCCATGGTATGCTAACCGCGATATGCAGATTACGAGCCTTCTGCGCAAGATCCTGCTGATCGACCTCATCAAGGGGATGAGCATTACCTTCCGCTATCAGGATCCGCGGGAGATTTACACCGAGCAGTATCCGCTGCAGCGGCCCCAGGTGGCCGAGCGCTATCGCGGCGCGCCCCGCCTCAACGTCAATGCCGATACCGACGAAACCATGTGCATCGCCTGCGACCTCTGCGCCCTGGCGTGCCCCGAGCACCTGATCGTCGTCACCAGCGCCCGCAACGAGAAGACCCGCCGCAAAGAGCTGACCACTTTTACCTATGACTTGAGCCGCTGCATGTTCTGCGGCCTGTGCGAAGATGCGTGTCCGGTGGACGCCCTGGAACTCACCCAGGATTTCGAGCTGGCCAGCTACACCCGCGAAGGCGCCATCTGGAACCGCGAAATGCTGGAAAAAGGCCCCCAACCCACGCAATACAAAAAATAATAGTGTGTCCATCCCTACCCGTGTAGGGACGGGGCTTGCCTCGTTCAGCGAGGCGAAGCCGAGCCCAAGCGAAACGAAGCCATCCGAAGAAAAAGTTGCGAGCAGGAACCTCGAAGCGGGAACTACGAACCCGAACCCTCAGACCAACTCACTACCGCGAGAACCTCACCGTAATATCCGCCTTCACCTTTACCGGCTTGCCATTCAGCAAGGAAGGCGAGTAGCGCCACTGCCGCACTGCCTCGATCGCCGCCCGCGCCAGCACCGGATGCCCGCTGATCACCTTCACATCTTCCACCGCGCCGTTCTCGTCGATCGATGCCTCCAGCACCACCGGGCCGAACAATCCCAGACTGCGCGCCTGCTCCGGGAAGGCCGGTTCAACGCGGTGTTGCAGCGCGCCGCGCGTGATCTGCGAAACTACTGGCGCGAATTTCGGCTCGGCCGTGGCCCGCAAGAGTTTTTGCAGATCGGGCGTCCGGTCGCGAAGCCCCGAAATTTGCGGCGGCTCCACAGGCGCGGGGTCCTGATCTGCGGCGGCTTTCACCGCGGCGGAGGGTGAGGGAGCATCGGAGGGCGCGGCAGTTGGCTGCTCCGGAGCCTGCGGAGACGAAGACAAATTGCGGACCACGACATCGTCGGTGTTGTCATCGGCGTTGTCGTTCCCGGTGTCGGCTGCGGCTTTCCGCGTTCTGTGCCTGCTGCCGCCGCCAATCGCCACCGTGATCGGGCTGGGCTTGGTTGAGAAATCCAGAGTCACCGAAGGAACGTTCGCCGGGGAAGTTTGCGCGGGCGCGCTTTCTTCGCTCACAGCCGCCTGGACAGGTTGCGCCGCCGCAGCTGGATGATGCAGCGTGCGCCACGCCACTGCCGAAATCAGCACCGCCGCCGAAAGCGCCAGTCCCGCCAGCCGGCGTGAGGGCTTCTCGTGGGTTGCCAGGATGCGCCGCAGCCGCTCCATCCCGGTCTGTTCCAGCACGCTCAGTCGTGTGCGCACCGGCTCGAACGAAGCCAGCCCTGCCGCCGGCTCAGCCTCGGGCGGGGCGGCGCGCTGCCGCTCCTGGGCAAGCTCTACCAGTTTGGCCAGGCCTTCCAGGGCCTTCACGTGAGCGTCGCTGAAGGCGAACGGATACACGGAGAAAGCTTCCACGATCCCGATCTGCCCGAAGTCGCTCTGCAGGGGCACGGCCACGATGGAGCGGAGTCCCAGGCGCAGGCAAACTTCCGCGTCCACCCGCATATCCATCTGGGTGTCGTCGCAGCGTAAGGTTTTGTGGGAGCGCAGGCACTCGCCCGAGAGGCCGGAATCCACGCTGAGGTGGACTCCGAGTTCCGGCGCGGTTTCGCCGCTGCGGCCCACGCACACCACGCTGTCATCTTGCCCCAGGGCGATGGCGGCGCCGCTGGCCTCGGTCAGCGTTTGCGCCTCTTTGGCGATATTTCCCAGGATGGCGCTCGATTCGGTTGCGCCTGCCTCGATTTGCAGGCGGAGCGAAGCCAAGACCGAGGCCGCTCGCGCTTCGAGAAATCCGGGGGTTGGAGGATAGGAATATCCCGCGGAAACAGCAGACAGCGGAGACACCTGCCGTGAGATAGGGGTAGGAACTCTGGAATGACCCATGTCAGTGACTCTTTTCCTTGGAAATTGAGAGTCCCTGCCACAGATAGGGGAGAATGTGAAGGGGAGTTTGCTCTAAAACTGCGGGAATGTCAATCCGGGAATCGGGGTCACGACAAATCTCTGGTTACCTGGACGCCGCGGCGCGACCACACCAGGGAGAAAATAAAGCCTTGAAATCAAGCGGCAGAGTTGAATCCGCGCCTGCCGCCCTTATGGCCGCTCGCCGGTTACTGTCGCGGCACCTTTCTGCGAGATCCTGGGTTCCTTTGCGATCTTTGCGCCCTTTGCGGTTAAAGAGCTTTTGACCGCAAAGAACGCAAAGACGCGAAGATCGAAAAGGAAAACCACCCCTTGCCGCATGTCACGCCGGCTGCTGCTGGGTCATGCAGTGCAGAGTTCCGAAGCCCCACACCAGATCGCCGCAGTAGATTCCGACAATTTCGCGATCAGGGAATAGGTCCGCAAGGATATCGAGCGCAAAGCGGTCATTGGGATCGTTGAACACCGGAACCAGCACAACGCCGTTGGCGATGTAGAAGTTGGCGTAGCTCGCCGGCAGCCGATTTCCGCGAAATGCGACGGCGCCGGGCATGGGAAGCTCGACGATGGAGAGCGGTTTGCCGTCCTGATCGGCCGCGGCCCGCAAGCGGCGAATATTTTCGCGCAGCGGCTCGTAGTTGGCGTCTTTGGGATCTGGCTCGACGACCGTCACCACCGTATCCGGCCCCACGAAGCGGGTGAGGTCGTCCACGTGGCCGTGGGTGTCGTCGCCGGCGATGCCCTGGCCCAGCCACACCACGTTGCTGATTCCCAGGTGCCCGGCGAAAATCCTTTCGTAGTCGGCGCGCTTCATGCCGGGATTGCGCTGCTGCTTTTTGCTGAGCAGGCATTCTTCGGTCGTCAGCAACGTGCCCTGGCCGTTCACGTCGATCGAGCCGCCTTCGAGCACGACGCGCTGCTTGCGAAACATGGGGCGGGATTCGGCGGCGCCGGCGGCAGTGGCCATGAGGCTGCCGATCTTTTCGTCGTGGTGGCAATTGGGATACTTGGCCCAGGCGGTGAAACGCCATTTGACCGCGCCGGTCTTCAATTCGGCTCCCCGCCTCTCGAATTCAGCTCCTCGGCTCGCGGACGCGGGCGCCGCGTGCACAAAGGTGCATCCGGAGTCGCGCGTCCACACCCGGTCGGTGCGCCAACGATGAAAATGCAGGTTGGCGCTCAAAGCGCCCGCCTGCTCCAGAACCTTGCGTGCGGCTTTCTCGGAGGCCGCATCGTTCACGATCAGTTCAACCCGCTCATGCCGCGCCAGGTGGCGAATGATCTCGGCGTACACCCAGGGAATGGGCTCGAACTTTCCCGGCCAGTCGCCGGCGTAGTGCGGCCACGCCAGCCAGGTAGCGGCGTGCGGTTCCCATTCGGCGGGCATGCGGGAGGTGGGGAGCATGGTTCTTGATTGGCGATTTGCGGTTGCCAAATGGCGATTGATGATTGTTGATTGCTGATTTTTGATTGAAAACTATCGCGGCGGCGAGGGCGTTCAATCAACAATCAGCAATCAAAAATCAGCAATCAAAAATCGCCAATTGCCAATCGGTAATCCCTAGTCGATGAGCCGGCTGGTAATCGCTCCATAGCTGTCAATCCGGCGGTCGCGGAGGAAGGGCCAGTTGCGGCGGGTTTCTTCCAGCAGCCGCAAGTCCACCTCGCCGACGATAATCTCCTCGCGATCGTGGCTGGCCTCGGACATCACTCGGCCGAAGGGATCGCATATGAACGATCCGCCCCAGAACTCCAGCCCCGCGCCCGTGGCGGCATTGCCGCGAATGTTGCCGGTTTCGAAGCCTACGCGGTTCACCACCGCGACGTACACCCCGTTGGCGATGGCGTGTGCCCGTTGAATCGTGCGCCAGGCATCGTGCTGCGCCGCCCCGAACTCATCGCGCTCCGCGGGATGCCAGCCGATTGCCGTGGGATAAAAAAGCACGCTCGCCCCTTGCAGCGCCGTGAGCCGCGCTCCTTCGGGATACCACTGGTCCCAGCAGACCAGCGTGCCGAGGCGTCCAGCGGCGGTGTCGAAGGCGCGAAAGCCGAGATCGCCGGGCGTGAAGTAAAACTTTTCGTAGTAGAGCGGATCGTCGGGGATGTGCATCTTGCGGTAGAGGCCGCACAGAGAGCCATCGGTGTCGAAGGTGACGGCGGTGTTGTGATAGACGCCGGCTGCGCGCCGCTCGAATAGAGAGGCCACCAGCACGATGCGCAACTCCCGGGCGAGATCGGAGAGCTTGGCGGTGGTGGGGCCGGGAATGGGCTCGGCCAGATCGAAGAGGGCGGCGTCTTCGCGCTGGCAGAAATATTGCGTCTGAAAAAGTTCCGGCAGGCAGACGACGCGCGCGCCGCGTCCGGCGGCGTCGCGAACCCGCTCCATGGCGGTCTGCAGGTTCTGTTCCGGATCGGCGGTGGCCGACATTTGCACCAGGCCGACGTGAAATTTCTCGGAAGGCAAACCAAGCTCCAATCGTGAGGACATAGAATATCAAACCAATGTGCGCCGCTTCCTTTGCGTACTTTGCGCTCTTGGCGGTCAAAAAATCCTTAAACCGCAAAGAACGCAAAGGCTGCAAAGGAAGACCGCAAAGAAAGGGCTTAAATCGCCCTCATCTTGTGGCGGGAGTTTCCTGCAATCTAGTAAAGTAGTGCTTCGCACAGGTTTTGCATTTGGGAGGTGCTGCGTTGAAGCACGACAATCACGATGGCGCGGGCATCGATCGCCATCTGCACGACCCCATCGAAGACAAACTGATTCCGCTGGAGCCGCTGGATCTCAGCCACGTGCACTCGGTGGACGACCTGGTGCGCGCCATGGGGAAGACCGCCTTCAGCGGCCGCCAGGTCGGCGAAGCCGCCGATGTTCTGGAGGCCATGGCCCGCGACAAAGAATGCTTTGTGGTGATGACCCTGGCGGGCGCGATGACCGTGGCTAAACAGGGCCTGGTCGTGGCGGAGTTGATCGATCGCGGCATCGTGAATGCCATTGTTTCCACCGGAGCGCTCATGGCCCACGGACTGGTGGAGGCCACCGGCCACGCCCATTTCCGCTACAACCCCGAAGTGAGGGACGAAGACCTTTACGAGCAGGGCTACAACCGGGTGTATGACACGCTGGAACCGGAGCGCAACCTGGATGCCGTGGAGCGGGTCGTCTTCCATGTGCTGGAAGAACTGGATCACAGCGAGACGGTTTGCTCCTACAAGCTGAACCACGCCATCGGTGCCCACCTGGCAAAAATTGCCAAGGGCCAGCGGGGGATATTGAAATCCGCGTTCGAGCAGGGCGTTCCGGTGTTTGTGCCGGCATTTACAGATTCTGAGCTAGGGCTCGACTTCGCCCTGACCAACCGCATGCGCGAAGCGTCGGGACGGCATAAGCTGCGCTACGACCCTTTTGAAGACCTTGAACATTTCGCAGCTACCTTATTGAGGCAGAAGCGGTTGGGAATTCTTACCATTGGCGGAGGCGTGCCCCGGAACTGGTCGCAACAGTTCGGGCCGTTCATTGAATTGCGGCACCGGCGCATGGGCGAGAATGTCCCCTTGAAGCGGTATCATTATGGGGTGCGCATTTGCCCCGAGCCTGTGTTTTGGGGCGGGTTGTCGGGAAGTCCTTATAGCGAGGCGATATCTTGGGGGAAATTTGTCCCGCCGGCTGAGGGTGGCCGTTTTGGCGAGCTGTTTGTGGATGCAACGATCGGCCTGCCGCTTGTCGTGGCCGCGGTTCTGGAGCGGCTGGATAAGGATAAGAACGGCACTAAGGCCAAGCGCGAGAAGGCTTTGGCTAAGAAATAGCGCCGGTCGTCTGAATTTCCTCGGATTGCGATGACTTCGCCGTCCCCCCATGTAAAACCAAACCTAAATCGCCGAGGACGCTGAGAAAGGCGGCCGAGGGCGCGGAGCCCCGTCGAAAATCCGGCATGCCGCGGGAGATTTTCACCGATTTCGTGCCTGCCGAGCGGCAGGTGGTTTGCTAGGGAAGGCCCTGGAAGTAAATCTTTCCCGGCGGTTGGCAATTCCTACTCAACACGGTAGTTCATTGCCTTTGTAGTTTCAGTAACTTACGGTTGGCACGGGGGGTGCAATAGGAAAGCCCAGACGAAGTGGCGCGCAACGGGGCGCTCTCGAGAATAAACTTCGGCCAGAGGTTTTCTTGAGCGCCCCTTGCTTTTATTTGCAGAAGGTCACTGACGGACCCGGACCCTCCCCCCAAAATAAAGGTCGCTAACGGGTCAGCCCTCCCCCGAGTCAACTGCCAGCATCAATCGCCTGCTACTACCCTGTTTTCAAAGCTTTCCCTGCAACTCAATTCCGGCGCCCCGCAGTAATCCGGCTACGGTCGGCTCCTTCATGCGGGAGGCGTCGAATTCTACGCGCACGATCCGATCGGCGCTGAAAAAGCTGATGCGGCGAATGCCATAGACTTCGCGGACATTGTCGATGGCGCGCATTGCCGACTCTGTGGGCGCGGCGCCGTAGCGGTATGCGACCTCGAGTTGGGTCATGGTTGCTGCCTCCTGGTTAAGGGTTAAGGGATTTCGGCTTCCGGGATTACCTAGCTCAGGGATCCCATCCAAGATACAACATCGGCCCAGGATCGATAGCGAAGCGGGCTGAATCTAATATAGTTGACTGGATGTCACTCAAACATCGGCTTCGTCCCGGAAGTCTCTCCGGAATTCACAGCAACCTGCGTAACCAGACATGAACTCTGCAGAACAGGCAAATCTTGCCCACGATCCGGTTTGCGGAATGACGGTGGATCCGGCGACCGCACGGCATCGTCACAAGCATGCGGGAAAGACTTACTACTTCTGTTGCGGGGGATGCGCGCAGAAGTTCGCGGCCAGCCCGGAGAAGTATCTTGAGCCGCGAGCGCCGCAGCTGGTGACGTTGGGCGGCGCGCCGGCCGGCAAGGCTGCGGCACCTTCCCCCGAACCGTTGGTTGGGTTGGTGATGCCATTGCCGGCGAAGACGGCAGGGTCGTCTCATACCCACCCGGAGCCTCGTGCGGAAGTGCATCCTGAGACGGCCTACGTCTGCCCCATGTGTCCGGAGATTCGTAAGACGGCTCCGGGGCCATGCCCGAAGTGCGGGATGTCGCTGGAAGCGGAGATGCCGGTGGCCTCGACGCGGGTGGAATATACCTGCCCGATGCATCCGCAGATCGTGCGGCCGGGGCCGGGAAGTTGCCCTATTTGCGGCATGACGCTGGAGCCCCGAACGGTGACCACCGAGGAGGAGGAAAATCCTGAGCTGCGGAGCATGACGCGGCGCTTCTGGGTGGGAGTGGCGCTGACCGCGCCGCTTCTGGCCATTGCCATGGCTGACATGCTGCCGGGGATGTTGGTGCAGCGGGCGCTTCCCGGCGGATGGCTGCCGTGGATTGAATTTCTTTTGGCTACTCCGGTGGTGTTGTGGGGCGGCTGGCCTTTCTTTCAGCGCGGCTGGGCTTCGGTGGTGAATCGCTCGACCAACATGTTCACGCTGATCGCCATGGGTACGGGAGTGGCGTATCTGTTTAGCGTGGCCGCGGTACTGGCTCCCGGGATCTTTCCTGAATCCTTCCGCAGCAAGGGCGGCGCGCTTCCGGTTTACTTCGAGGCGGCGGCAGCGATCGTCACGCTGGTGCTGCTGGGCCAGGTGCTGGAACTGCGCGCACGCAGCCGTACAGGAGCCGCCATCCGCGCGCTGCTCAATCTCGCGCCGAAGACGGCTCGGGTGCTTCGCGACGGCGGCGAAACGGACATCCCTCTGGAGCAAGTGCAGGCGGGCGACCGGCTGCGGGTGCGCCCGGGCGAGAAGATTCCGGTGGACGGCCTGGTGCTGGAAGGGAATAGTTCCGTGGACGAGTCGATGATTACCGGCGAATCGCTGCCGGTGGAGAAGCAGGCCGGGAGCCGGGTGATTGGCGCTACCGTGAACAGCACCGGCTCGTTCATCATGCAGGCGGAGCGGGTGGGGCGCGAAACTCTGCTGGCGCAGATTGTGCAGATGGTGAGCCACGCGCAACGCAGCCGGGCTCCGATTCAGCGCCTGGCCGACCGGGTGGCGGCGTGGTTCGTTCCGGCAGTGATTGCGATTGCGGTCGTGACATTTGTGGCCTGGGCGTTGCTGGGGCCGCAGCCGCGGCTGGCGCATGGTCTGGTGAATGCGATTGCGGTGCTGATCATTGCCTGCCCTTGCGCGCTGGGATTGGCTACGCCCATGGCGATCATGGTGGGTACGGGGCGAGGCGCGCATGCCGGGGTGCTGATCAAGAACGCGGAGGCGCTGGAGATTCTGGAGAAAGTTGACACCCTGGTGGTGGACAAGACGGGAACCCTGACGGAGGGGAAGCCGCGAGTGGTGGCGGTGATTGCGGGGACTGGGGCGGATTCGTCAAAAGATGCGGAAGCCGAGCTGTTGCGCCTGGCGGCGAGCCTGGAGCAGGGAAGCGAGCATCCGCTGGCGGGAGCGGTGGTGGCGGCCGCGAAGGAGCGCGGGCTGAAGCTCTCCGAAGCGAGTGACTTTCACTATTCGCCGGGCAAAGGCGTGCGCGGGAAGGTTGAAGGCAGGGAAGCGGCGGCGGGAAGCCGGGCGTTTCTTGAGGAGTCCGGAATTTCGTTTTCGGGCTTCGCGGAAAAAGCGGAGGAACTTCGGCGCGGCGCGCAGACCGTGATATTCGTCGCGGTGGACGGACGGGCTGCGGGATTGCTGGGAATTTCCGATCCGATCAAAGCTTCTACACCGCAAGCGCTGCGCGATTTGAAGGCGGAGGGTTTGCGCATCGTCATGCTGACCGGCGACAGCAAGGGCACGGCCGCGGCGGTGGCGGGCGAACTGGGGATCAGCGACTTTGAAGCCGAGGTTCTGCCGGAGAAGAAATCGGAAGTGGTGAAACGGCTGCAGGGCGAAGGGCGCGTGGTGGCCATGGCGGGCGATGGAATCAATGACGCGCCGGCGCTGGCGCAGGCCGAGGTGGGCATTGCGATGGGAACTGGAACCGACGTTGCCATGGAGAGCGCGGGGATCACGCTGCTGAAGGGCGATCTGGCCGGGATTGTGCGGGCGCGCAAGCTCAGCCGCGCCACCATGAGCAATATCCGGCAGAATCTTTTTTTTGCGTTTATCTATAACTCGCTGGGAGTGCCTCTGGCGGCTGGAGTCCTGTATCCCGTGTTCGGGCTGCTGCTGAGTCCGATATTGGCGGCGGCGGCGATGAGTTTCAGCTCGGTTTCGGTGATTGCAAATTCGCTGCGGTTGCGGGGTGTGAAGCTTTAGTGAGATGAATGGCTGAAGGAGCGTCCTGCCGCGCTCAAAATCGACCGATGCCGTCGTTCCCCATATCCTCGCAGCGAAGCCGGGCGCCGGCGCCTTCGAGCACAGCGATCTAAAGTTGCTTTGATCTAAAGCCGCTTTGAATTTCCCGCCGCGTGGCGAGTAAGATGCCACGGGAGATTCGCACATGACTGTTTCGCGCCGTTCTTTCCTAGCTTTCTCGGCCATGCTTCCCTGGGCGTTGCGCGCCGGTGCAGCATCGTCGATTCCGGTGGGCCTGGAACTTTACTCCGTGCGTGATGCGCTGAAGCAGGATCCCGACGTCACGGTACGCGCCGTGGCCAGGATGGGGTATCAGTGCGTTGAGTTT
>DATJXG010000069.1:0-5142 GCA_035500455.1 Terriglobales bacterium | reverse complement strand
TACTTGATTCGCCTGTTTGAAGGAGAGCTGCGGCTTGTCGCAGCCGCCTACTATGCGGGCGAGAAGCCAATCAAGAAGCGTGGGCTGGCATACGCGGACCCGGCCGTTTACCGATACGTTTCCCAGGTCCAACGCCTTTATCGAAACCGGCAGATGGTCGCGAGACCACTGCCCCGTACCCAACCAAAGGAGTAGAAAACGCATGAAGAGTCTGAAAATGTTGGCAGGCGTGGTTTGCTTGTGCCTGCTTTCTAGCGCCCAGGTGCCTGAGGTTCGGCCGCAAGTGGCGGGCCGCGCCGTTCAGGAGGGACAAGTCACGGTCGTGTATCTGGCGCCGCGGTTTGCCACAGCTATTCGAATGCCGGATGCGGTGAACTCGGTCGTGCTCGGTGATCCCAATTCGTTCACAGCCGAGCACTCCGAACGGGAGCCGCAAATCGTTTTCGTGAAGCCCATAACGGAAAAGGCCGCGCAAACGAATCTGCTGATCTCGACAACGCGAGGATACCAGGCCAACCTGCTGCTAATCAGCCGCGGCCAACCGGCCGGCACCCAACCCAACGTCGATTTCATGATGCGATATCGCCCAGCAGCGCGATTCATCATCGAGCAAAGCGCGCCTTCTCTGTCGATTGCCCAAACCGAGGTCTTGCCGGCACCTCACAAGAAGACGGAACCGCCAAGAGTCCCTTCGCCAGTAGGTCAGCTCAAAACGAGAAGCTCGATCGATGTTGAGAGCTCATCGATCGAACGCGCTTCGTTCCACTCGGCCAACTTCGACGGCGCACAGAACTCGGTGTGCTTTCGGTGAGAGTGCGTAGGGCAGCTGCGGGCGTGATTTCTCGAGGAAATAGGTCAGCCCAAAATCCGGCGTACAGAGGTGCGCCCAACCTGCACCCGCCGAGCAATTTCGGATTTGCTGACGCCGGCGCGGTGTAGTTTCCGGATTTCCGCAGCATGGATGGCCGCGGTTGCCGGCCGACCCAGCCGTTTCCCGCTTTCCCGTGCATGAGCCAGGCCCGCCTTGGTGCGTTCCCGCAGTACCTCTCTTTCGAACTCAGCGAAGATGGCCAGTAGGCCCGCCATGGCCCGCCCGGCTGGCGTGGTCAGATCCAGCGCCTCGGTCAGGGAAACGAAACCGACACCCAGGTGCTCCAGTTCCTGAAGCGTTGTCAGCAAGTCCGTGACTGATCGGCCCCAGCGGTCCAGGCGCCATACCAGCACTACATCGATCTCCCGGCGGCGCGCTGCCTCTAGCAGTTTCTCGCGGGCTTCCCGACGCGCCGCCCCGGAGTTTACGTCCCGGACCTGCAACGCAATCGTCCAGCCGCGCCGGGCGGCATACTCCCGCATGGCGCGCTTCTGCATTGCCAAGGTCTGCTGGTCATTAGTGGAAACGCGGGCGTACAGGCCGGCGCGGAACATTTTCGCCGACTTCCGTGCCTGGCCAAAAACGTGGTCGGATTTTGCCTTTGGCAAGGCCCGTTTGGCGGCCATTTCTGAGTGTCACCCGACCATGGCCGGAGTGGATCCTTTTGGGCCAGGCTGGACTCATCATATTACGCGGCGTTGAGCATGGCGAGCCGCGCCAGGGTGTCGCGATAGGTCCAGGGCATCCACGCCGACGGGTTCTGTTGCAACTCCTCGGTGTGGCGCAACAACTCCGTGAGGTAATCGAATGCATTGACATCGTTGAGCTCGCAGGTGTGGATCAGGCTCATGAACAGGTCTCCCATCTGCGCTCCCTTCCGGGTCTTGTAGAACAGCGAGTTCTTGCGATGCAGAATGGCCTTCTTTAGGGCCCTTTCCACGATGTTGTTGTCTACAGGCACGCCGGCCTTTTCGAGAAAGAGCGTCAGCTTCTGCCAATGGTTGAGCAAGTATGAGATCGCCTGCCCCAATCCGGAGTTCGGTTCTACCAGCCTTTCGTTGAACTGAGCATCGAGCCATGCGTGCAGTTTCTCCATGACGGGCTTACTGTGCTCCTGGTGGAAGGCGAGGCGTTGCTCCGCTGACATGCCCTGTTCCCGCGCCACTGCGTCATAGCCGTAAATCTCGCGGAAGGTTTCCAGCACGAATTGGCACGGCTCAGGAAAATTCGAGGTCACCTTCACAAAATTCCGCCGGCCGTGCGCATTACAGTTAGCTACCAGCGTTTGGACGATTTTCGGCACGTTGCGCGAGAGGGCATCGCACATTTGAATGATGGGCGGCAGTTCGGGAGGCCGGAGTTTCAAGACTTGCGCCAGATTCTCGCCCGCGTGCTTGCACCCGGTGAAATACAGAGCAATCCGGAGCTTTTGCAGAATCCATACCAGCCCGCTGGTGAACACGCCGGTCCGCTCCGGGGAAATATCCGTATCCCGCTCCAGCGACAGCACGCGCATGGAAGTATCGTCGTTGTGGACCACCTCGCTTTGGGCTGCTTGGCGCTTGAGTTCCTCCAAAGCTGGCTGTAGCGGGACCACATGGGCGGTCAGAATCTCGCACTGGGTGGCCGCTGGCAGCGGGATTCCGAAGTTGGCTTCGAGGCCTTCGGTCCGATTCCAGGGAACCCCGGCGCCGTAGCGCAGCACGGCCATCATCGCGACGGCCGATTCGTCGTACTTTTTCTCGCCAGCCTCGGGTGGGGCCGCGGCGGTGTACACGTTGCCGCACAAGTTGCAGCGCAGCTTTTCCAACTGGTACACGGTCGCGGCCAAGGGCGCCTGCCCTTTGATCCGCACCAGCACACCGGGTTCACGTTGCGGATACACCTTGCCACCACACCCGTCCGGACAGGCATCGCCTGGCTTTAAGGATGCATGCGGAACTTGGATCTTTTGCGCTCCGCTATACGCCGCGGCGCCGTTGCGCCCATGGCCCCGGGCTTTGCGCTTGCGGGTGCGTGCTTCCGGAACTGTCGAGGGCTTCTCGGGGCCACTGTCGATCCCCGCCTGCTTCAGCACCTTCTCCGTTTTCTCCGTCGTGGCCGGACACAACAGCTCGCGCAGATCCGCCAAGCTCGCTTCCTTCTTCTCCAGCAACTCGGTCACGTAGCGCAGGGTATGGACGGCGCCGAGCAACTTTTGAAAGCCCTCTTCGGAGAGGGCTGGCCGTGCCTGCTCCACCAACGCCTCCAGTTCCTCGATCGAGATCTCCAGGGGCGGAGCCCCTTCTGGCTGGGGAGATTTCATTCGGCTGCCTCTTGTAGGAACTGGCGAAACCGCGGTGTGAGCGGGTAGCCCAACACCTCTTTCAGCGACCGGTTCGGACGGTGCGTTTGATCGTCCTTACCCCGTCCCGTAGTTCGCCCCAACACCAACCAGTTGGCAGCCCGGTAACAGGTCCCGCGAAACCGTTCCGGGTCCACGAATGTTTCCAAGAAATAGATCGGGTGCCCGTAGATGCGCTCCCAGTCCGGCGAAAGCTGGCGCGCCATGCGGCTGAGCAGGTGCGATGCCAGGTGCCGCACCTGGACCCACGGCAGAATCAGAAACCGTGTGTTGTAGGCAATCAGGCGAATATTGCGACGCCGTGCCTGGCCGCTCCAGCCGATGAAGCGATCGCGGCTCCCCAGGTGGCGTGGCGCCGAACTCCACCCCAGGCAGGCCAGGGGCCGCCCCTGCGCCCATGCCACATACTTCAGATGCTCCCCCACCGGCTGCTCATAGCCGAGATAGTGATAGTGCTCCAACAAGCTGTTGAACAGCGGTTCGTCGGCCGTGCGCCGCACCTGTGTGATCTCAATCGAGCCCAGTTCCTGCAGCTTCATCGCCAGCGGGGCGGTGTCGAGCAGCAATGCCTCCGGCCGCCGCCGCTGGGTCCGGCACTGACCCTGGATCTGCCAGCGCACCGGCGGTAACTCGATCTGCCCGGCCCGCTCCAACATCAGCAGCAGGCCGCGGCAGACCACGTCGCGCAAGGCGCCATTGGCCTGTTTCCAGCCCCACTCCTCGCATAACTGCCGCGATAGTTTCCAGCGGCTGCTGGTGGGATGCGCCCGAATGAACTCTCGCAGAAGCGTGATCTGCTCGTTGCTGATCTCCTGTCCGCGGTAGCGCCAGGTTCCCGCCATGACCGCAGCATGCCACAAGAAAAAGCAGAACGCAAGCCTTTTGTTTCAGCTCACCTTGCGCCACACCGGCGCCGCCTCGGTCTCCGGGTTGCCAGCCGCCAGCAGCAACTGTGCCTGGTGCGCTTCCAGCCGGCGGGCGGGTTCCTTTCCACTCGGCCACCACACAAACTTTCCTTGCGAGAGGCGTTTTTGCGCCAGCCAAAAACCTTGCCCGTCGAACACGAGGATGCGGATCGACGTGCCGCGCCGGCTGCGAAACACAAACAGGCATCCGGAAAAAGGATCAGATTGCAGTTTCTCCTGGCAAAGCCGGGCGAGCGAGTCGATGCCTTTCCTGCCGTCGACGGCTTCGATCGCAACCAGAATGCGCATCTGCGGCGTGATCTGGATCACGCCGACTTCCACTCCCGAATGAGACCGGCCAGGTCGGACGCCGTCGCCCCTTTCCACTGGAGGCGCATCTTGCCGCCGGGGCCTTCCACCTCAATCAGGCAATCCGACACCCCGACTGGCTGGGGCATTAGTTCCAAGAATGCGGTCGGCGCCGTTGCTGGCTGCGGACTGCCAGAAGCGGCTTCCGACATCCGCTTGAGCTTGCCGTATTCCAAGCGCAAAACCTTGGCGGTTCGGAAAACACCGTGTTGACGTGCCACTGCTGCGGCGGAAGCCCACAACCCTTCTGGAATCGGCAACCGTCCGCGGTGGGATCTGCGCCAGCGTTCAAATCGCCGGCAGATTCGCTGCATTCCCGCCGGCACTTCCAACTCCACCTTTCTGGCCATGTCGGTACTCCATGCCGTCTTCGGCATCATGACCGACATTACCAACTATGGTCGAGCAGAGTCATGCAGCCTTACCGAAAACTCACATGCAAACCGCTCGGGGCGTGTAGAACGGCCTTTCAGCTTTATAGAGGGAAATTTCTTGGCCGGGCGCACCTTCTCCAGTTGGGAGGATCTGAATCAGCGCGCTCGGGAATGGTGTGACAAAGTCAACTCGACTTACAAGAAACATATCCGCTCTGTGCCGCGCGAGCTATTCGCAGTCGAGCGGCTGCATCTCAAGCCGCTGCCGGCGTGGATTCC
>DATJXG010000068.1:0-3430 GCA_035500455.1 Terriglobales bacterium | reverse complement strand
CCGCCGAAGGCGAGACGGTTCGCTGCCAGTTCTACCTGATGCAGGCAGTGGATCACGGCCGGCAAACCGATCGCCTGCGGCGGCATGAGTGGCTTCCACTGGATGCGGCCCGGAACCGCACTCGATATCCTGAGATCAAAGATTTGCTCACCATGGCCGACGCAGCCCGCTGCGCAATGTAACAAACCGAAGAACAGCAGTCTTCTGTGAAGCCGCTCTCGCACGCCAACTTTTTGCCGTGAGGTAAAAGACCCGGAGAATCCTTTCCCCGCCGCGCGATGGAAAAAGGATTCATCCATTGCGTGGAGATTGCGTCAGAGGATTCTCCGCTGTAAAACCTCGTCCCATCAGGATAGGTGCGCAATTTCTTGCACGCTAACGACACTTTTTTGCAACTCCCCAACAGCCTTGACATAGTGGATTCAGATGATACAGTCCCCCAGTAGGCTTTTTGCTTCTGCGCCCTCCCCCTGGCGTTCCGTTCGAAATTTGTAAATCCAGAGAGCAGGCACCGAGCCTGGGTTTCGGCCGGTGCGGGCTCGCTGGCATTTGCCGCCACTGCCATCGCCGATCGCCAGGGTCTCCCAGGCGCCACCCACGAGGCGTGGCCGGTTCATTCGAAAGGTTCGGTAGCCATGACGTCCCCGGTTCTGAAGCTGTCGCTGCTTTTCTCCGTCTTGCTGATTGCAGTCTTCATTCTGGCTCAACCCGCGGTCGCGCAGCAGGCCACTTACTACACCTTTGATAGCGGGCCGGGCAATTACAGCTATAGCTGCAAGGACCCCAACAATCCCGACAGTCCCGGAGGTCCGCTGCCCAATCCTCTGCTCTGCCTGAACAATTTCATTACCGGGGAATATTTCAACTTCGGATCGAACCCTTCATTTTTCAACGTACCGTACCCGCCCAATCTCGGTGGCAGCACTCACTATGAAATGTTGATGAACCAAGCCTCGCCCAGTGACGAAGAAGATTTCTGGTTCTCGGTGCCGCAGCCGGTCACGAATGGATTCACTTCATACTTCGCCTTTCGGCTCACGCCCGCTCCCTACGGCTCTGGTGCCGGTCAAAGTCTTTTCACGGCGGATGGAATAGCTTTCGTGATCCAAAACGCCCAAGGGGGTCAAGAGCCTGATGCCGCTACCGACTGCCAGGAAGCCAATTATGGCGAGGGCGGCTTTACCAGCGGCCCCAATGTAGTGACCGGCGCGGCCCCGAGCTGCGGCTGCCTGGGATACTCGGGAATTGACAACAGTCTGGCGGTTGAGTTCGACACCTTTCAGGACACCTGGGATCCCGGCTACCCGAGCGTCTCGTCTCCCAACAATGCCAACCACATCTCCGTACAAAGCTGCGGCTCAAACGTCAACTCCGCCAGCCACTCCGAGGGCGGATGCCAGGTTGTGGACGATACCAACGGCGATAACATCGCCATTAACGACAACAATTTCGGCGTAACCCTCGCCGATGGCAACGTCCATGAGGCGGTAGTGGACTACACCGGGGCCTCGGGGACGCCCGCCAATCAATTGCAGGTCTTTATTGATCCTCCGTTCGTTTCCGGCACCCACACTCCCTGTCCCGTCGATTACGCTGGCTGCCCGCATGCGGCCACGCCAGCCATTTCCGTGATCTACAACATCGGAAATCATCTCAGCCCCTGGCTGGGAACCAACAACGACAGCGCGTACGTCGGCTTCACCGCATCCACCGCCGACAGCTATTTCGAACAACAGGAACTGCTGGCCTGGACCTTTACTCCGCACTCCAGCGCCCAGCAGCAGCAACCCCTGCAGCCCGCCGGGCCCGATGGAACCTATACCACGGTCTTTCCTTTCGGCAATCACACCTTCGGGGTGAATTATCAATCGGACAACACCAGCGGCTATGACATGGTGGTGACGGCAATTCCCGTCAGCCCTGCTCTTTTCGATTCGCTGGTTGCCGGAACTTCTTTCGATGGATCGCAATGCCAGATTTACGACGGCACCGGCGGCAATTGCATCGTGTACTCGATTTCCTGCGTCGAAAGCGAAACCACGGGCCCGGCTGTGGCATGCCCGCCTACAACCGATCCCACCCAGCCGCTCATCGCCGTCAAATCGGCCTACGAGAATTCCATCCAGCCCACCTCTCCCGGAATGTTCCAGGGCGATCCATTCCTCGCTCCCATCGCCAGCATCAGCGCAAGCGACGGTACCGCCACCGTCACCTGCTCTGGCGAGTGCGCGGTCCATGACGGCCAGAAGGTGAACATTCTTCAAAATTCCGACACCGGCTTTAATGTGACGGGAGTGACAGTCAGCAACAGCACTCCCGACGTCCACACATTCACCTTTCCCAGCGCCCACTCGGGCAGCGGCACCGGCGGTTACGTCAATTCCGACAACCTGACCAACATCTTCGTCTCCTACAATCCGCAGCGCATCGACGGCACCTCGGCGGGCAAGACCAAGAACTTCTCCGAGATCGTTGCCCTCGCGGTGAGCCCGCAACCGCCTGCCATCATCAGCGGGAATAGCGCCAGTTTTACTGCCGGCACATATGGATCCTTCGCTGTGACCGCCACCGGCAACCCGGTTCCAAGTATCACCCAGGGCGGAGCATCTCTCACCGGCACCGGTCTCAGCTTTGTTGACAACGGCAATGGCACCGGCACGCTCAGTGGCACGCCCACGTCAGCCGCGACATCCAACAGTCCGTACAACATCACCTTCACGGCTCACAACACCGCCGGCCCTGATTTCGTACAGGCCTTTACCTTGTACGTGCTCCCCGCGGTTGGCCCCGCGCAAATCATGGTTACGCCCGGGAGCCTGGATTTCGGCTATGTGAATTTGGGCAGTTCGAAGAGCATGAAGCTTACGGTGAAAAACGTCAGTTCGTCGTCGCTCAACATCACGAAGATTTCCTTCAGCTACGGCGGCGGATCTGGTAAGGATTACGGTTACACCACCCAGTGCGGCGGCGCGCTCAAGCCGGGAAAGACGTGCACCATCACGGTTACGCTTAAGGCCCAGGACCTGGGGCCGGGGGCGGCGCTGCTCAATATTCTCTACAACCAGTCGGGAAGCCCGGCGATGGTGAACCTGATGGGAACCGTAATCAACCCCAAAGCCAAATTGAGCGTCAGCAGCCTGAGCTTTGGGACGGTGAAGGTCGGCCAGAACTCAACCAAGACCGTGGTTCTGAGCAGTGTAGGCGACACGCCGCTGAACATCAGCAACATCATGATCAGCGGATCAGGCGATTTCACTCTGAGTCCGATGAACCCGTGCCCGGCCTCCATGCCGAAGAACACAAGTTGCACCATCGGCGTGCAGTTCGCGCCCTCGGCGAAGCAGTCGCGTTCGGGCACGCTGAAGATCACCGACAACGCCAGCTCCAGCCCGCAGACCGTGTCGCTCTCGGGCAAGGGCAACTAGGTAGC
>DATJXG010000067.1:0-5344 GCA_035500455.1 Terriglobales bacterium | reverse complement strand
GACACCGGGTAAGCCTAGGATGGGGAGATTATTTAAGCAAGTGGCGGTCTGCGGGAAATGCACGCGTGGGAGTTCCCCCGTGCAGGCCAGCCCACAACTTGGCCTCAACATCCCAAGTTCCGATGGTTCGGATACGCTGTCCGCACGGGCGGGGACGCCCGCGCCTACATGGCGGCTACGACGAGAAGAGGTGTCCCATCTTCTCTTTCTTGGTCTTCAGATACTCTTCCGCGTGGGCGCTGGGCGTGACTTCGCAGGGGACTCGTTCCACCACCTCGATGCCTGCTTGTTCGAGGGCAGCGACTTTATCGGGATTATTGGACAGCAGGCGGACGCTAGAGATGTCGAGAGCTTTCAAGATTCCCGCGGGCAGGGCGAATTCGCGATGATCGGCTTTGAAACCGAGACGCTCGTTGGCCTCCACCGTATCGAGGCCGGCGTCCTGCAGTTCGTAGGCTTGCAGCTTGGCCATCAGGCCGATGCCGCGTCCTTCCTGTTGTTCGTAGATCAGCACGCCCGCACCCTGTTGAGCGATCATGGCGAGCGCCATTTCCAGTTGCTGACGGCAATCGCAGCGCAGGGAGCCGAAGACATCGCCGGTGAGGCACTGGGAGTGGATTCGCACCAGGGCGGGCGCGGAATGAACGTCACCCATCACCAGGGCGACCGCGGTCTCCGGGCGGCCGTCCGCGCCGGGTTCTCCCTCGAAGCCGAAGATGCGGAACTTACCCCAGCGGGTGGGAAAGTCGGCGGAGGCTACCTGGCGGATGGAGTTGGAGGCCACGGATTATTATCCCATCTGGAGGGAGGTTTGAACGAGTGGGATGCTTGCGCAGAGGTTGTGACTTCTTCTTTCCCTCGCACATTGTCATCCTGAGCGAAGCGAAGGATCCCGGGTAGGCGTCAGACTGTGACGGCGCTTCAAGGCATTTTCTCTGTGCCCAGTACGGGGCGCGGAGAAAATGCCTTGGGGCTGTCTGCAGCACACAGACATGGGGTCCTTCGCTTCGCTCAGGATGACAGTTCGCGATAGTCGGAAGAAAAAGTCACAAGCTCTCAGCATGACAGCGCGCATAAACCGCGCGGTTATCGTTACGATTCGAGCAGTTCGGCGCCGACCTCACCTTTGCCCTCCGCCCGCATGCGCAGGCGGTACCAGACCACGATGGCCGCCAGCGAAAAGACGAAGATGATCGTGGAGATGGCGTTGATTTCCGGGGTGATGCCGCGGCGCAGGCGGCCCCAGATTTCGAGCGGCAGGGTGTTGTCGCGGCCAATGAGGAAAAAGCTTACCGCGATTTCGTCCATCGACAGCGTAAAGATCAGCAGGGCGGCGCCGATGATCGACAGGCGCAGGTTGGGCAGGGTTATTCGCCAAAAAGTCTGCCAGTAGTTGGCGCCGAGGTCGAGCGAGGCTTCTTCCTGGGCGCGCTCCAACTTCTGCAGCCCGGCGAAAACTTCCGTTGTGGCCACCGAGATCAGCGCGGTGCCGTGGCCCAGCGTGATCGTCAGCAGGCTGAGCTTCACGTCGGCTTCGCGGAAGAGCATGAGCAGCGAGAGGCCGGTGATGATTCCGGGCAGGATCAGCGGCAGCAATACCAGGCGGCGGAAGAGCGCTTTGCCGGGGAAGTTGGCGCGGTCGAGCGCGAGCGCGGCGGGGATGCCGAAGAGCAGCGAAATCGCCATCGCGGCGAAGGCCACCAGCAGGCTGTTGAAGACGGCGGTCCAGATAGCGTCGTCGGCGAAGAGGATGCGGTACCAGTCGAGGGTGAGGTGGTGCGGGGGAAATCCGCCTACGCCTTCGCCGTTGAAGGAATAGACGATCAAGGTGACGATGGGCAGATAGAGGAATGCGAAGACCGCGAGCGCGTGCAGGGGCAGCCAGACTGACCTGGATGTAGTTTCGCTCCGGGTCATCGGAAGCTCCATTTCTTCTCCAGATTTTCGGAGAGAAATAAGAGCGCCAGCACCAGCCCCAGCATGCAGAATGAGATGGCGGCGCCTAGCGGCCAGTTATAGGCAGCGCCGAATAGGCTGACTACGATGTTGGAGATCATGATGCCGCTGGGACCGCCCAGCAGTAGCGGCGCGAGGAAATCGCCCAGGCTGAGCACGAAGGCGAAAGTTGCACCGGCGAGAACTCCGGGAATCGAGAGGGGCAGAATGACTCGCCAGAAAGTCTGCAGCGGCGATGCGCCCAGATCGTGCGAGGCTTCCACCAGGTTTCGCGGGATGTGTTCCAGCGAGGCGAAAATCGGCAGCAGGGTGAATGGCGTGTAGATATGGGTGAGGGTGAGGACGACCGCAAACGGGCTGTAGAGCAGGAACTCCAGCGGCTGTTTGGTGATGTGCACGTACTGCAATAGCGTATTGAGGACGCCGTCGCTGCCGAGAATTGTTTTCCACGCGTAGGCGCGGACCAGATAGCTGACCCACAGCGGGATGATGACCATCTGGTAGAGCAAGTCCTTGCGCTTGCCAGCATGGAAGGAAAGGTAGTAGGCGAGCGGGTATCCGAGCAGCAGGGACAAAATCATCACGCGCGCGGCGATCCACATGGAGCGGAACAGTGTCTGTAGGTAAACGTCCTTCTGCCAAAGCTCCTGGTAGTTGGCGAGCGTCCAGGAGTGGACGATCACCTGCGCCGGAGAAACCGACCAGAAGCTGTAGCAGAACAACAGCGCGTAGGGGAGCAGCAGAAACACTGCCACCCACATCAGCGGCGGCACGGTGACGGCGGCGCGGTAGGCGCGGGAGAACATGCTAGGTCTTCTCCAGAGACTCGCGGATTGCGATGGCATCGGCTGGAGAAAACTCTAATGCCACATCGCTCTGGCCCGGCCAGTGTTCGCGGCTGGCGGTCCTTACCGATAGGGCGAGACCGTCAGTGCATTCAATCTGCAGGAGATCGGTAGCTCCATGGAAAGCCTGGCGCTGAATCTTTCCTATGATGCGGACAGCGCCTGGGCCAGCGGCGCCGGTAGCCAGGCGAATACTCTCCGGCCGAAGGGAAAAAAGCTGTGGGCCGTCGGGTAAGGCTGCCGGCCAAGCCAGGGTATGACAGCGCGCAATTCCACTTTTGATCTCGGCATGCAGCAGGTTGGTGTGTCCGATGAATTGCGCGGTGTAGGCGGTGGCCGGGCGGGCATAAATTTCGCGCGGCGAAGCGATCTGTTCGAGTTCTCCCAGACGCAGCAGAGCGATGCGGTCGGACATCACCATGGCTTCTTCCTGGTCATGGGTCACGAAGACGAAGGAGATTCCCACCTCGCGCTGTAATGATTTCAGTTCGACCTGCATCTGGCGGCGGAGGTTGGCATCGAGCGCGGAGAGTGGTTCATCGAGCAGGAGCAGGCGCGGACGGTTCACCAGCGCGCGGGCCAGCGCGATGCGCTGCTGCTGGCCGCCGCTGATTTTTGCCGGCTTGGAGCGCGCATAGGCTGACATCTTGACCATGGCAAGGGCTTTTTCCACGCGTTCGGCAATCTCGTTTGCCGGACGCTTGGCCACGCGCAGGCCGTAACCGACATTTTCGGCGACGGTGAGGTGGGGAAACAGAGCGTAATTCTGGAATACTGTGTTCACCCGGCGGCGGTAGGGCGGCAGAGCGTCGAGGCGCTGGCCTTCCATGAGGATTTCCCCGGAGCTGGCAGTTTCGAAGCCGGCGATGATTCGCAGCAGCGTGGTCTTGCCGGAGCCGCTCTCACCCAGGATGGTGAGAAATTCCCCTTCGGCGATTTCGAGGGAGATGTCGCGCAGGACAGGATTTTTGCTGAAGGATTTGGCGAGGTTGCGGATGCTGAGGAGGGGATTCGCCAGCGTCGGCGCCTGGTTTATTGCAGCGAATTCATTGGTGCTGGCTTCCTGCATGTTCTCGAAAGACTGCTCTGTCCGAGCCGCACTGCCGGGCCTGGCGCCGGCGGGACGCCGACGCTACTGTGCCGCCTTCACTTCATTCCAGATTTCGTTGTATTTGGCGCGGCGGGGGACATTTTGCCAGAAATAGAGGCGCTTCTGGTAGTTGTCCACGTCATCTAAATGCAGGCTCTTGATCTCATCTGGCGTCATGAACTGGGCGGCGTGCGGGTTGGCCGGAGTATAGCCGGTAACATCGGTGACTTTCTTCTGAGTCTGTGCCTCGATCATGTATTCGAGGAACTTGTAGGCCAGTTCTTTGTTCTCGCTACCAGCGGTGATCATCAGGTGGTCGATCCAGCCAGTGGTGTTTTCTTTGGGAATTGTTTCGCCGACCGGAAAGTTGATCTTGCGAAGCTGGTTGGTCATCAGCGGCCAGCCCATGGCGGCGACGATTTCGTGATTCTGAAACAGGTTCGTAAGCTCTCCGCCGGTGGACCACATTTTCCGGATGTTGGGCTTCAACTCCAGCAGTTTCTTCTTCACTGCGTCGAGTTGTTCGTCGCTGAGATTGTAGAGTTGCGCGGGATCGGGCTTGTCGTATCCCAGGACCTGGGCCGCCATGTAAACCGTGGACAGATCGTCCCAGACGGAAATTTTGCCGCGATATTTCGGGTCCCAGAGGATGGTCCAGCTTTCGGGCGGGGTGGGGAAGACGGTGGTGTCGTAGATCAGCGGATCGGGACCCCACATGAAGGGAACGCCGTACACTTTTCCGTCAAGCTTCACCAGAGGCAGAGTCGTCAACTTGGGCGAAAGCTGGCTGTAGCTCGGCAGTTTGGAGAGGTCGAGCGGCTCGGCCAGACCCGCGGCAGCGATGGATGTAGCTACATCGCTGGACGGCGAAATCACATCGTAGATGCCGGCGCTGCCGCCACGCAGCTTGGTGGTGAGTTCGTCGCTCGAGCCCATGTAGGAGGCCGAGACTTTGCAGTGGTATTGCTCTTCGAAGGCGTGCACGAACGAGGGATCGGCGTAGCCTTCCCAGACCAGAAGGTTGAGGGTGGGGGTTTTCTTGCTGCAAGAGCCGAATAGAACGATCAACCCCGCGATCGCGAGAATGAATACCCGCCTTGCCAGCACCATACCTCCTTGTAATTTCCGCAACTGTCGACGCGTAGAATTAGCAACCGCCCAGATGAACGACTTCGTATCCTTCGCGGCCTTGGTGGTTGCATTGGACAGGCCGGATTTGATGGCTAGTAAAAGCAACCACGAAGGACACCAAGGGTACACGAAGGTGCACCAAGAGAACATTCTGTAAAATCGGTCGCCGTATCTTTACTCCTTACTCCTTATGGAGTTCCTGCCGCGGACGACTGCTCTGCAGTTCGCGTCCACTTGGGTGACTCGTACACAACTTTCCCGCCTACCATGGTGAGCAACACTTCTTCGGCGCCGGTCTCGCTGGGCTTGATCTTGAACAAAT
>DATJXG010000066.1:0-14985 GCA_035500455.1 Terriglobales bacterium | reverse complement strand
CTGTAACTCAATTCGTGGCTGGCGACATTGTCCCAGATGTAGCCGGTGGAAGGGTCATCCACGTCGGGCTCGCCCAGGTCGAGGGGATGCTCGTCACCCAGCGACCCCTGGTAGTCGTAGGTGCGCTCCTTGCTGCGGTAGCCGATCTCCCAGGTCTTCTCGTTGTAGTCGCTGGTGATGGCTGCCATGGACCACTCGTGGCCGTCGCCCGAAACCTCGCCGCTGTCGTAGAAGTTATCCAGCACGCCAAACTGGCGCGCCAGCTTGTGCAGGTTGGGGGTCACGTCCTGGCCGTACATCGTCAGCGAGGGATCGCCGTTGCCTGTTTTGAGGTCGCCGAGAATCTGGTCGTAAGTGCGGTTTTCTTTGAGGATGTAGATGACATGGCGGATGGGGCTTGATCCTTGCGCAAAACGAATCTGCCCGGGATCACTGCGGAAGAGATTATCCTGCTCGACCTGGGCGGTGTACTGCGTGAGATTCTTTTCCGCTTCCGAGGCGTTGAGGCGGGCGAGCGAGCCGTAGAGAAGCGTTGGGATGTAAGCCTTTTCCTTCGATCGCCGCTCGCTGTCGGTATTTCCGGCAAAATTGTTCGGGCCGGTGCCCTGGCCCTTGGCGGTGGCGATGAGCAGATCGCTGCCGACGTTCGCCAGCGCACTGGGATACCACGCGGTAGGAATGAAACCGGCGGCCTTCATGGAAACCGCTTCTCCGGTGGCTTTTCCGGGGGTTAGGCCGGAGACGTCGAATACGGCGACGGCGTTGATAGCGGAGTCGGCGGCGTAGAGACGGTTGCCGTCAGCAGCGAGTGCGAGCGCCTCCGGCCAGCTTCCACCGAAGTTCTGGCCTTCCACCGTGGTGTCGAGCAGGCGCACGATCTGGCCGCTGTCGGTGGAGACGGCGGCGACACGATCGGCGTTGGAGAGTGCGACGTAGAGAAGTTGCTCGTTGCGGTCGAGCAGCAGCGCGGTGGGATGGGAGCCGGGGGCATTGGCATCGTCGGGTTGCAGCAGCGGAATCCAGCGGATCACGGTTCCCTGCTGCAGATCAAGCTCAGCAATCCGCGAGGCATTCCACAGGCTGCACCAGGCGCGATGGCCGTCGCGCGTCGCTACCACGGTATAAGGGAACGATCCCGGCACGTTTTCGTTGGTGCTGAGATCGAAGGATTTAAGAACGCGGCCGGTTGCAGAATCGAGCAGGATTACATTGTCGGAAAGATTGTCGGCGATCAGTAGCTTGTCGGCGCCCTGCCCGGACCCGGCTTGCCCCGATCCGATTTGGCTGGAAATGACTGCTAATCCCGCCGGATACGGAACGGCGGTTCCCGGCGCGGTCGCCTTGAGGCCAAGCACCACGTGCTTGCCACGAGCCAGTTTTTGCGGCGCAATCTTGATGAAGCGCTGGGGAGCGACCTTGCCCTCGCGAAAGCTGTACACGGCGATCCCGTTGCCGGTATCGCCCGATTTCTTGCCTTCCGGATCGGTGAGCGAACCCATGGAAGCGTAAAGGTGAGAGCCGTCGGAACTGAAAGCCAGGCCGATGAAATAACTCTGGTGAGCGTCCTCGGGAAGGCGGGCGTCGGGGAAATCGGCAATCTGGTTGGTTTGCAGATTCAGAACGCTGATCGACTGATGACCGCGAGCTTGCTGGGTGCCATAGCCATCATTGAGCAGCGCGGCGTATTGGCCGTCGGGGCTGAGCGCGATGGTTACGGGAAAGGTGTTGAGCGAGCCGAGGTGCCCGGGAGCAGGGATGGTGAGACGCTTACTGCTGGGCAGATTGACTGGATGAGGGGTTTCCTGGGCAGCAAGCGCGAGAGCCGCCAGCAGCAGTGCGGCAACAGCGTAAGGGGAGCGGTTCAAGTCGCCTCCTTGGCTTAAGAACTTGTAGCATCGCCCGGAGAAAAAGAGAAGAGAGGTGAGGTTGGGATGCGGTTTTCCGCTCGTTCGGCTTTTCGGAGTCCCGGAAAGTTGAGGTTCTGACCGGTCGCGGAGGCTTGTTCCCAGCTATGACCTATCGTCCTGAGCGAAGAAGCTCGGCGGTGGCATGCCGTCGTATGGCACGCCTCAAAGGCTGCCAGCAAGTCTGGGTGAGAATCAGTTCCCAGTTGTCAGATCTCAGTTCCCAGTTAGGTTGCCTTCGTGCTTTGCGAGATCTCCTGGCGGACCGCTGCTTCGCGCTCTTCCTGGGCCACATTGTGGCGTACGTCGTCGCCACGCACCCAGAAGATGACATCTTCGGCAATGTTGGTGGCGTGGTCGGCCACCCGCTCCAGGTTGCGGGCGACCAGCAGCGCGTCCAGCGCCTGGCGGGTTACTTCGGGCTGCTGGTTCATGGTCTTGACCAGCGTGACGAAGGCTTCATCTTTCATGCGGTCGATGACGTTGTCCATCTCCAGCACGGCCTGGGCGAGTTCCGCTTTGCCTTCGATGAAGGATTCCAGGGCGCGGCGCACCATGGCGGAGACCGCGGCCGCCATGCGCGGAATATCCACCGGCAGGTCGGCCTTGGGGAGTTCCACCATGTCCATAACCCGCTCGGCGATGTTGACCGCCTGGTCGCCTACGCGCTCCAGATCGGAGTTGATCTTGGTGACGGCGAGAATAAACCGCAGATCGCCGGCCATGGGCTGCTGCATGGCGAGAAGATCGAAGGCCATTTCGTCAATTTCGCGCTCGGCGATGTTGATCTGGGTCTCGCCCTCGAGCACCATGTGGCAGCGGGCGAGGTCGCGGTCGATGTAGGCCTGGCAGGCGCGGTCCACGGCCTGCTCGGCCTGCCCGCCCATGCGGAGCAACTTGGCGCGAAGTTCATCGAGTCCTTGGTGAAAGCGAGTGCGCATTATCCGAACCTGCCTGTAATGTAGTCTTCCGTCCGCTTGTCGGACGGAGTGGTGAAGATTTTCTCGGTCTTGTCGAATTCGATCAGCTTGCCCAGCAGGAAGAACCCTGTGTATTCCGCCACGCGGGACGCCTGTTGCATATTATGCGTCACAATCACGATGGTGAACTTCTCTTTCAGCTGAAAAATAAGTTCTTCGATTTTGCCGGTGGAGATGGGGTCGAGGGCGGAACAGGGTTCATCCATCAGCATGACTTCCGGTTCCACCGCCAGCGCGCGGGCGATGCACAGGCGCTGTTGCTGGCCTCCGGAGAGGCTGGCGCCGGATTTCTTCTTGATGTGGTCTTTCACTTCATCCCACAGGGCGGAAACCTTCAGCGAGCGTTCTACAATTTCGTCGAGGCGGCGGCGATCGTGGAAGCCATTCAGCTTCAGTCCGGCGGCCACGTTGTCGTAAATCGACATCGTGGGGAAGGGGTTGGGCTTCTGGAACACCATGCCGATGCGGCGGCGAATCTGCACCGCCGAACTGCCGTTATAGACATCGATTTCGCCGATACGCACCCGCCCCGTGGCGTGCGCGTCAGGTATGGTCTCGTGCATGCGGTTGAGGCAGCGCACGTAAGTGGATTTGCCGCAGCCGGAAGGACCGATCACCGCAGTGCAGTGATTGGCGGCGACTGTCATATTGATGTCCTGCAGCGCCTGGGTCTTGCCGAACCAGGCATTGAGGTGTTCCACCTGGATGCCTACACCCATGTTTTACGCCCCTTTCATCACGCCGCGGCTGGTTGCCACGCGCACGGCGGTGACGGATAGCACGATCAGGATAATGAGAATCAGCGACCCCGCCCATGCCTGCCGATGCCATTCGTCGAACGGCGAAATGGCGTAGGTGTAGATCTGCAGGCTCAGCGCCGCCGTGGGCTGATTCAACTTCCAGTTCCAGTACTGATTGCCGAAGGCGGTGAAGAGCAGCGGCGCGGTCTCTCCGGCAACCCGGGCGAAGGCCAGCATCACCCCGGTAATTACGCCGGACGTCGCGGTGCGCAGGGTGATGGAAAGCGTGGTCCGCCAGCGCGAGACGCCCAGGCCGTAGGCAGCCTCCCGCACCATGTTCGGCACCAGCAGCAGCATTTCTTCAGTGGTGCGGGCGATGGTGGGAACCATCATGATGGCGAGCGCCACGCCGCCGGCCAAGGCCGAAAAGTGCCCCTGGGTGAGGACGACGATGGCATAGGCCACAATGCCCACTACGATGGAGGGCACGCCGTTGAGCACGTCCGAGGTAAAGCGAATGAGGTTGCCGAAACGGTTGCGGCCGTATTCCGCCAGATAAATTCCCGCGCCGATTCCAATCGGTACTCCCATAGCGCTGGCGATACCCAGAATCAGGCAGGTGCCGGCGATGGCGTTGGCCATGCCGCCGCCCGCTTCACCTACCGGCTTCGGGATCTGGGTCAGGAAAGCCCAGTTGATGGAACCGATGCCCATATAAACCAGGTAAGCGAAAATCGCCCCCAGGGGAAGCAGCACCAGGATCACCGCCAGAACTGCCAGCATCGTGACCAGATGGTTCGTGCCCCGGCGATACCAACTCACCGGGCCGGCGATCACTGGGGCGCCAGTTGCAGAGGAGGACGGCGTCGATTGCGGCGTATCAGGCATTGCCCCTCGCAGGTGTGCCACGAGTCACCGACCATACCAGAAGCTGCGCAAAGATATTCACGATGATGGTTACCAGGAACAGCGCGAGTCCTACTTCCACCAGAGCGCTGAGATAGACGTCTCCGGTGGCTTCGCTGAACTCGTTGGCGATCACGCTTGCCATGGTGTATCCCGGCGCAAGGAGCGACTTGGAAATTTCCGGACGATTGCCGATCACCATAGTGACCGCCATCGTCTCGCCGAGAGCCCGCCCCAATCCCAGGATGATGCCACCCAGGATGCCGGCGCGCGCGTTACGCAGCACGCCAGTGCGGATCATCTCCCAGCGGGTTGCGCCCAGAGCCAACACCGCTTCCCTTTGGGGTCGAGGAACCGCGGTCATAACTTCGCGGGTAATCGAGGAAATAATCGGAACCACCATGATGGCCAGAATGATGCCCGCTGCCAGCATGCCGATGCCGAAGGGCGGCCCGTCAAACAATCCCGTCCAGCCGAAGTAGCGCCCCAGAAACGGCTCCACGTAGAGGCGGAGAAGCGGTACCAGGACGAAGATCGCCCACAAGCCGTAAATCACGCTGGGGATGGCGGCCAGCAGTTCCGTGGTAAAGGCCAGCGGACCGCGCAACCAGGGTGGCGACATTTCGGTGATGAAGATAGCGACGCCCACAGCGAGCGGTACGGCGATGATCAAAGCCAGGATGGAGGAGACAATGGTGCCGTAAACGAACGGCAAAGCACCGAATTGTTCATTGACCGGGTCCCACTCGCTGCGAAAGAAGAACTTCCACCCGAAGGCGTGCCAGGAGAGGCTGGACTTGGTCATCAATTCGTAAACAATGATCCCGACTATGCCCAGCACGCACAGCCCGCAACACAGCATGGCGTAGCGGAAAATCTCGTCCGCCACGCGGGTGCTGCCGGCTTTGATGAGGGGGGCCGCGGCGGCCTTCGCTTCCGCCGCAAGCTCTGGCTTTGCAACAGGTTGCGGCCCTGGCACTTGAGGCGCTCCTAAGGCTCGATTTGCCATCACCGGGAGGCTAGCAAAGTCGTGTTACAGCAGTGTTAAAATAGGGAATTCTTCTGCCACCGCCAGAAGATCACGGGGATCGAATAACAAGGTGCGCTCCCCGCTGCGTTTCCCGGAAGAAGTCCCGCTGTCTCGTACCACATCCTTTATGCCGTTCGATCAGCAAGGCGTTCGTATTGCTCTCGCCAAGTTGCACCGTCACTTGACGAAACTCGGTAAGAAGCCTGCGCCGAAGAGTGTACACCGCTTCCGCACTTACTCGCGCCGGATTGAAGCCCTGGTGGGAGAGTTGGTGGCGAAGCCCACGCGCAATCAGAAAAAAGTGCTGCAGCTGCTCGCGCGTCTGCGGAAGAAAGCGGGGCGAGTGCGTGACCTGGATGTGCAGGTGGCCGCCCTGCGCAGTTTGAAAATTCCCCAGGAACCCGAGCGCAAGGCGCGCCTGATGCGTACTCTGCTGGAGGAGCGTGCCCGAAGCGAGCGCAAGCTGCGGAAGGCTTTCGGCAAAGAAACGGTGGACGAACTACGCCGCCGCCTCAAGCGGATGGCGAAGAGCACGGAGATTCCGGCGGGGATCGATCCTGTAGCGAAGGCGCTGCAACTGTTTGCCGAGGCCGGCAAGGATCATGGAGCCATCACAGAGAGCCGACTCCACGAATACAGAACCATCGGCAAGCGCGCGCGCTACGTGGCTGAACTGGCGGGCGGCGAGGATGCCGCGGCCAACCGCGTAACCGATCACCTTAAGCAAATGCAGGACGCCATTGGCGACTGGCACGACTGGCTGAAGCTCACGCAGCAGGCGCGCGATCTGTTCGGTACGGTGCAGGAATCGCCTCTGGTGGCGGCGCTGCAAAACCTTACCCGCGCGAAATTTCGCCACGCCCTCGACGCCGTCGCCCGCACCCAGGCAGCGCTCATCCCCAGGCCGGCAGTTGCGGAGTCAGCGAGGGTCCCTCTCGCCCATCTGGCTCAGGTATCAACCGCCGCCTGACAGCCTTGGTGGTTGTTTGGAGTGTCCACGGCGTACTCGGCGGCGTTCTCCGCGATCTCTGCGTTTTAAGATTTTGAATTTTCTTCCGGAAAATGGCCTGATGCGCAGAGGCACGACGGCGACGAAGTCTACGCGATAGCGGCGTCGGAACCGCCCACAGCTTCCAGAACATCCACCGCAGAGGTGTAGCGGCCCTGCGGCGCGCTGATCTGCACGCCCTGCACCAGATTGCGGACTGCAGCGACCATCTCACGCGCGATCGCAATTCCTTCCTCGCGCGCAGCCTCGGGAGATTTCGCGCGCGCCATGCGTTCCAGGATCGCATCCGGCACCGAAACCCGCAGTTCGTTCTTCATGAACTCGGCGTTGCGCACGCTGACCAGCGGCCAGATTCCCGCCACCACCGGTATGCGGCAGTGCTCGATGCGCCGCAGGAAATTCTCCAGCAGAGAAAGATCGAACACCGGCTGCGTCACCGCGTATTCCGCGCCTGCCTGCACCTTGTATTCGAAGCGCTTGATCTCTTCATCAATGTTCGGCACGCCGGGATTCGCGCCCACGCCGATAACGAACGATGTCCCCGCCCCGATAGGATTGCCGCCGATATCCTGCCCGCGATTGAGGTTGTGCACGATGTTCACCAGGCCGATGGCATCCACATCGAACACCGCAGTCGCGTCGGGATAGTTGCCCATCTTGGGCGGATCGCCGGTGATGCAAATGAGGTTGCGGATTCCGGTGGCCGCCGCCCCCAGCAGGTCAGATTGAATGCACAGTACGTTGCGGTCGCGGCAGGTGTAGTGCAGGATGGCTTCAATCCCGACCTCCTGCTGCACCAGCAGCGAAAGTGCCTGATTGCTCATGCGGGCAGAGGCCCGCGGGCTGTCAGGAATGTTGATAGCGTCCACGCCAACCGATTTCAGGAAGCGCGCGCCTTCGATCTCTTTGCCGATGTCGGTTCCCTTGGGAGGAACGATTTCCACCATGCTGATGAACTCACCGGCGGCGATCTTTTTTCCCAGCCGCGAGCGCTGCTCCAGCGCAACTGAGGGCAGAACCGGCAGCGTCGCTTCCCTCTTCGCCTGCGCCACCGCGGTCTTGGCCCGCGCCTCTCCCACCCGCAGAGCCGATTTCATCACCCGGATGTGGTCAGGCGTAGTGCCACAACAGCCGCCCACCAGGCGCACGCCCGCGCTCACGAACTTGCGGGCATAGCTTGCCATGTACTCCGGCGAACACAGATAAATGTTGCGCCCCTCGACCGACCGCGGTATACCCGCGTTGGGCTGAGCGGCAAGCGGCAACGAGGTCGCCGCATGCACCCGCTCCATCGCGTCCAGCATCGCCACCGGACCTACGCTGCAGTTGCAGCCGATGACGTCCGCGCCCCACTCCGCCAGGCGGGGCGCGAACACTTCCGGAGTGGAACCGTCCAGGCAGTTGGAATCCTCGTCGATAGTGACCTGGGCGATCACGGGAATTTTGGGGTTTACATCCCGCGCGGCCAGAATTGCCTGATGGAGTTCCTCCAGGTAGCCGAAGGTTTCGAGCACGATAAGGTCCACGCCACCTTCGACCAGGGCGGCAATCTGCTCTCGAAAAGCGGCGCGGGCTTCTTCAAACGAAGTTTTTCCCAGGGGTTCAATGCGAATGCCCAGCGGTCCTACGGAACCACCCACCCAGACATCGAAACTCTTGGCTTCTTCCCGCGCCAGCCGCGCCCCCGCAAAGTTGATGTCGCGGACCCGGTCGGCCAGGCTGTACCGCGCCAGATGGACGGGATTTGCACCAAAAGTGTTGGTTTCAATGATCTCCGCACCTGCCTGCAAATATTCGTGATGTACGCTTCGAATTAAGTCAGCCTGCGACAGATTCAGCTCGTCATAGCAGCGGTTGATGAAGATCCCTTTGGCGTACAGCATGGTCCCCATGGCGCCGTCGCACAGCACCGGTGAGGTCTTGAGCCGGTCGAGGAGATTCCCAGGCATTCGATTGAGGATACAAGAATTTTCGGCGCTTGGCATCTGGGGGCCGTCGCCAAACCGGCTGCAGTAAACCCTTCTGGTGCCATTCCGGGCGATCAGACAGCTGGCCGCGAACCACTGCCGACTACTGCTATAATCCCGTTTCTTGCATCTAAATCTCTGTCCCTCATACCCTTTGGAGCCTCAGGTTTTGACAAAAGCTTGGCTTTTCCTTGGCACGATAGCTGTGCTCATCGCCGGCAGCGTGACCCTGATTTCCTGTGGAAGCTCTTCGGGCAACAACCAGCAGACCGGCAGCGGCCTCAAATCACGGGCGTTCGTCTCCAACGCATTGGCACCCACGGGAACCGGGAGCAACCTGCCGGTCCTGGACATCGTCGATGCCTCCACCGACACATTCTCAGGCTTTACCGTAGGGCTCTCCGGAACTCTGAGTCACCCGGGCCCGATGCTGCTTTCTCCCGACCACACTTTCACCCTGGTTGCCAGCCCGATCGACCACGCAATCGGAGTGGTGAACAACTCGGGCGAGAGCGTCTCCGGGACGATCTCACTTCCCGACTTTGCCAGCAGCATGGCGATTGCTCCCGACAATGCCACTGCCTACGCTGCCCTCCGAAATGCTCCCGTCGCCGGACAGCCTCAGGGTGCCGTGGAAGTGCTGAGCGTGGCCGGCGCCTCGATTTCGGCCACCATTCCTGTGGCCAACGTTCGCTACCTTTTCCTCGATCCCCTGGGAGTGCGCATTCTCACCTTCAGTGACGGCAGCAATCAGGCAACCACGATCACGACCGCGAACATCGGCACTGCCACTGATCCCCGCTCCTATATCTGCTGCTTCGATAATCCGGTGGGAGCGGTATTTGCCGATGACGGCAATACCGCCTACGTACTGGAGTGCGGGCCGGAGTGCGGAGGCAGTTCGGCGGCAGTATCGAAGGTGGACATGACGGCCGGCCTCGTCACAAATCGCATTCCTGTGCCCGGCGCCACGGTGGCTGTAATTAAAGGCACCACCCTGTGGACAGCCGGCACGCCACCCGGGACCGCGTGTGGTTCGGGGACCGCGGCGGCCAACTGCGGGACCCTGACGCCTGTAGATTTGTCTGCCCTGACCGCCGGAACGCCGCAGATCATTACCGACGGCTTTCACAATCACATGGAATTAACCACCGATGGCCAGCTCTTCATTGGCGCCATCAACTGCACCGAGATCAATGTTCCCGCCGGCGGGGGCAACGCGGGCGAGACGCGCGGCTGTCTCTCCATCTACAACACCGTCAGTCCCGCCGTCGTGGTGCCTCCGGCGGCCGGCGATGTTACCGGCATCGCGCCTATTCTCGGCCGCGCCGTTGTGTATGTCGTGCAGGGCGGGGCGTTGGACATCTACGATACGACCAAGGACCAGTTGCAGACCACGCAGGTTACCATCGTCGGCCAGTTGTATGACGTGAAGCAGGCGTTCTGAGTTCACATGAAGCTTGTCATCAACGGTGAGGGGCGGGATTTTGATTCTCCTCTAACTCTGGCCAGCTTGCTGGAGCAGTTAGGGATGAAGCAGGATCGGGTTGCCGTGGAACTCAACCGCAGCATCGCCCCCCGCGACTCCTGGGCACACACCGAACTTTCCGAAGGCGACCAGCTGGAGATTGTGCATTTTGTAGGCGGCGGAGCCCGCCTCAGCGGCGTGTAGGGGGCGCTTTGCGTCCTTTGCGATCTTCGCGGTTGAAAGCTCTTTGCCGCCAGTGCTGAACCGCAGCCTGCACATAACCGAAGCGATCCCGTAAAATTGATGTGAAAACTTGCCACTCCCATGATCCGCGTCATGCTGCCTCAGCACCTGCGAACTCTGGCCCACACCGGACCCGAAGTCTCCGTTGAAGTCGAATGCCCCGTCACCCAGCGATCGGTGCTCGACGCTTTGGAAGCTCAGTACCCCATGCTTCGTGGCACCATCCGCGATCACGATACGCTGGCGCGCCGCCCCTTCCTGCGCTTCTTCGCCTGCGAAGAGGATCTCTCCCACCAATCGCCCGACGCCCCCCTGCCTGATGCTGTCGCATCGGGAAAAGAACCGTTCATCATCATCGGAGCGATTGCCGGAGGGTAGGCGCGGCTCGCGAGCTCAGCATCATCCGCGCCCGACGAACGGCATCTTGGTCGCCATCACCGTCAGGAAGAGCACGTTGGCATCGAGCGGCAAGCCGGCCATATATACGACGGCGCGCGCCACCTGCTCCGGATCCATGGTCGGTTCCACCGCGATGCTTCCATTGGCTTGTGGTACTCCTTTCTTCATTCCTTCCGCCATGCTGGTGGCGGCATTGCCGATATCAATCTGTCCGCATGCGATGTTGTATTTCCTCCCATCAAGCGAGGTCGATTTGGTGAGGCCGGTAATGGCGTGCTTGGTGGCCGTGTAGGGCGCTGAGTTCGGCCGGGGGCTATGCGCCGAGATAGAACCGTTGTTGATAATCCGCCCGCCCTGCGGCGATTGCGCCTTCATGATTTTGAACGCTTCCTGGGTGCACAGAAATGCTCCCGTCAGGTTGGTGTCAACCACAGCCCGCCATTCGTCGATCGTCAGATCCTCAAGCAATTTGGAGGCAGCAGCGATCCCCGCGTTGTTGAACAGCAGGTCCAGCCGGCCGAATCTCTCTTTTATCTGGGCGAATAGAAGCGCGACAGATGCGGCGTCACTCACGTCGGTAGGCGCCACGAACATCTGCGATCCAGAATCCCCGGCCGCGAGAATCACCGCCTCCAGAGAATTCCGGTGCCGCCCCGCAAGCGCCACCGCATATCCTTCGCGCGAGAGTGCAATCGCAACCTGCTTACCAATTCCGCTGCCTGCCCCGGTAACCAGGGCCGTTTTTTCCGCTGAGTTCATGGGACCGCCGCCTCCACGCTGGATTAGAGGCTATCGCAAATGGCCGCAGGGCGGAATGCATGGTGTAACGAAAAATCCCAGCCCGCACGAAGAAAGCAAATCGCGCTACGACAACGCCGGCGCCGAGTTCACCGGAAGCTTTGCGCCTTCCCAGGCCGCGACGCCGCCGGCAATCTCGCTCACACGGTCGAATCCGGGCGTGGACGCGACCCCGAGCCTCGCTGGCTGAAATCTTCGCGCGGGCGCGCTGGACGCGGCCGCCGAGAAGTAACGGTTCATTGAGTTGCAAACCATTTCAGAATCACCAGTTTTAAGCGAAGAGATGGTGCACGTAAGTCGTTGATAACTTGTTTCAGCAGAATCGTAAGCAGTTGGAACTGAAAGTGCACCTTAACGAAACGACCAGTGGCGCCAGTCCTGGTAGACGAATCGGAATTCCAACATCGCAGATCATTGAAATTCCGGTTTTGCTTCCAGGTTCGTCGAAGCAAAGACCAGGCGCATTCCCCCATCGATCTTTTGAAAACATGAGGAGGAAATATCGTGAACCGGTATGCGATGGAGGGCATTCGCGTCGGCAGCAAATGTCGCAGGTCGCTGGCAAAAGCCGCGGCGTTTGCGGCAATCACCCTCGGACTTATCAGCGCGCAGGCTTTCGCCGCCGCGCCCAAGAACACCTCGGCTCCGAGCGTTGGAGGCACGTTTGAAGTCGGCTCGTGGATCACGGTTGATCACGGCCAGTGGAGCGGCGATCATCCCATCACTTTCGCCTACAAGTACCAGGCCTGTAACAGTTCCGGCGGGAGTTGTGCAGTTGCGCCCGGGTTGTTCGCCAACGGGCCGCGCGCCGAACTGCTGCTGCTGGCCGCTACTGCGGGCAAGCGCATTAAAGTTACGGTGACGGCAACCAATCCCTCGGGCAAAAAAGCCATCACTACCCAACTGACGCCGGTTATCGCAGCGTATCCTGCCACTGCGGGGCCGCTCGTCGAATTCATCAACGGCGTGCCCGATCCCAACGAGCCCTCTTACAGCGATGACACTACGTTTCAGTTCCAGGCGACGGGCACCGGGGTGTCGCTGAAATGCCAGATCGACAGCAAGGCGGCGACCACGTGCCCCGCGAGCGGCAAGGTCTCTTACGCCAATCTCACTCCCGGCAGCCATACCGTAAAAGTTACGGCTACTAATACGTTCGGCTCAGCCCTGGCCAGCGATACCTGGAACGTAGAGCCTTTGCCTCTGCCGCTGCCTTGTGTGCGCGACGACGGCTCAAGCTGCTACAACCCCCCGGTGGGGACGACGTGGCAGTGGCAGCTCAATCCGGATGCCAAGAGCACGACCATTAACACATCGGTGTTGGCGGATATGTTCGATATCGACGGCTACGACAACAGCGCAAGTGTGATCGCGACGCTGAAAGCTCTGCCCGGTGATCACGTATCCTCGCGGAGCACCACCTGCTACATCACCGCCGGAACACTCGAGAACTGGCGGGCGGATTCGGAAGCGCTGAATCCTGAAGTGCTGGGCAACCCATACACTGGTTTTACCGATGAGCGCTGGATCGACGTGCGGCAAATCTCGCAGATTCGCCCCTGGCTTGAGGCAAAGATGGATATGTGCAAAGCCAAGGGCTTCGATGCCATTGAGTTCGACAATGTGGACGGCTGGCAGCCCTCCAACAAAACCGGACTGAACATTACCGCAGCCGATGAAATCGCTTTTATCGTTTACCTGGCGAACTCCGCCCACGCGCGTGGAATGACGATGGCGCACAAGTCGAACGTGGAACAGGTTCCCGCCGTGCTTCCTTATGTGGATTTTGCCGTAGTGGAGGAATGCTTCGCTTACAAGGAATGCACGCGGGCCGACAAGAACACGGACGGGCAGTACGGATACGACGATTTCATCAATGCCGGCAAGCCGGTGTTCGAGGTGGAGTACAAAAAGTACAACCCCAGCAACAACGTGTGCGCAAAAGCGAATGCGCTGGGGTTTTCTTCCATGTACAAACACGTGGCGCTGGACTCATACCGGGTTCCGTGCTGGGCGACGCCTTAGCGGTTGAAGTACGCGAGGTTTTTGGAGGAATAAATCGAGCCTCACTCTCCGATGTTTCTACGGTGAGGGCGGGACGGCCTGGACTGGGAGCTTTGCGCTCTCCCAGGCCGCGATGCCTCCGGCAATTTCGCGGACGTGATGAAATCCGCCGCGCTGCAGCATGCTCGCCGCGATAGAGGATCGGTAGCCGCCCGCGCAATAAACCAGCAACGCCCGGTCGCGCGGCAGCTTTTCGAGGCTTTCCTGCAATCGATTCAGCGGGAAACCCAGACTCCCCGCAATGTATTTCTGATCGCGCTCGCGCGGCGCGCGAACGTCAACCGCCAGCGGCGGAGCGCTCGCCGACAGCAGATCGGCGGCGAACTGGGCGCTGACGTGTTCGGTTGTGGCTGTCAGTTCCGGCCGCGATTCCAGGCTCTGCAATCCATCCTTTAGATAGCCGGCAACGTGATCGAAGCCGATTCTCCCCAACCGGGTCGCGGACTCCTTCTCCCGCCCCGGGTTCGCAATAATCACGATAGGATGACTTCGATCCAGCAATGTTCCCGCCCAGGTGGCGTACTGGCCTCCCAGCCCAATGTTGATGCTGCCCGCCAGATGCGCTGCGGCAAATTCGCCGGGATCGCGCGTGTCAAGAATCTGCGCTCCTATCTCCTGCAATGCCAGTACCTGGTCGAGCGTCATGGCGTTCACATGCGCCAGCGTCTGCTCCAGGGTGGGCCGCTCTTCGCTGTTCAACACCGCATCGTAGGTAAAGTAGGCCGGCGCTTCCGGCTGATCGGCCGTCACTACGCCCAGAAACGCTTCTTTGCTCATAGGCTGCAGCGCGTAGTTCAAGCGCCGTTGTTCGCCGAGAGTCGATACGGTTTCTTTGCTCAGCGCCTTGCCGCACAGCGAACCCGCGCCGTGCGCCGGATACACAAGGCTCTGGTCCGGCAGCGCCATCAGCTTGCCGTGCAGCGAGTCGAAGAGCATACCGCCAAGCTCCGCCGCCGACCACCCCAGCGCCGCCCGCAGGTCCGGCCGCCCCACGTCGCCGATGAATAGAGTGTCTCCGGTCAGCACGGCATGAGGCTGGGTAGCGTTAGTATTCAAATCGTAAACGACTATAGAGATCGACTCCGGCGTGTGCCCCGGCGTCTCTAGTATTTTCAGCCGCACCTGCCCGAATTCGACAATCTCCCCGTCATGAACCGGAGTAAACGCGTATCCCGCCTTCGCCGCGGCGCCAAGATAGATGGTTGCGCCCACGCGATCGCGCAGCTCGAGGTGCCCGGCAACGAAATCGGCATGCAGATGCGTCAGGAATACGTGCTTGATCTGGAGACCGTGCTCAGCCGCGAAAGCGATGTACTGTTCGGTGTCGCGTTGCGGGTCGACGACGGCCGCTGTACCCGTCTTCTCGTCTCCAATAATGTAGGAAGCATGCGCCAAACACGGCAGATAGAATTGTTTGAGGATCACAGCTCAACCTACATTTCTGCCGCTCGCCGCGTCAACTCCAAACCCGTCCCTG
>DATJXG010000065.1:0-4740 GCA_035500455.1 Terriglobales bacterium | reverse complement strand
ACATCACGTAATCGAGAGAATCAAGCCACTCTCGGGTTTCGAGTACTTCTAGACCATCAGTCTGCGTCTCTGCCACTAGGCGCTCTCCCCACATCAAATGCTGAACAATCCATAATAGACAATTGCAGCCGGTTTGCCGAGTGGAGGCGGCAGAATGTAGACGCGGGCGTCCTCGCCCGTGCGAGAAACGGTACGCAATTGCAGGCTGGCCATGGTGCGAGGGAGCACGCGCCTACATAGGAGCGATGGCAACAGCACAGCGCGCGCCGGGTAGACTTCCCGGCGCGCGGCTTCACTCGAGGTGAAAGCGTGGAGGCTACGCCGCCAGTGCGACCCCGTGGGCCGCGGCGATTGCAGCGGTGTTGGTGTACTCCTGGAACTTGGCGACCTTGCCGTCGCGGAAGCTGAACAGCATCGCCCAATCCGACTCGAAGGTTTTGCCCGTCTCCTTGTCCTTGCCGCGGTAATAGCCGAGCGCCACCACCAGGTCGCCCTGGGCAACGTAGGTGCGCGGCTCAAAGGCGGCGAAGTCCATGGTCTGGGCCACGGTCTGGAAAAAGCGTCCGACGCCGTCCCGTCCGCGATGCGTGCCACCCGCCGGGATGAAGCTCTCACCCGGGGTGATCCATTCGATCTCCGTGGAGCAGGCGTTGAGAATGCTCTGAATGTCGCCACGCCCGAACGCCGCGTAGCACTCTTTCACAACTTGCAGGTTTTGTTGTTCGCTCATAGGGTAAATCCCTCCTAGCAAAATGTACGTGGCACGCGTGAAGCCGGATTTACCCGAATCTCGAAGAAAGGAAGAGTCTTAGGATAGAACCGGGACGGGAACTCTTGATACCGCCAGTTCCCGCTCGATCTTGTCGTTAATGCGGCGGCCGGCGAACTCCGAGGCAACGCGGAGGGCGTTCTTGATGGCGTTGGCGTTCGACGATCCGTGGCCAATGAAGCATACCCCCTTCACGCCGAGAAGGGGCGCGCCGCCGTACTCGGTGTGGTCGAGGCGCTTTTTGAAGTCGGCAAAGGCGCTGCGCGAAAGAAAATATCCTACCTGCCGGGTGATGGTGGCCTTGAGGGTTTCTTTCAGCGTGTAGCGCACCAGGTTGGCGACGCCTTCGGAAATCTTCAGCGCCACATTGCCCACGAAGCCATCGGCCACGATTACATCCACCTTGCCGCTGTAGAGGTCGCGGCCTTCCACGTTGCCCACGAAATTCAGCGGCAGATGCTTGAGCAACTGAAACGCCTCGCGGGTGAGTTCGTTGCCCTTGGATTCCTCTTCTCCAATGGAAAGCAGTCCCACTCGCGGGCGGCGCGTGCCGAAGCGGGTGCGGAAGTAGATGTCGCCCATGATGGCGAACTGCTCGAGGTTCTCCGGTTTGCAATCGACGTTGGCGCCGACATCGAGCAGCAAAGCGGCGGTTCCCATCGCGGTAGGAAAAACGGCGGCCAGCGCGGGCCGGTCCACGCCGGGAAGCATACCCAGCACGACCTTCGCTGTAGCCATGGCGGCGCCGGTGTTGCCGGCGGTAACGAATCCCGATGCCTGGCCTTCGCGCACCAGGCGCAAACCTACGCGCATGGAGGAGTCGCGCTTGGCGCGCACCGCCTGCGCTGCCTTCTCGTCCATGGAGATGAATTCGCTGGCGTGCTGGATCTCGATCGGCAGGTGGGAGGCCGCGGGATAGCGCCGCAATTCCGCGCGCAGAGCCGTTTCCGGCCCCACCAGGACCACATGGACATCATGCTGGCGCGCCGCCTGAATCGCGCCTTCGATCTCAGGCTTGGGCGCGCGGTCGGAACCCATGGCGTCGAGGGCTATGACGCTTGGCATGGAATTGCGGGACTAGCTGCCTTCTTTGACTTCCAGAACTTCCCGGCCTTTATAGTAACCGCATTTGGGGCAGGCACGATGCGGTAATTTGCGTTCGTGACAGTTGGGGCATTCGGAGAGTGACCGGCTCTTTAGCGAGTCATGGGCCCGGCGGCTGCCGGTGCGCGCCTTGGAATGGCGCCGTTTTGGATTTGGCATGGATTCCTCTTTCTGGCTCTTAGCTGTTAGCTCTCAGCCTTTAGCTTACAGCGCTGCTGGCTTCTGGCTTACGGCCCTCAGCGCTCTACTAACAGCGTTTAGTCCCTCAAGTTCACTCAGCACTACATTAGCCGTCAAACCTTACGATTGTCATCCTTGTATGCGATTGTCATCCCTTGCGCCCCGGGCTTCCGCCCCGACGATAAACGCCCCTGCAATAGAGCCCCTGCGGAGGCGCCCCTACGATAGAGCCCCCACGATTGTCATTCCGGGGAGCGAAGCGACGAGGAATCTGCATTTCCTGGTACGCGGCAAACTGCCGACCCCTCGCTACGCTCGGGATGACAACTTAGTTCAGGACGACAAGTCCATAAGGAAACCGAACACGCAACCTCGGGAAAGCCATAAGCCCAGAGCCAGAAGCTGAGACCTGCTTTTCAATTCTCCAGCTTCCCCCGAATCTCTTTCAGGGCTGCCCAGCGCGGATCTTCGTGCGGCTCCGCGCACGAGCATGGCCCGGAATTCAGGTTCCGGCCGCAGTGCGGGCACAAGCCCTTGCAGTCCTCGCGGCAGATCACTTTCAGGGGCAGCGCCAGCAGGATTTGCTCGCGCAGGACATCTTCTAATAGCAGTCCATCCCCCTGATAATAGCCGATTTCCGCCTCGGCATCCGTGACTGAAAGCTCTTCCCGTCCAGCGTCGGACCCCTGCGGACGATAAAGCAGCTCAAACGTGCGGGCCACTTCCTGAATCAACGGTTCGAGGCAGCGGGCACAGGCCAGTTCCAGAGTCGCGGTCAATTGCCCGGTGAGCCGTATGTCCTTAATTATCTTATGCTTGCTGTGGTGCTCCTCGACCAGTTGCGCCCTTCCCTTGGCGCTCAGTTCGCCCCGCTGGCTGAAATCCGGGCCGAAATCGATCGCGCCGGGAGCGAGGGATTCCTCAAACTCGATCGGCTGGCGCTCCAACTCATTGATTTCGATGAACATTTCGGGAACCTCTGCCGCCCCCACCGAAACCGCGAAGGCCGCGGAAGCACGCTCAGAGGGGTCAACTATCGGGTAGCAACATCAAGAATAAAGGCGAGGGTAAAGGGTGTCAAGAAAGCGAGCAATGAAATGCACCGTCCGGGAAACTAGGTAGATGCTATGATTATCCTAGGAATTCCCTATGGCAACGCTCTACGTCGAAAACGTGCCCGACGATCTCTATGAGGCGCTGCGCAAGCGCGCCCGCGAGAACCGCAAGTCCATCGCTGCCGAGGTGGTGTCGTTGCTCGAGCAGAACATCCCCACCCAGGCGGAGTTGAAGCGGCGACGGCGGTTTTACGATCGCCTGAAAGAATTGCAGGCGCGTCCTTCGCCTGGCCAGGGGCCGTTTCCTTCCACGGAGGAGATGCAACGCGAGGACCGTGAGCGGTGATCTGGTACGTGCTTGATGCCAGCGTGGGCGCGAAATGGATTTCGCCCGGCGGCACCGAACCGCTGGCCGCCCAGGCTGAAGCCTTGCTGCGGCGCTACATACGAGGCCAGATCCAACTGGTTGTTCCTGACCTGTTCTGGAGTGAGATCGCCAGCTTTCTGTGGAAAGCTGTCCGCTATAACAAGATTTCTGTAGGCACTGCGGAGGATGGGCTTCGTGAGATGATCTCTCATAACCTGCCTACGGTTTCAAGCCGGAAAGTACTGGCAGACGCCCTCCAGATTGCTGTTCGCTTTGATCGCACACCCTACGACTCGATCTACGTCGCGCTGGCTGAAGCATTCCAAACAAACTTGATCACCGCCGACGAACGCCTGGCCAATGCGCTGGCTGCGCACCTTCCCGTGAAATGGCTGGGATCGCTTTGACTGGGGCTGACGGGCAGTGCGGCCTGGGGTACTGCCCAAACTGCACGAAGCCGAAACTTCGCCATTCGTGCTTCCACTGCTGTTGTGGTTAAATTAACGCGATGACTGGCGGGCAGAAAATCCGCGTGCTGGTGGCCAAGCCTGGCCTTGACGGCCACGATCGCGGCGCCAAGGTGATCGCACGCGCCCTGCGCGATGCCGGCATGGAAGTGATCTACACCGGCCTGCGCCAGACACCGGAGATGATTGTGAACGCCGCACTGCAGGAAGACGTTGACGTTATCGGTCTCTCCATCCTTTCGGGAGCGCATAACGCTATCGTTCCGCGCGTGCTCGATCTGGCGAAGCAACACCAGATGGACGACGTGCTGGTGGTGGTCGGCGGCATCATTCCCGACCAGGACATTGAGCCCCTAAAAAAAGGCGGCGTGGCAGCGGTGTTCCAGCCGGGCACTCCGATGGAAGAGATCGTGCAGTTCATCAAGTCGAACGTGAAGCCGCGCGGCGTCGCGGCGTAGCGCCGGCGTCTCGCCGGCTTTTGTCTTGCACACAGATTATTTCCAAATCGAGCCGCTCGGTAACGTCCTCGTTTTAAGACTCACTTCTGCTGATGGAACCAATCGCCTCTCGCGCGCCTGCGTAGCGGCATTAACCGAAGCAATTGAGGAACTATCGGGTAGCGGAGCTTCGCTCCGCCTGACCGGGCGTGGACGCCCGGTCCCACACCTTCCACTCATCATCACCGGCAACGACAAGTTCTTTTCCGCTGGCGCTGACCTGAATGAGATCACCGCGCTTGGATCCGACGCGTTCGAGTTCGCGCGCATGGGACAGCGGCTGATGCAGTCGATCGACGAC
>DATJXG010000064.1:0-3504 GCA_035500455.1 Terriglobales bacterium | reverse complement strand
AATTCATCGTGCCCTGGAGTTGGGCGTCAACTGGATCGACACTGCGGCGGTGTACGGGCTGGGCCACTCGGAAGAGGTGGTGCGCCGGGCGCTGGAGACATGGTCCGGCCCCAAGCCATATATCTTCACCAAAGGCGGCCTCCGCTGGGATGCAAAGGGCACGGTGCAGAAAGTGATGCGCCGGGAGTCCCTGCGCGGTGAAGTGGAAGACAGCTTGCGGCGACTGGGCGTGGATGCGATCGACCTGTATCAGGTCCACTGGCCACCGCAGCCGGATTCCGCCGAGCTTGAAGAAGGCTGGGCGAGGCTTGCCGATCTCAAGCGGGAAGGCAAACTGCGCTGGATCGGCGTTTCGAACTTCGACGTGGGACAGCTGCGGCGCGCGCAGTCGATCGCGCCGGTTACCTCATTGCAACCGCCGTATTCGCTGGTCAACCGCGCCGTGGAAGAAGAAATTCTGCCCTACTGCCGCCGGGAAGGCATCGGGGTGATCGTCTATTCACCCATGGCCTCGGGCTTGCTGACCGGCGCCATGACTCGCGAGCGCGCCGCGCGCCTGCCGAAAGACGACTGGCGCAAGGGGAACCCAAACTTCACCGAGCCGAAATTATCTGAGCATCTGGCGCTGGTAGAGCGGCTGCGAGCTGTGGGCAAACGCTACGGAAGGTCGCCCGGCGAGGTGGCCATTGCCTGGACGCTGCGCAATCCGGCCGTGACCGGAGCGATCGTGGGGGCGCGCAATGCCCAGCAGGCAGAAGGAGTGATGCGGGCTGGCGACCTGCGGCTGACAGAGGATGACGTGAACGAGATCGAAAACGTCGGCGCGGATGCCGTGGCCTGAGGCCTGGCAAGAGCCGCGATCAAACGCACTTCGCCGTCTGCGGATGCTGCGTCACATGATTTGCGCGGCCCCGCTGGACGCCTTGCCCAGCGTGGCGTGGGCGGTCGCGAGTTCTGCTTGCAGGGTGCAAGCCTCATCTTGCGAAAGGCGCAGCACAATGTGGTCCTGGCAAAGCAGGTAGTAGAAGCCGTCCGCGGCGCGGCAGGCGGAAAAGGAACCAGCCCCGAGGCTTAAACCGGCCTCGTCTTGACTGAGCACCTCCCGCAGGCAATCCAAAGCACAAACGATTTCTCCGTCGTCGAGGTGCAGCAGCAGGCTGCGGCGCCAGCGCAGGCAGACGTGTCCACAGGGGCAAAGGCTGCACTGGATGGTGGAAGTGCGGGCGGGCTCAAATTGCTTTTCCGGCATTGCGAAGGCTTTCTCCCTGAGTTTAACTTTGGGCCATCCTGGCCGCGGTCAGCCGCTGACGGCGGCGACTTACGCGGCAATCCGAAACGTTTCACGTACTATTGCAACTGGGTTGCAATAGGTATATGATTGACTTTAAGGTTTCGTCTGTCCGTGTGTCAAATCGATCGGGTCGGTTCCTGTGGGGGAGAATCAGCATTGTTAGTTGCGACTCAGTTGCAAAGCGGGAATTGCCATGCCACTTCCGCAAACTGAAATTCCGGGCCGCCTGCAGGCACAACTGGCCGGCCGCGGCATCCGCATGACGCAGCAGCGGCGCGCCATTCTCAGCGTCATCGAAACCGCCAAGAAACACCTCGACGCCACCCAAATCCTGGAGCGAGCCCGCCGCGTTGACCCGTCCGTGGACCGCAGCACGGTTTACCGAACCCTTGGCTTGCTCAAGCGGCAAGGCATGATCGACGAGCTTGACCTGATGCATCTCAACGGCGAGGCGCATTACTACGAACGCCGCGCCGGCACCGACCACATCCATATGGCCTGCCTGCGCTGCGGAAAGATCAGCGAATTCGTGAGCGAAGTGTTCGACGCTTTAAAGCAGCAGATGGAGAACGACTGCAGCTTTCGCATCCTGGTGGCGCGCCTGGAGATCGGCGGCTACTGCGCAGCCTGCCGCCGATAGGCCGTCGAATCCACCGAGCTCGCTGCCTTTTGCCGCCACATAAAGGCAACATCCGGGCACGCGTTGCTATCTAAGGGCGGTCGCTTCATTTGAGGAGGCTACCGTGAACTCACCCGTCATTCGCCGGAAGATATGGAAGACTGCAGTCGCAGTGCTTCTGCTGAACGGTCTGCTCGTCATGACTGCAGCGCCCAGCCTGTGGGCCGATGAGCATGACCGCTGCCGCCATCGCATCGAGAAGGCGGAGGCCAAGTTAGACCATGCCGTCGCCAAGCATGGCGAGCATAGCCGGCAGGCGGAAGAAAAACGCCGTGACCTGCGTGCCGAGCGGGAACGCTGCTGGAACGAATATCACGGCTGGTGGGATGGCCACACCCATCAGTGGCACACCGACCGCGATTGGGATCACGATTCCGATCATTGATCCCGTTGATTACGGGCGCGAAGAACAGCTCTCATCTCAGCCCTGATCCGTGGCAGCCCGCCGCTAAGAACCGCTGCGGCCTGCCGGGCGCATTCGAATCCGGTGCCGCTATAGGGCTGGAGAATCGATAGCGTAAGGCTATGACGAGGAGAGAAGAACTACCCTGAGCCGCCGGTTTTCTGGCGCATAATGGCGCACTTGTATGAACCCTGTTCCGCCTATTCTCAAGACATCCGATCATTCCCATCAGGAAATTCAGCGGGCCGCCCTCGCTGGCGGAAATTTGTCTCTTTGAAGGAGTGCCCGTGAAGAACCCGCAGAGCTACCCATATAGAGGACTGCTTGCCATCCCCGGAATCAAATTCCTGGCCGATTCGGCAACTGCAGCAATGGTGTGTCCGATTTGCGAGTGCAACCAGGTCGCAATGATCGACGGCAAAGTCAGCTTCTCGGCAACAATGGGGGGCGAGGACTTGCTGGAGGAGCCCCTGGCACTGGTCCCTTACGTTTGTGCAGACTCCCACCTTTTCTTTCTCCGCGAGCAGGACATTGCCTGCCGGCGCAGCTTCACTACCGGGTCGGCAACCATCGGGTCAACCTAAGCCTTGTTTGCCTCAAGTCGGAGGAAAGCACTGCGCGCTTTGAGAAAAAGAATTTGAGAGGGTGCGTCTGCAGCCGCGGGACTGCTCAAAGAAATGGCAACTGGTGGCGGCGGTTGGACTCGAAACGATTGGCCCCACAGCAAACAAAGCACTTGTTGAAAACACAATGGTTTCAGGATACGAACAAAACCATGGAACCGGACGAAAAGGTTGATTCGTTCATCCGTTGGCACAAATTTGGCACAAGGTTGGCGCGGCGGCTCATACGAGCTTGACTACCCGAGTGTGAATAGCGTGCTCCCGCAGGTTCGCCATGGCGTTCCTTGCTTCGGCTTCGTTGTCAAATGCAAAGTTCAACCCTTGCGAAAAATCAAAACTGATTTCACTATCGGTTTTGCTCCATTTTGCCAGCCAGTATCCTGCTCTGATTTCGGGGACATCTATGCCGGATTCGTATCGCAGCGCCCAGCCCTTTAGGGGTTCGCCCGGAACAACCAAAGGCACGCGCGCCACAGGCGGCCCGGTGGTAATTCTAACGTCTTTCATA
>DATJXG010000063.1:0-30578 GCA_035500455.1 Terriglobales bacterium | reverse complement strand
GGATGGACCAAAGCCGCGCTCGCCCTCGCCGTCGTGCCCCTGACCATCGCCAAAAACGGCCTGCGCATCTTCGTGCTCTCCATGCTCGGCATGTATGCCGACCCATCATTTCTCAGCGGCAGTCTTCACCGCAAAGGCGGCATCCTGTTCTTCGCCCTCTCGTTCGCCTGCCTGCTGGTCTTCATCCGTCTGCTGCAAAAGCTTGAGCGGCGTCCCGAAGACGCGGAGACGAAGAGCGTTCCGGCGGGCGCAACCCTCTTGCCTTGAAGCGTAGAATACTTCCATGAGCCAGGAAGTATCGGAACTCTTAAAGAAAGCGCTTGCCCTCCCGCCGGAGGCGCGGGCGGCTCTGGCGGGATCACTCCTCGAAAGCCTCGACGACACCGTCGATCCCTCCGCCGAAGAAGCCTGGAGTCAGGAGATCGCGCGCCGCATCGAAGAATTGGATTCCGGCAAAGTGAAGCCGATGCCATGGGCAGACGCCCGCCGGCAAATTTCCGCAATTCTCAATGGCCGCTAAGCCGCTGGAGATTCACCCCGCCGCGGGTGCCCCATTTCTCGCGCGTTCTTTGCGCGAGAAGTGGGGGCAGCGCCACGGACTCGCCTCCGGGAATGACGGAACCCACCGTCAGCCTCTCCTGCAGTTTCCAAGCCCCAGCTTTCCCAATCCGGAACCTGCGACCTTCGCCCGCCATTTTTGCATTGACCTGACCACCCCACCCAAGCTAGGTTCGACTCAGGCGAGCGCCGGTCGAGAAGGAATCGGCCGCTAAGTCCTTATTCTGGAATATTTTGAACCCTAAGTCTTTATTACTCTGGGATTTCGCGCGAAAATCGCGCTAGATCCATGATCCTAAAAGACTGCAGGGGGGAGGGGGATACTGACAGCGCTCGCTTCGCTGAACGCCAACAGAATTCCTGTGATGCCTCGATCTCCCATTCTCGTCACCGGCGGCGCCGGCTTCATCGGCTCCAACTTCGTCCTGCAGTGGCTCGCCGAGGAAGCCTCGCCCCTGGTGAACCTCGACAAGCTCACCTACGCAGGAAACCTGCAGAACCTGGAACCGGTTTCCGCCGATCCGCGCTACCACTTCGTGCACGGCGACATCGCGGACCGCGATCTCCTCCGCGATCAACTGCAGCAGCACCAGCCGCGCGCCATCGTCCACTTCGCCGCCGAAAGCCACGTGGACCGCTCCATCCACGGCCCTGACGATTTCATCCACACCAACGTCAACGGCACGTTTCACCTGCTTGAAGAAGCCCGCGCCTACTGGAGCGCACTGCCCCAGGAGCAGAAATCGGCTTTCCGCTTCCTGCACGTTTCCACCGATGAAGTCTTCGGTTCGCTCGGCCCCGGCGATCCGGCTTTTTCCGAAACCACGGCCTACGCGCCCAACAGTCCCTATTCGGCCTCCAAAGCCGCCGCCGATCATCTGGTGCGCGCCTATCATCACACCTATGGCCTGCCCACGCTGACCACCAATTGCTCCAATAACTACGGGCCATTTCAGTTTCCGGAAAAGCTCATTCCGCTGGTGATCCTGAACGCCCGCGCCGGCAAGCCGATTCCTGTTTACGGCGACGGCCAGAACGTCCGCGACTGGCTTTATGTCGCCGACCACTGCGACGCCTTGCGCGCCGTCCTGATGCAAGGCACGCCGGGAGAGTCCTACAACATCGGCGGCGACAATCAGAAGGCGAACCTTGACCTGGTGCGCACCATCTGTGCCCTGCTCGACGAACTGCGGCCCGGCGATCCCGTGATTCCGCACAGCAAGCTCATCACCTTCGTCAAGGACCGCCCCGGCCACGACCGCCGTTACGCCATGGACGCGCGCAAAATCGAGAGCGAATTGGGCTGGCGTCCGCGCGAAACCTTCGACAGCGGGATCCGCAAGACCGTAGAGTGGTACCTCGCGCACGAAGACTGGGTCCGCGACGTAACCAGCGGCAGCTACCGCCAATGGATCGCAACCCAGTATTCGCTGTGAAGCTGCTGTGAGATGATGCTGAGATCGGTGCTGATCCAGGGAAAGATTTAAATGGACGCCCTCGCTTTGATTGTCGTCCCTGGCTTTAATTGTCATTCCGAGCGAAGCGAGGAATCTGCAGTTCTCAGCGGCCTCCGCGGCAGTTCTCAGCGCCCTCGGCGTTTTTGGGTTTTTTGCTCCCGGCACGAAACCTTAAACTGCCGAGTTCGCCAAGAACTTCCGCCAAGGTCGCAGAGAAGTGAACTTAATAATGCCTGACGCTCCAAGCCGCCCGTCCACTTACCGAGGCATCATCCTCGCCGGAGGTTCCGGCACCCGTCTTTACCCAGCCACGCAGGCGGTCGGCAAAAGCCTGCTGCCCATCTACGACAAGCCCACTATCTACTATCCGCTGTCCACGCTAATGCTGGCGGGCATTCGCGAAATCCTGGTGATCTCTACTCCCCAGGACACCCCCAAGTTCGAGCACCTCCTGGGCGATGGCTCGCAGTGGGGACTCTGCTTTCACTACGCGGTGCAGGCGAAGCCGGAGGGAATCGCGCAGGCCTTCCTGGTGGGAGAAAAATTCATCGGCGAGTCCTGCTGCGCCCTCGTTCTGGGCGACAACATCTTCTACGGCCACGACCTGGCCAAGAGCCTGCGGGAGGCTTCCGCCATCACCACCGGCGCGAGCGTTTTTGCCTACCCGGTGAATGATCCCGAGCGCTATGGCGTGGTGGAATTCGATGCCACCGGCAAAGCCCTCAGCCTGGAGGAAAAGCCGAAAGCTCCGAAGTCGCGCTACGCAGTCACCGGTCTCTACTTCTACGACAATCGGGTGGTGGAGATCGCGAAATCGCTCAAACCCTCAGCCCGCGGCGAACTTGAAATCACCGACGTAAACGCCTCGTACCTGCGCCGCGGCCAGTTGCAAGTCATGGTCATGGGCCGCGGCATGGCCTGGCTAGACACCGGCACGCACGAGGCCATGCTGGAAGCCTCGTTGTTCATTCAGACCATCGAAACCCGCCAGGGATTAAAAGTTTCCTGCCCGGAAGAAATCGCCTACCGCCGCGGCTATATCAACGCCGAACAGGTGGAAAAAATCGCCGCCACCATGAAGAACAACGGCTACGGGCGATATCTTTTGCAGATGCTGCGGGAGAAGGTGTTCACGTGAGTGCTGCTCAAGCCGAGACCCAGACCCGACCGACGACGACCCAACTCACCACAACCAGGAGCGCATCCTTGAACGTCCTGACCACGCCGCTTTCCGGCGTATTGGTGCTGGAGCCCAAAGTCTTCGGCGACACCCGCGGATTTTTCCTCGAGACCTATAACGAAAAGACCATGGCCGAGGCCGGCATTCGCGAGCGCTTCGTGCAGGACAATCATTCTCTCTCCGCGCGGAACGTGCTGCGCGGCCTCCACTACCAGGTGTGCTCTGCGCAGGGAAAGCTCATTCGAGTGGCCGCCGGAGAAATCTTCGACGTGGCCGTGGACCTGCGCCGCAGTTCACCAACCTTCGGCAAGTGGTACGGAACCAATCTCTCCGGCGAGAATCACCGCCAGATGTGGATTCCCATCGGTTTCGCCCACGGCTTTGCCGTGCTCTCCGAAAGCGCCCACGTCCTCTACAAAACCACCGACTTCTACACTCCCGAATGCGAACGCACCATCGCCTGGAACGATCCTGATCTCGCCATCGACTGGCGTCTCAATGGAGCCCCGGTCATCTCCGCCAAAGATCAGCACGGCACCAGCTTCCGGGAGGCCGAAACCTTTGCCTGATCTTGCTTTCTCCACCACAGAGGAGAGCCACAGAGAAATCCAACTGCCTGGTGAGCCACTTCCGGTTCTCGCAGGAGGTTAAGATTTCCCGTGGCTTCGTGGTGAAAAAAAGGCACAGTACAAGCCCTACTCGGACCTGAATCAGATTGACTTCACCGGAATCAGCGTGAGGTCATCTACCAACCCAACTTCCTTCTGCAGGAACGGCTCCGCATAGGTAACGCCTGCCAGCATGCCGTAGAAACGCGCCATGGCTTCAACGCGCGCGCGAATTTCCGCCTGCGCCGGGAAGATGCCGCTACCGGCTTCCTGGTCGGTGAATTGCGACTTGTAAGCCATTAGCGCATCGAGGCGGGTTTCGAACTGGTCGGTAATGTCCACTACGAATGTAGGCCGCACGTCGTAGTAAAGCGTGGCATACACGATCTTGAACGGCCGATGCGCAACCCCGGCGTCCCGGCCCTCAAGCGTAGCGCCGGCGTCCCGCCGGCCAAGGGCGACATCATCAGCAACCTCAGCGACCGTCAAGCCTGAAGCAGTCGCCGGCGAACCCGCCCACGCCACATCTTCGCTGACGACCGACGACCGACGACTGACGACTAACTTCGCCAGCCCCGCCAGAAAGCACGCTTCATATCCCAGAGTCGAAGCCGTGTAATGGTCCGGATGCCGCCCCTTCCAGTAGGGAAGGATCACCACCCGCGGCCGCTGCTCGCGAATCACGCGCGCGACTTTCAGACGGTTCTCCCAGGTGTTTTCCACTCGCCCGTCCGGAATATCGAGCGCCTGCCGCCAGCTAACCCGCAGAATCTCCGCCGCCGCGGCAGCTTCCCGTGCGCGGTCTTCAGCAGTGCCGCGCGTTCCCATTTCACCCTGCGTCAAATCCAGAATGCCGGCGCGGTGTCCGCGCTGCGCCATCTTGAGCAGCGTCCCGCCGCAGGTCTGTTCGACGTCATCGCGATGCGCGGCGATCGCCAGAATATCCAGTGGCATGGTCATCAGTGTATAAGCAACATCGGGTGTTTAAGTGGAAGAGCACGGCTTCAGACGTGCCGCACGCGCCAGTTATCCTCAGAGGCGCCCATCAGGCGCAACGGCCCGACGACTTCGGGCGCCGAGCTACCATTCGGATGGCGGGCTGACAGCCTCAGTCCAAACTCCCCTGCTCGATCACCACGTTCTCGCGGACGATCAGCCGGTGCGCGGCCATCTCTTTCAGCTTCGGCAGCAATCGGCTGACGTGCTCATCGGTGTCCTTGAAGACGATGATTACCGGGAGCTGCCCGCCCGCGTCCACCAGATGCGCTGTCTTCACCCGATGCCGGCCGAGAAATCCTGCCACGGTGTGAAGCGCGGTGGCAGCGTAGGCGCTTTCCCCGTGCAGGTAGTTAAGAATTTCCATGTGCAGCGGTTTGCCGTGCCATCTGTCGGATTCATTCAGATAAATCGTGACCTGTACCGCCATGCCGTTTGGCATTTTAGCGCATCCTTGCCAGTGCCATGCCGGCCAGCGCTCCCGCCAGGCACAGCAGATTATTCGCCGCAAAGTTGGTGAACAACAGAGCCCATTGTCCCTGCTCGAAGTAGGCCAGGGTTTCGAAGGCATAGCTGGAGAAGGTAGTGAGCGCGCCGCAGAAGCCAACCACCACCAGCAGCCGCCAGCGCGGGTCGAGCAGCACCCGCTCCGAAGTCCAGATCATGAAGAAGCCCACGATCATGCTGCCGGCAACATTGATCAACAGGGTTCCGTAAGGGAACGCCGAACCCAGCATTCGGGCTGCAAAACGGCTGACGATATAACGGGCATTGGCGCCGACGATTGCGCCCAGGGATATCGCGATGAAGTCCCGCACGATGGAATTCTCCCTACAAAAGTTGTAGGAGTTATCAGCCCAGGCGGGCGGTTAATGGCGAACTCCATCGCCTCATTATTTTGTAGCACGCCAGGGGCGGTTTTGGCCAGATTACCGCGAGCCGGGTAGTCTTCTAAATTAGAGTCTTCACCACAGAGCCACCGAGCCACAGAGAAATCCAACTGCTTGAAAGCCACGCTACTTCCGCTTCTGCAGGTTCAGATTCTTCTGTGACTCCGTGACCCTGTGGTGAAAAAATCCGCGCGAATCCGTGGCCGGAAGTTGGCCAGTGGCGCCCGGATCCACTACCAGGTGCCGTAGCGCTGGCTCTGGCGCCGCCGCGGCAGAATCTTCACCAGAACCAGGCCGGTAATGAACCCTCCCACATGCGCCCAGAAAGCGACTCCGCCGGAACTCTGGCTGGCGTAGCTGAGTGAACTGGCGCGCGCGCTGAAAAACTGCACCAGGAACCAATAACCCAGGATCACCCAGGCCGGCAGGTAAAAGAAAAACACCAGCCAGGTAAGCACCCGCGCCCGCGGATAAAGAATGAAATATGCCCCCATTACCCCGGCAATCGCTCCGCTCGCCCCCACCGTCGGCACACGCAGCGCCGGCGTGAGCAGCACTTGCGTGAGCGCGGCCGCCACTCCGGCGAACAAATAGAATCCCAGATACTTGAAGTGCCCGAGATAATCTTCGATATTGTCGCCGAAAATCCACAGAAACCACATGTTGCCGATCACGTGCATCCACCCGCCGTGCAGAAACATCGAGGTCAGGAACGGCGTAAGCACAGCCACCGGATTCAGCGACCGGGATCCGGTGAGCAGGGCGGTGACGTGCCACGGAACCAGGCCGAACTGGTAAATCAGCAGGTTGAGATTATCCGGCGGCAGCACCGCCTCAAACAGATAAATGACGAGATTGAGCACGATCAGGAAATAGTTCACCACCGGCGGAGTGAAGTGCGGCTGATCGTCACGAATAGGTATCATGCGGAATTTGCAATTTGTAAATCGGGTAATTTGGTAATTTAAAGACTGCGCTGAGGGCTCGGGTACTCAAATTACAAATTACCCGATTACAAAATTACCAATTTTCCATGAACGGCGTGCTCATCATCGACAAGCCCTCCGGCCTCACCTCGCACGACGTGGTGAACCGGGTGCGTCGCATTCTCCAGGAGCGGTCCGTCGGGCATCTCGGAACGCTTGATCCCCTGGCCACCGGAGTGCTTCCCCTGGTAATCGGGAACCTCACCCGGATCGCACAATTCTATACGGCTTCCGAGAAGTGCTACGAGGGCGTCATCCGTTTCGGTTTTGCCACCGATAGCTACGACGCCCAGGGCGAGCCCGCCGGCCCGCCGCAGAGTGTACATCTGTCGCTCGATCAGGTGAGGGAATCGGCGGCCTGCTTTCGCGGCGTCATCCAGCAGGTGCCGCCGCCCTTCTCCGCCAAGAAGATCCAGGGCGTACCGGCCTACAAGCTGGCGCGCAAACATAAAGAGGTGCCCCTCAAGCCGGTGCAGGTGGAGATCAAGGAATTCGAAATCCTGGGATTTGAGGACGAGCGGGCGCGTTTTCGCGCCCGGGTTGGGTCGGGAACCTACATGCGCTCCGTGGCCCACGAAATGGGCCGAAAGCTCGGCTGCGGCGCGCATCTGGAATCCCTGCGGCGAACCTCGGTGGCCGAATTCGACCTCGCCGATGCCCATAGCCTCGAAGCCTTGCTGGCCGCGGCGTCCAGTGGTCAAGCTCGCGAGCAAGCGGAAGACCTGTTCGTTCACCCGCGCAAACTGCTGCCGCAGTTTCCCTCCGTTACCGCCACCGACGAAGCCGCCGCTCACATCCGCAGCGGCCGCGCCGTCAACCTTCCCGAACTCTCCCGCGCCCGGCAGGTCAAAGTCTTTCAGGGGCAAAGGGACCTCATCGCCATCGCCACGCGGGTTGCTGGCACGCTCTTCCATCCCAAAATCGTGCTCGCAGGCGAAGTTCGCCAATTGGCGAAGCCGTAAGCTCACCAGACCTGCTTCGATCTGCCGCTATACTGATCGCGTGGGGACGGAAACTCGCGAGTACAACACCAGTTCTGCCGAAGAAACCATCGCTCTCGGCCGCATTCTCGCCGACATGCTCTCCCCACCGAAACTAGTCATCCTGCGCGGCGACCTCGGCGCGGGCAAGACAACCCTGGTCAAAGGAATCGCCCAGGCATTCCACGCCGCCAGGGAAGAAGACGTCACCAGTCCCACCTTCACCCTGGTGCACGAATACCGCGGGCCGCGAGCTCTGCTCTACCACATCGATCTCTACCGCGTTGATACTCCGCGTGAACTCGAAACCCTTGGCCTCGATGACCTCATCGCCGAAAACAGCATCCTGCTGATAGAGTGGGGTGAGAAGTTCGCCCGCTTTGAGCGCGAGCGGGACCTGGAAATTTTCCTGGAGCGGACCGGCGAACAACAGCGCCGGGTTCAGATCATCACCGGCGCGCACCCGGAATCAAAAGGAGCCAAGTAAGTGCGCTTTCTCCTCGCGCTGGCTTGCGGCGTAACCGTTGCGATTGCGATCGCTCATGCCCAGTCGTCGCCGCAACAGCTTCCCGATTCTCCTTCCAGCGCCCAGTCGCGCACGTCGAAAAGCAAGGCCGACGACGAAAAAGAATTAGAAAGAAAAGAGCAGTCGCAACGCACGCTGGGAATTTTGCCGCAGTTTCTGGTTACGAACCGGCAGAACGCGTCCCCGCTCACGAGTCGCCAGAAGTTTCATCTCTTCGCCAAAGAGGCTTTCGATCCCGTCGAGTTTGCCGTGGTTGGAGCCCAGGCCGGCCTGAGCCAGGCTGAGGACGAATTTCCCGGCTACGGCCAGGGCGGGGAAGGCTACGCCAAGCGCTACGGCGCCGCTCTCGGCGACGAGGTCTCCAGCGGATTCTGGAGCAATTTCTTCTATCCCACGCTGTTCAAAGACGACCCCCGCTACTTCCGCCTGGGTGAGGGCAGCCTCACGCGCCGCGCGGCCTACAGCGTGAAGCAGGAATTTGTATGCCACACCGACAGGGGCGGTCGCGCTTTTAATTTCTCCAATGTGCTGGGCGCATTCACCGCCGGAGGGATTTCCAACCTCTACTATCCCAAAGGTGATCGCGGCTTCGAGTTGACCATGAGCCGCGCCGGCATTGCGATCGCTTACGGCACCCTCGGCGGCCTGTTCGACGAATTCGGTCCCGACGTGCGCCGCAAGCTCTTCCACAAACACAGCCCACAAACACAGCAAAGATAGCCACCAGCCCGGAACTGCCCGCCAGACTGACGCCGTGGCGGCGGGCGACTGAAGATCTGTCTCCCTCCTGCCGATATCCCCTCTGGCATTCCCCCAAGCCCGCTGAGTTGAAAACAGCTCCCGGGAATATGCCGCCAGGCTTGACCAAGGGAGGGCAGCGTGTCGGGTCACATGAAGTTGTTTCCGGCGATTGTTGCGCTGGTTCTCCTCAACGCCTGCGGTGGGGGCAGCAGCAACTTTGGACCTACCGATCCCCCCGCGCCCAATCCCACAAACAGCGTTTCCGGCACGGTCACCTTCAAAGGAGCGCCACTGGCCGGCGCTACTGTCACCGCCTTCCTGACCAATACGAATTCCATCGTCCAGGTCATGACCACGGACGCCAACGGGACCTACAGCCTTTCTGGTCTTCAGGCCACGGGCAACGTTCCGCCGGATTATCAGTTCTGGGCAAGCAAGCAGGGCTACGGCTTCTATCCTTCCGCCGGCAGTGGCGGCACCGTGACCCGCTTTGACTATACGGGCCAGTTCGTGGGGAATGGAATTACCGACATCCCCATCTACTTTACGGTCATCGATTTTATCTCCCAGCCAAGCGGCTCCCTGACGGGTGCCGATTTCGCCGCCTACGACGGCAGCAATCCCCTTGTGGCTCTCGCCAACACCGGCCAGCAGATCAGCTATACCGCCGGCGATGACGCCTCCGAGCACAAAGGAACCGCCTGGCCCGGCACTCGCTTCACCGACAATCTGGACGGAACCGTCACTGACCACCTCACCGGCCTCATCTGGCTGAAAGATGCCGGCTGCTTCGCTCCAACCACCTGGTCCGAGGCCTTGGCCGACGCCAACCAGTTAGCCACTGGCGCCTGCGGATTGACCGACGGCTCGACCGCCGGCCAGTGGCGGATGCCGAACCTCAACGAACTGGAGAGCCTGATCGACGTCTCCTCCAGCAATCCCGCTCTGCCCGTGGGAAACCCGTTTACCAACGTCTCCATCGGGATCTACTGGTCGTCCACCAGTTATTTTGGCGGTGAGGGTGGGTCTCCGAGCGCGTGGGCGATTCGCCTGAGCGACGGCCGCTACATGAACGATCTCACGTCCAACGTGAAGGCAACTTCCAACAATGCGGTCTGGGCCGTCCGGGGCAGCGCCAACGGCGCCGTCAAGCTGGCCTCAACTGGAATGTATGTTCCTTATGTGAGCGGCGACGACGGTACCTTGCAAACAGGAGTGCGGCTCACATATCCGCGCTGGATCGATAACGGCAACGGGACGGTCACCGACAGCATGACCGGCCTGATATGGCTCAAGCAGGCCGACTGCATCAACCAGCCCTGGGCGGCCGCCGTCGCCGCTGTGAAAACGCTGGCCAGCGGCCAGTGCGGCCTGACCGATGGCTCCGCGGCCGGAACTTGGCGAATGCCCAACCGCAACGAAATGCAGAGCATGTCGGACCGCATGCAAACCAACCACGCCGATTATTTCGACCAGACCTATGTTCTCAGGGCCACCCAGACTGTTTATCAGGCGCCGATTTTCACCAACTTCATCTCTTTCCAGTACTACTGGACCTCCACCACCGACGCCGCCGACACCAGCGAAGCCTGGACCGTCTTCAGCTGCGATTTCGGCGTATACGACACTGCCAAAACCGATACGGGATACACCTTGGCGGTGCGATGACTCTGGCAGACTTGTGTGGGAACTCTGTCAAGCTCTTGGGCATCGCTACAAAACAGGGAGAGTACGGATCGCAAACGCTTCACCTCAATTCCTCTCTCCCAATGCCCTGGACAACCCGGCGCTCTCCTCCAGCGACAACTGCTCCGCCCGCGCCGAGGGCTTCACCTCTGCCTGACGAAACGCCGCCTTGAGCGCCTCTCCTTCGTACTTCGCTTTCAGGTTGTTCCACAGCGTTTTGCGCTTCTGCCCGAATGAAAGCTTAAGAAAGTCGATAAAGCCTTCCTCCGGCACTTGCAGAGCTTCAATCCGCGGCTCCATCGTCAGCCGCACCACCGCCGAGTGCACCTTGGGCGGCGGCGCAAACGCCCCCGGCGGCAGGGTGAACAGCTTCTCCACTCGCGTATAGAGCTGGGCGGTTGCCGAGAGCAATCCGTATTCACTCCCGCCCGGCTTCGCCGCCAGCCGGTCGCCGACCTCGCGCTGCACCATCAGCACCATGCTCTCGAAATACTCACGATGCCGAAACAGCCGCAGCAGTAGATCTGAAGTGATGTGGTAGGGAATATTTCCCACCACGCGTACCTTCTCCGGCGTGAAAGGCAGCCCGGGCCGCGTGGTTCCCGGCTTGGGGGCGAACAGGCTGGGCAGGTCCACCGCCAGAATGTCCGCCTCGATGATCTCAACATTCGGCCGCAGGGCGAACTTCATGCGCAGTTGGGCCGCCAGCACGCGGTCGATCTCAATGGCGATCAGCCGCCGCGCTCGCGCCGCCAGCAGGGAAGTGAGCGCTCCGCGCCCCGGCCCAACTTCCAGCACCGTGTGCTCCGATAAATCGCCCAGCGCCTCCACGATGCGCGCGGCGGCCGAGGAGTCCGCCAGAAAATGCTGTCCCAATTTAGGTTTGGCCCGAGCCGGGCGGGCGTTGGCGATCCTGCTCACAATTGACCCTCTTTCTTCTTCCTGGAGTAAACTTGGAGCAACCCTGTGCTACTACGAAGCGGCAACGGCCGCGGGACGTTCTTCATCATAGCCTGCGCCGCGGTCGGCTCGCGGGAGGATTCTTATGCATGTTGCCTTCGTCGCCTCCGAGTGCGTCCCCTTTTCCAAAACCGGCGGTCTGGCCGATGTCGTGGGCGCTCTGCCGCGCGCCCTGGCCGCCGCCGGACATCAGGTGAGCGTCTATCTCCCGCGCTACCGCCAGACCAAGCTCATTGGCGGACAAACCGTAGTCCGCAGCATCACGATTCCCTTTGACGATCAATACCGCTTCTGCTCGGTGGTCACCGACGGCAACCACTCCGGCGTGAGCTACTACTTCATCGAATATCCGCCGTTCTTCGATCGCGACGCGCTTTACGGCAGCTCCGCCGGCGACTACACCGATAACGCCGAGCGCTTTGCCCTGTTCTGCCGTGGCGCTCTGGAGGCCTCGAAGATTCTCGGCGTGCCTGACGTCTTCCATTGTCACGACTGGCAGTCCGCCCTGGTTCCCGTTCTCCTGCACACACAATATGCAGAGGACCCCGCCTTCGCTGACGCCGCCACCGTCTTCACCATTCACAACATCGGATATCAGGGACTCTTCCCGCCCGATACCCTTCCTCTGCTCACCCTGCCCTGGGATCTATTCACCATCACGAAGATGGAATTCTTCGGCCAGGTAAATTTTCTCAAGGGCGCGCTGGTGTACTCCGACTTCGTGACCACCGTCAGCAGGAAATACGCCCAGGAAATTCAGACCGCTGAATTCGGCTTTGGCCTCGAAGGCGTGCTGCGCGACCGCTCGGCGACCGTCGCCGGCATCGTAAACGGCGTGGATTACGACGAGTGGAGCCCGCAGGCCGACAAGTACATCGCCGCGAAATATTCGCCGCAGGACTTGAGCGGCAAGGCCAAATGCAAGCAGGATCTGCTGGCCGCGTTCGGTGTAAGCGGCGCCGACCCTCGCCTGCCCGTGATCGGGATCGTCTCGCGCTTCGCTGCGCAAAAGGGCTTCGACCTGATCGCCCAGGTCATGGATCGGCTCGCGCGCGAAGAAATGATTGTGGTCGCGCTGGGCGCGGGTGACAAAGCTTATGAAGAAATGTTCCTGCGCCTCAATAAGCAGTTCCCGCAGAAAATCGCGGTAAAAGTGGCTTATGACAACGCCATCGCCCACAAGATCGAGGCGGGCAGCGACATGTTCCTAATGCCTTCCAAGTATGAACCTTGCGGCTTGAACCAAATCTATAGCTTGAAGTACGGCACAGTGCCGGTTGTGCGCGCCACCGGCGGCCTGGATGACACCATCGAGCCCTGGAACCCCCGCACCGGCAAGGGCAGCGGCTTCAAGTTCACGGAGTACAGCGGCGAAGCCCTGCTGCTCACGATCAAGGACGCCCTCCGCGCCTTCCGCGACCAGACCTCCTGGCAAACTCTGATGCGCAACGGCATGGGCAAAGATTTTTCCTGGAACGCCTCCGCCCGCGAATACATTCGCATCTACGACCGCGCCCGCGAACTACGCGAAACCCCTCTGCTCTCCGTGTAGCGGCGGCGTCCCGCCGGCATACGGCGGCGCGGGCGCCCCAAAACACAAACTCCGCGACATAGCAGGAAAGGCACACGTTCACTCGCGCCCCTAATCGACCCAAGAATGCAGTGGGGTTTTAGCGCCTGGGCCTGCTCTGATCTTCGCGCAACATCGCTTTGACCTTCAACGCAAAATCTGCTGTAGACCTCGTAGCCCACTCACCTAAGCGAAATCCGGGAGGATCGCAAAGACGGCGCTGTTTTGGCGACCTCACCGGCGCTCCGCGCATCCTAACTAATATGATGAAAATTCTCATATCAGGAGCGGGAATTGCAGGGCCGACGCTGGCTTACTGGTTGAGCCGCTACCGCATGGAGCCCACAATTGTCGAGATTGCGCCCAGACTGCGAACCGGCGGCTACATGATCGACTTCTGGGGCGCGGGTTTCGACATTGCGGAGCGCATGGGGCTGCGGGAGGAGATCACCGACAAAGGCTACACGGTACGGCAGGTGCGAATCGTCAACCGCGAGGGCAGGCGAGTATCAGGTTTTCCCGCCGACGTATTTACGCGGGTGACGAACGGCCACTACGTGAGCCTTCCGCGCGGCGACCTGGCGGCAATAATTTTCGGGAAGCTGGGCGGCGGGGTGGAGACCATATTCGGCGATGGCATCGCCGGGATCGAGCAGACAAGCCAGGGAGTGCAGGTCAGGTTCGAACGCGGCCCGGCGCGGCGCTTCGACCTGGTGATCGGGGCCGATGGGTTGCACTCGCGCGTTCGCGAACTGGTGTTCGGGCCGCAGAGCCGGTACGAAAAATATCTGGGATACAAAGTCGGCGCTTTCGTGGTGGATGGCTACGAGCCCCGGGACGAACTGGTGTACGTGATGTACACCCAGATCGGGCAGTGGGTGGCGCGCTTCGCCATGCGCGACGGCAGCACGGTTTTTATGTTCGCGTTCCGGCATGAGCCGGAAAAGGACCCGCCGGAGGATGACGTCGCGGCGCAGAAGGCGCTGTTGCGCAAGCGTTTCGGCGGGAGCGGATGGGAGTGCCCGCAGATTCTGGAAGCGCTGGATACGGCGCGCGATTTCTACTTCGACCGCGTCAGCCAGATTCACATGAATGCCGAACCGGGGTTGTGGACGCGCGGCCGCGTGTCACTGCTTGGCGACGCGGCGTTCTGCGTTTCGCTGCTCGCCGGGCAGGGATCGGCGCTGGCCATGGTGGCGGCTTATATTCTTGCCGGGGAGCTGCATCGAGCAAATGGCGACTATACGACGGCATTTGCGCAATATCAGGAGCGGTTTGGGCCATTCGTCTTCGAGAAGCAGAAAGCGGCGGTGGGTTTTGCGAGTACGTTTGCTCCCGAGTCTGCTTTTTCGCTCTTCCTGCGCAACCAGGTGATGAAGTTGCTCACCGTTCCCTGGGTGGCTAGTTACATCTTCGGCAAAGGACTGGCGGACAAGATTGTGTTGCCGGAGTATGAAGAGCAGCCGGTGCTGGCGGGGGCGGCGAGGTGAGAGTTCCGTTTCTCGCCAGTAGCGCAGTTCTTCGCGTTTCCTTTGTGTACCCTTTTGTGTCCTTCGTGTGAAAGCTTTTTTGCCGATCCATGCAAGAACCTTTCACACAAAAGACACCAAGGTTGCACGAAGGAGACGCGGTTTGGCATTTGTCGCGGAGCTTGCGGACACGTACTAAATTACCGCTGCGAAGCCCAGGGAAATAATCGTCTCGCACACCCTTCGTGTTCTTGGTCTGAAGGGTTTTTGACGATCCATGCAAGAATCCTTCACACGAAGGTTGCACGAAGGTTCACGAAGGAAATGCGATTTAGCCATTTATCGCGGGAGCTTGCGGACACGGTATCAAATTACCGCTGCGAGGCCCATCGCCAATAGCAGGCCCACCACGGAAATAATAGTCTCGCAGATCGACCAGCTTTTCATCGTGTCGGCGACGCTCATGTTGAAATATTCCTTCACCAGCCAGAAGCCGCCGTCATTCACGTGAGAGAAAACGAGCGAGCCGGCGCCGGTGGCGATGGTAAGCAGTTCGGGGCGTACTCCGGTGTGCAACGCGACTGGCGCGATGATGCCGGAAGCCATGGTCATGGCGACTGTGGCTGAGCCGGTGGCCAGGCGCACCAGCGCCGCCACAAGCCACGCGGAAAACAAGATGGAGATGTGGGCGTGCAGCGCCAGGTCGATGATGGCCTGGGAAGTGCCGCTGTCCTGAAGAATGCGGCCGAAACCGCCGCCAGCGCCCACCAACAATGTGATGGTGGCTGTGGGAGCAAGACACTCTTCGCTGAATTTGAGGATGGCTTCACCGGTGAAGCCGCGCATACGGCCGAGGGTGATGAAGCTCACGCCGACTGCGACCAGCAGGGCGATATCGGCATTGCCCAGCAGGCGCAGCACGTTGTTGATCGTGCTCTGCGGAGGCGAGATGGCATCGGCCCAACTGCCTACAAGCATAAGCGCGATCGGCAGGAGCACGGTTGCCAGGGTGAGGCCGAAGCTGGGCAGATCCTGCGCGGGCTTGTCTTCGATGAATTGCTCAGCGATGGGATTTTCTGCGGGCAGATGAATGTGTGGAGTGATGAAACGGGCGTATAGCGGGCCGGCGAGGATCGCGGTGGGAATGCCGACGAGGACTGCATAGAACACGGTGCGGCCTACGTCGGCGTTGTAGGCGGTGACCGCCAGCATAGCTGCCGGGTGCGGAGGAACGAGTCCATGGACGACCGAAAGCCCGGCCACCATCGGCAGGCCGACCATTACCAGCGAAGTTCCGGTGCGGCGGGCGACGTTGAAAGCAATCGGAACCAGCAGGACGAAGCCCACTTCGAAGAACACCGGTAGGCCCACGACGAACCCTGCGGCGACCATCGCCCAGGCTACATTCTTTTCACCGAAAACGCTGATGAGGGTGTGGGCGATACGGTCGGCTCCGCCGGATTCCGCCATCATTTTGCCGAGCATCGTGCCTAGCGCGACCACAATGGCGATGTGGCCGAGGGTGCTGCCCAATCCGGCTTCGAATGATTTCACCGTCGATTGCAGCGGCATGCCGGTCACGATGGCGAGGGCCAGAGAGACCGTCATGAGCACGACGAAGGGATTGAGTTTGAAGCGGGCGATGAGGACGATCAGCGCGATGACGGCGGCAAGGGCGGAGATGAGCAGGGAAGCGCCGTGGCTGTCGATCATAGAAATGAGACCGGTTCCAGTTCTACTGGCTTCGCGGCGGCTTGTAGGCGATACAGTCTATCTCAATCTTGCAATCTACGACCATGCTGGAGACGACGCAGGCGCGGGCCGGTGGGTTCTCACCGAAGTACTCACGGAAAACTTTGTTGAATGACTGAAAGTCGCGGGGATCGTCGAGCCAGACGCCGCAGCGGACGACGTGTTCGGGGGCATAGTCGGCTTCTTTGAGAATTGCCAGAAGATTCCGGATCGCCTGGTGGGCCTGCGGCACGATGCCCCCCTCGACCACCTCGCCGTTGAGCATGGGCACCTGGCCGGATACGTAAAGCCAGCCGTCGGCTTCGACGGCGCGGGCGAAGGGCAGATGCTGGCCGCCGGTGCCTTTGCCGCCTTCCGCGCCATAACGTTTTACGGTCATGTTTTTTCCTTCGAAGTTCTCTGCGTTCTTTGCGCCCTCTGCGGGTTCAAAAAGCTTAACTGCGAAGCACGCTAAGACCGCGAAAAACGCGGTAGAAAGCGCCCGGCGCGATCGCCGGTGGGCTTTCCGTTCTGGTACGACAACACACCGTTTATCCACACTGCTTCGATTCCCGTCGCCGGCTGCTTCGGATCGTCGAAAGTTGCCACGTCACGGATCGTTTCGGGATCGAACAATACCAGGTCCGCGCAGTAACCTTCGCGCAGCCAGCCGCGATTGGTCAAGCCGAAACGCCGGGCGGGAAGGCTGGTCATTTTACGCACAGCTTCACCGAGTGAGAACAGTTTCTGCTCGCGGCACAGCGGGCCGAGGACGCGCGGGAAGGTGCCCCACAGGCGGGGATGAGGGCGGGGGTCGTTGGGCAGGCCGTCGGAGCCGATCATGGTGCCGGGGTGGCGCAGGATGGCGCGCATGTCATCCTCCGAAATACAGTGGTAGATGGCGCCGGCGGGTTGCAGGCGGCGGGCGGCTTCGATCTGCGGCACTCTCCATGCTTGTGAAATATGGGCGAGGGTTTGGCCTGCGACTTCGGGATGAGGATCGGACCAGGTGATGGCGATGGTTACGCGTTCGTCCACCTGGCGAAGGTCGAGAGTGCTGGAACTGGCGGCGTAGGGATAGCAGTCCCAGCCGATCTGCTGGTGATCGGGCTCGTTGTCGAGGTGGCGAAGGAGTTCACCGCTGCGGCCCCAGTTGTCGATTCCCGCGCACTTGAGGTGAGAAATCACCAGCGGCGCATGCGCCAGGCGCCCAATGTGTAGTGCCTCCTGCATGGCCTGGAGCACGGCATCGGCTTCGCTGCGCAGGTGCGTGGCGTAGATCGCGCCGGCTGCGGCGAGCGGCGCGGCGAGCGGCGCGGCGAGCGCGGCGACTTCTTCGAGCGAAGCGGAATTGGCCGAGAGGTAGGCGAGGCCGGTGCTCAAGCCGAGCGCGCCGTGATCGAGCGCTTCCTGTAGTTGCGCCTGCATGGCGGCGATTTCGGAGGCGGTGGCGGCGCGGTCGAGGCGATCCATGTGGTTGTTGCGGAGGGCGGTGTGGCCCACAAGAGCTGCCACATTTACTGCCGGCCGCGCGGTGTTGACGGCGGACACATAACTGGCGAAATCGGGATAGCGGAACGCAGCATGCTCGCCCAATAGATTCATGGGATCGGGAAAGCCATGGCGCAACGCGACGGGAGCGGCGCTGATGCCGCAGTTGCCAACGATCACCGTGGTCACGCCCTGCGAGAGCTTCGGAAGCATGTCGGGAGAACGGATGGCGTAGAGGTCGTCGTGAGTGTGGGCATCGATGAAGCCGGGAGCCAGGATTTTGCCGCCGCCTTCGACGGTGTTCTGCGCGGAATAATCATGCAGATCGCCCACGGCCAGGATGCGGCCCTCCGCGATGGCCACGCTTGCTGGACGCGGCTCGCCGCCGCTGCCATCGAGGAGCCGTACGTTGCGGATCAGGTAATCGCAGTTGGGCATGCGGATGGCTTAGTGTACCTTGCTATGTAGGCGGGCGGGTTCCCGCGGGTGCGGAGTGGTATGGAATTCTCGGTCGCGAGGCTGCTTCTGCTGTCGTCGGGTATGAAGGTATAGTTTTTTGCCACTGCTGCACGCGCGGGGACGCGCGCGCCTACATGCGTGAATTGTATGAGTGACGCGATGGAAATCGGGCTGGACGCGGAAGCGCGCGAGTCGCTGATTCGGCCGTTCAACAAGGGCCTGGGCGTTTTGAGGCGGGCGTGTACGGCGGAGGAAATCTCCGGGCTGGGATGGAATCTGTTGCGCGAGGATCTGAGCCTGCCAGCCGCTGTGCTTTATGAAGACAAGCTGGCGCACAACCTGCAGTGGATGCAAAAGTTTGCGGCCATGTACGGGGCGAAGCTGGCTCCGCACGGAAAGACCACGATGGCGCCGAAGCTGTTTCAGCGGCAGTTGCAGGCGGGGGCGTGGGGAATCACGCTGGCCACGGCGCAACAGACGCGAGTCGCGTATGCGCATGGGGTGCGGCGCGTGCTGATGGCGAATCAGCTGGTAGGGAAGCAGAATTTGCTGGGAATCGCCGAGTTGATGGGCGATCCACAGTTCGAGTTCTACTGTCTGGTCGATTCCGCCGAGTTGATCGAGTCACTGGGGCGATTCTTTCAGGAGCGCAATCAGCGGCTGAACGTCCTGCTGGAGATAGGAGTAGCGGGCGGGCGGACCGGGATACGCGATTCACAGCAGCAGCGCGCGGCGCTGCTCGCGCTCGCGCAGTGGCGGCAGAACGTGGCGCTGTGCGGGGTCGAGATATTCGAAGGCATATTGAAGGAGGAGCCGGCAGTCCGGCAGTTTCTGCAGAACGCAGTGGATGCGGCCCGGTTGCTGGCGCACGGGAAGCTGTTCGACCGATCGCCGGTGATTCTTTCGGGCGCGGGCTCGGCGTGGTACGACGTGGTGGCGGAAGTTTTCTCCAAGACTGACATCGGGGGGGCGCCGGTGGAGGTAGTGCTGCGCCCGGGGTGTTATCTGACGCACGATGTGGGCGTTTATCGGACGGCACAGCAGCAGATTCAGGAGCGCAATGCAGTCGCGCGGGAAATGGCGCCGGGATTGCTTCCGGCGTTGCAGCTCTGGGCGTATGTACAGTCGGTGCCGGAGAAGAACAAAGCGATCGTCGGATTTGGCAAGCGGGACGCGGCATTCGATGCGGGCTTCCCCACGCCCTCGCTTCGCTATCGGGCTGGGATGTCGGTGCCGGCGGCGGTTCCGGCCGGGTGGGCGGTTACCAGCATGATGGATCAACATGCGTATCTGCAGATTACGGAAGGCGATGATGTTCGCGTGGGGGATATGGTCGGGTTCGATATTTCCCATCCCTGCCTGACGTTCGACAAGTGGCGCTATCTGCCGGTGGTGGACTCCGGCTATCGCGTGATCGATGTGGTGGAGACGTTCTTCTAGAAGCTATACATTCTCCGCGTACTCTGCGATCTCTGCGGTAAGGGCTTTTTAACCGCAAAGGACGCGAAGAAAAACAACTGAGGCCCCGCCCTTGCTGCGTTGGAAGATCGCAGTCCTGGTCAGCGCTGCTATTGCCATCAGCTATCTGGATCGCCAGACGCTGCCGGTCGCGGTCGCGGCCATCACCAAAGACATCCCGCTTAGCAATCAGCAGTTTTCCTTTCTGCAATCGGCATTTCTGTTTTCTTATGCCTTCATGTACGCCGGCGGGGGTAAGCTGGCGGACGCCCTGGGAACTCGGCGGGGCTTCATTGCCATCATGCTCTTCTGGTCGCTGGCCTGCGCCAGCCATGCATTAGCAGCGAGTTTTGCGATGCTGGCGGTGAGCAGGTTTCTGCTGGGCGCCGGGGAGGGCGGCGGATTTCCCGCGGCCACGCGGGCGGTGGCGGAGTGGTTTCCCACGCGGGACCGGGCCACGGCCATGGGGATCATCAACGCGGGCACTTCGTTGGGAGCGGTGATCGCGCCGCCGCTGATCGCGGTGATTTTGAGCTTCTGGAGCTGGCGGTGGATCTTTTTGTTCACGGGTGTGCTTGGGTTGCTATGGACCGGGTGGTGGGCCTTAACTTACTTTGCGCCGCCTGCGGGGTATTTAACCTCAGAGGGCGCGGAAGACCCTGAGGAAAGCAGGACTACAGCGCGATGGATTGATCTGTTTCGGGTGCGCGAGACCTGGGGATTGGTCGGCGCGAAATTTCTTAGCGATGCCGCCTGGTATTTCTATCTTTTCTGGCTGCCGAAATATTTGTATGACGCGCGCGGATTTAACATCAAGGCGGTCGGCATGCTGGCGTGGATTCCTTATGCCGCGGCGGGAGTCGGTTGCCTGGTGGGCGGATGGTTTTCCAGCTACCTGGTGCGGCGGGAGTTTTCGCTGGGAGTGGCGAGAAAAGTCGCGCTGGGATTGAGCGCCGCGATGATGCCGTTCATCGTGCTGGTGCCGTACTCTCCGGTGTCGTGGGCTATCGTAATATTCAGCATGGCGTATTTTGGGCAGCAGTCGTGGTCCACGCTGGTGATGGTGCTGCCCACAGATTTATTTCCGCACAGCGTGGTGGGATCGGTGGCCGGGCTGGTTGGGTTTGGCGGAGCCATGGGTGGGATCGTCTTCGGCCAGGTCGCCGGATATCTGCTCGACCACGGCTTCGGATACCGTGTGGTGTTTGCGGCCGCGGGGACATTTCATGTGGTGGCTTTTCTGGTGATTTTGGCGACGGTACCGGTGGTGAGGGTTGTAAGCCTCACTCGCAGGCAGGAAGCGTGAGGCGTCGCTTTCGGCGAACTCGGCCGGGGGTCTTTGCGGGCTCGGCGATTTAAGATTTTTCCTGGGCGCGAGGAAGAGCAAAATCTTAAAACGCCGAGGACGCTGAGGATCGAACGCCGAGGGCGCCGAGAAAATGAGTTCACGATGAAAATTAAGGAAATTCGTACCCGGGTGGTGAGATGGCGAGGCAAGACGGTGCCCCTGCCTCCGCATTTCTGTACCAATCCGATGGACCTGCTGCAAATGCCGGATGCATCGATGAAGACTTTTACCTTTCATGAGTGGCTGGTGGTGGAAGTCTTCACTGACGACGGGCTGGCCGGGATTGGCAACGCGGCGCTTTCGCCGCAAGTCACTAAGCAGGTGATCGATCTTCACCTCAAGCCATTACTCATTGGGCGAGACCCGTGGGACATTGAGTTCCTGTGGCAGCATATGTACCGCAAGACCATGGCGTTCGGGCGCAAGGGCATTGGCATGACGGCGATCAGCGCGGTTGATATCGCGCTGTGGGACATTCTGGGCAAGTCGGCGAAGCAGCCCGTGTATCGCCTGCTGGGCGGGCGAACCAAGCCGCGCATTCCGGTGTATGCCAGCCGGCTTTACAGCGTGGAATTGAGCGAGCTGGCGGCGGAGGCGCAACGCTACAAGGACGAAGGCTATCAGGCAATGAAGCTGCGCTTCGGCTGGGGGCCGGCGGATGGAGCCGCGGGGATGCAGCGGAATCTTGATCTGGTTCGCACCGTCCGCGAGACGGTAGGAGACGGCATCGACGTGATGGCCGACGCTTACATGGGCTGGACGCTCGATTACGCGAAGCGGATGCTGCCGCTGCTGGAGCCGTTTCACTTGCGCTGGCTGGAAGAGCCGGTGATTCCGGATGACATTCACGGTTATGCGGAGTTGAAGTCGTATGGGCGCGTTCCCATCGCCGGGGGTGAGCACGAATTCACGCTCTATGGGTTTCGCGATCTGCTGCAGGCGCGGGCGCTGGATTACATTCAGTTCGATACCAACCGGGTGGGCGGAATCTCGCAGGCGCGCAAGATCGCTGCGTTGGCCGAGGCTTATTCGGTTCCGGTGATTCCGCACGCCGGGCAGATGCACAACTTCCACGTGGTGATGGCGAGCTTCAATTCGCCGCTGGCTGAGTACTTTCCCGTGGTCGATGTGGAAGTGGGGAACGAGTTGTTCTGGTTTATTTTTGAAGGCGAGCCCAAGGCCAAGGGCGGGTTCATTGATCTCGATGAAAGTTTGCCCGGCCTGGGGCTTTCGGTGAATGAGAGGGCATTGGAGAAGTTTGAAGTGATCGAATAGTTGGAGATGATGATCCGGCTGATCCAGATCGCCAAGGGAAACGAGCGGCGGGTTGCGCTGGTCGAAGAGCCGCGGCTGCGGCTGCTGGAGGGTTGCGGTTCGATTTACGAACTGGTGGCTGAAGCCGTGGCGGCGGGGGAGACTCTGAGCGCGGCTGCGCGGCGGAAGGCTTCCGGCGAAGCGCTGGATTACGATCCCGTCTATCTGGGAAATTCCGAGTGGCGGGTGCTGCCGGCGATTGATCATCCGGCGGAACCGGCGCGCTGCCTGGTTTCGGGGACCGGCCTCACCCATCTCGGAAGTGCGAAGAATCGCAACGCGATGCACAGCGAGAAGGAAGAATTGACCGACAGCATGAAGATCTTTCGCTGGGGCATCGAGGGCGGACGGCCGCTTGACGGCGCGATCGGCACTTCTCCGGAGTGGTTTCATAAGGGCACGGGAACATCCTTGCGGCCGCATGGCGAGGCGCTGGAGGTTCCGCCTTATGCCGAGGATGGCGGCGAAGAAGCTGAGATCGCCGGCGTGTATTGGATTGGGCCGGAGGGGCAGCCGTACCGCATCGGAATGGCGCAGGGCAATGAATTCTCCGATCACTGCTTCGAGAAGAGGAATTATCTTTACCTTGCCAGCTCCAAGCTGCGTACCTGCGCGCTGGGGCCGGAACTGGTGGTGGACGCGGCGTTCGAGTCGGTGCCGGTGCATGTGGCGATTGAGCGCGAGGGCCGCGAGTTGTGGTCGAAGAGTTTTCTCACCGGTGAAGCGGAGATGTGCCACAGCCTGCAGAACATTGAACATCACCATTTCAAGTTTGAGGCGCATCGGCGGCCGGGGGACGTTCACGTGCACTTCTTCGGCACCAACTGCCTGAGCTTCAGCGATGGAGTTCGCACGCGCGAAGGAGATGTGATGCAGGTGGCGGCGGAGGGATTTGGACGTCCGCTGCGAAATCGCGTGCGGGTGGCGGGCGGGACGGCGGCCTTGGCGGGTGTGATTGCTTTGAAGTGAAAGTAACGGGAACGGGAGCGAGTTCGAGATGGCGAAACCGCGAGTTGCGATTCTGGGATTGGGCATCATGGGCGCAGGCATGGCCGGGAGGCTGCTTTCGGGGGGCTTTCCGCTGACGGTTTATAACCGGAATCGGGCGAAGGCTTTGCCATTTGCGGATTCGGGCGCGACCGTGGCGAACTCGCCGCGCGAGGCGGCGGCGCGGGCTGAGATTGTCATCAGCATGGTGGCGGATGATACCGCCTCCCGCGAGGTGTGGATGGGCTCTAACGGCGCGCTGGCCGGAGCTTCTGCGGGGGCGGTGCTGATCGAGTGCAGTACGCTGACCGTGAATTGGGTGAAAGAACTGGCGGCCGCGGCGGCCGAGCGCTCGTGCGAATTACTGGACGCTCCTGTGACCGGCACCAAGCCCCATGCGGCCTCGGGCGAGTTGATGTTTCTGGTGGGCGGTTCGGTGGCGGCCCTGGCGAAAGCCCAGCCTGTGTTTGCGGTGATGGGGCGGGAGACGGTTCATCTTGGCGCGACCGGCAGCGGAGCGCTGATGAAGCTGATCAACAATTTTCTCTGCGGGGTGCAGGCGGCGTCCTTCGCGGAGGCCTCGGCCTTGATCAATGCGGGCGGACTGGACCACGGGAAGGCGGTTTCAATTTTGACGGCGGGAGCGCCCGGGAGCGGCATTGTGAAGCGGGTGGCGGAGCGGGAAGCTGCCAACAATTTCGATCCTAATTTTCTTCTGCGACTGATGGCTAAGGACCTGGGCTATGCGGCCGAAGTGGGATCGCAGCAGGGAGTTTCATTGCAGACCGCCACGACCGCGCTCGGGATTTTCAAAGAGGCAATCGCCAAAGGGCACGGCGAAGAGGATTTCTCCGCCGTGGTCAAAGCCTTCCAGTAGATTCAACTCTCCGCGTTCTCGGCGGCGTTCCTGTGCGCCCTCGGCGTTTTAGGGTTTTTGTACGCCGCCGGCAAAAAGCAAAATCTTAAATCGCCGAGGCCGCGGAGGACTGCCGCCGAGGGCGCGGAGTTGGGTGCACGGGTGGTGTCTAAGGTAGTGGGTATCGGCGGCAAAAATGTCCTTTGTCGCTCTAGAAGGGCTGTATCATGCTCGTCGGCGAGGCAGCGGGATGATGGGGTGGTCTCGATATGTTCTGGCTGGCCTGGTTTGCACGGCCTGGTTTGCGCCTTGCCATGCCCGGCCGTTTCGGACTCCCTTGGAACAGGCAGTGGACCGAGCGCTGGCGGGGCAGGATGCCGCGGCGGTCGTGCTGCGGGTTCGTGACGGCCAGGTGCTGGCGGCGCACAACCTCACGACCCTGACTCAGCGGGTGGCCAGCCCTGGATCGGCGATCAAGCCGTTCGTGTTGCAGCTTCTGCTGGAAGAAAGATTGGTGGCGCCGCGCGAGTCGATCGCCTGCCGCCGGGGCCTGACGATCGCGGGCAAGCGGCTGAATTGCTCGCATCCGGTGGAGCTGCAAACTTTCACCGCAGAAGACGCGCTGGCCTTTTCCTGCAACTCCTATTTTGTGACGGCGGCGGCGCGGTTGAAGCCTGGAGAGCTGGAACGCCGGTTCCGGGAGCTGGGATTTGCGCAGCCTTCTGGACTCTTGCCGGGCGAGGGTCAAGGGCGCATCGCGGATGCGCGGACTCTGGCTGAGCGCCAATTGCTGGCGATTGGCGTGGCAGGAATTCAGGTGACGCCGCTGGAACTGGCGTCGGCTTATGTGAAGCTGGCGCGGTTGGATCGGTCGGCTGCAAGTGCTTCCGACCAGGTGGTACTGGCCGGCCTGCACGATTCCGCTGGATACGGCATGGCGCGGAACGCTTCGCCGCAGGGGCTTTCGGTGCTGGGGAAGACGGGGACGGCGAGCGATCCGCCGAACAGTTACACCCATGCCTGGTTTGCCGGGTTTGCGCCGGCGGAGCGGCCGGAGATTGTGGTGGTCGTGTTTGTGGAGCGCGGACGGGGAAGCGTCGAAGCTGCGGAGTTGGCGCGGGCAATCTTTGCGGCCTATGAGGAGGAGCGGCGTTGAGAATCAGCATCACGCGTGGGATTTTGCCGGCTCTTCTCCTGGCAAGCGCGGTGGCGCGTGCGCAGCCGCCTGATGTTCGGGTTCGGTTGCTCACTTTGTATCGATTGACGGAGGCCACGGTCACGCCGGGAAGTTCGGCTTCTACCGTGACGATTGAGGGGAAATCGGCAGCGCTTGCGGCATCGTTGGCGATCAAGGCGGGTGGGAATTCGGTTGTGACCGCTGAAGGTCCCGCCGCGGAGGTCACTTTCGCGGGAGATTTCGAGATCACCAGCGCCGGGGTGCGGCCCGAGCATGTGCATGGGCGGGCGGCGATTTCTGCGCAAGACGGCCTGCTGCGGATTGTGGCGCGCTTTCCGGTAGAGGAGTACGTGGCCATGGCCTTGCAGGGAGAAACCGCAGGCAACATGCCGCCGCAGGCGTTGAAGGCGATGGCGGTGGCGATCCGCTCCTACACCGCGCATTTTCGCGACCGCCATAAGACCGAGGGCTTCGATTTTTGCGATACCACGCATTGCCAGTTTTTGCGTACCGAAGTCACGCCGCCGGTTCGCTTCGCCGTGCAGCAGACTTCCGGGGAGTTGCTTTGGGACCGCGGAACTCCACTGGCGGCGTACTACCACAAAGCCTGCGGCGGGCAGACTGAATCGGCGGCGACGGTGTGGCCGGACCAGAAGTCACCGGCGCTGCCGGCGCATGACGATCCCTACTGCGTCCGCAGCGCGCAGACGTGGCGGTCGGAAATTACGCGGGCGGATCTCAACCGCGCGCTGAGCAATGCCGGTTTGCGGGTTCCCGCGCAATGGAGCCAGATCGTGATCACCCAGCGCACGCCCTCGGGACGGGCGCGCACCTTGCACTTGATCGCCGGGGCCAGCGAAGTGCCGCTTTCGGCTTCCAGCCTGCGATTTGCCGTGGGTCGAACTTTTGGCTGGAGCCGGCTTAAGAGCGACTGGTACGAGATCGCGCAGCAGGGAGACCTGATTGTTTTCACCGGCAAGGGTGTGGGACATGGCGTGGGAATGTGCCAGACGGGCGCCGAGGAGATGGCGCGGGAAGGGAAGAGCTACCGCGAGATCCTCGGCTTCTACTATGCGGGCGCTGCGCTTGGACGGTCGGCGCAGGGGATGAATTGGATCACCCGGCAGACGCCGTCGTTCGATTTGCGCGTTGTTAACAGCGACGATATGGCGGTAGCGCAGGAGGCCGCCGGGGCTGCGCTGGAGTGGGCGGAGCAGCGGTCGGGGATGGCGATTGCGGTGCACCCGGTGATCCAGGTTTATCCCACAGTTGCGATGTTTCGCGACTCTACCGGCGAGCCGGGGTGGGTGGCGGCGAGCACGCGCGGCAATCGAATTCGCCTGCAGCCGCCGGGCGTGCTGGCCGGGCGTTTGAGCGGCGTGCTGCGGCATGAACTGCTGCACCTGATCGTCGAAGGGAATGCCAGGACGGGCACGCCGCTTTGGTTCCGGGAAGGGTTGGTCGTGCTGCTGGCGGGGGATGAAGAGCCGGTGCCTCGGATGAGAATGTCAGGGAGAGAGATTGATCGGGTGATCGAAGGGCGGCGCAGTCAGGATGAGATGCAGCAGGCGTATGGAGCTGCATTGGCGCTGGTTCGCGATCTGGAACGGACGCATGGGCGGGCGCAGGTGATCGCGTGGCTTCGGGGTGGGTTGCCGGCGGAAGTCGGCGAGGTAGTCCCGTCGGGTATTTTCCGGCAGGCGCAGTAGGATCTTTACGTGCTTTGCGATCCTAGGCAGTTTTGGATAACCGCGAAGATCGCGAAGAACGCAAAGAACGCAAAGAACGCAAAGAACGCAAAGAAGAACTGCAATACCTTCTCAGTCCGGCTTGCTGGCTACGAAATAGCTCAGCATTCCTGCCGCTGAGAGCCAGGCCGCCGTTGCGATTGCGTAGGCCGTCACGAAACGCGCTGCCAGGCTTGCCGTCTCCCCGCTAAGCCCGGCGCCGAGTTTCCATTGCAGGAGCAACTCAGGCAGCCACACACCGACCAGAACGATAAACGCCAACACCAGCCAGTAACGCCAGCGGAGCAGAGTACGCAGCCCCTGGCGGAAAGTTGCGCCCGTGACTTTCGCCGCGATCACCGGCAGCAGCAGTCCCGGCAGGATGTACCAGAACAGAATCGTCAGCAGATATTCGCCGAAGCGACGGTATCCGGTGTTGCCGCCGAGCGGGCGCAGCGCACTCGGCGCCTTGGAGTACAAGTAGCCGGAGGTTTGCCACAGCGAATCACTCCACCCGGCGACGACCCACATGCAGGTAAAAAGCGCGGCGAGCCCCACCAGCAGCCATCCCATCCCGCGAAGGCCGCCGCGGAAAGCTGCGAGCAGTTTTCCCGGGCCGGGATCGGACGCATAGGCGAGTGTTCCAGCGTGCAGCCATAGAAACAGGAAGAGCAGGACAACCGCCGAAAGCGCGGCAACTGCCAGTTGCCATAAACGCGCTTCGGGCACCAGCAGCCAGAGAGCTGCGCACGTCAATAGGGCGGCGTTGCCGACGAGATGCAACGCCGTGAGCCGCCAGTTGCGAAGCACCACCAGGGAGTGAGAAAGAAGTTCACGCATTACTTCACCTCCAGGCTGGAAGGCTCTGTGGTGGAAAGCACATCCGGCTGATACATCGGTTGCACCGAAGCCGGGCTGATCTGGAATATTCCCGGGTTCACGACCTTGAGCAGATAGAAGTACTCGGTTTGCCCGTTGAAATAGGTCTGGAAGATCGCGGCGCGGTTATCGTGGAACTCACGGCGCGAGAACCAGTAGCGCCACCAGGAAGGCTTGTCGTTCACGTCGTACAAATCGTCGCGCTCGATGAATTCCGTGCCGGCGGGAATCGGATCTTCCATCAGCAGGTATTTCCACGCGCCGCCGCTGACGGTAACGCGGACGGCGAGCACATCACCGATGGCCACCGGGCCGTCGAGGCGCGAGAGGTTGTAGGTGATCCTCTCGCCGTTATTGACGCTCGTGAGTTTGTAGTAGTCGCGGGCGATGTTGAGGGAGTAGGTGCCGGTGCGATAGAGCTTTTTGTCGGTGGAGAAATACGAGCCGCGGGTGGACCAGTAGAGCCGGCCGCTGCCGTTTTTGCGGACCTCAAGTTTGTTCGCTGCGGCGATCGCAGTGCCGTCGAGATGCAGCGTCACCGGGGCGTTAGCGGCATCCTGCGGGGTGAAGCGGCGGGAAAGCACGCTCTTGCCGTTAACGACTACTTCCGCGTTGAAATTCGCATCCAGCTCTTTGCTGGTTTTCAGGTAATCGACCACTCCGTACACCACCATGGCGGTTTGCTTGGTGGAGTACCAGTAGTAGCCTTCGTCGCGGTGGCGCACCAGCCAGAGCACGGCGCGCGGCAGCATGGGATCGGCGGGCGAGACGTCGCTCAGCAGTTTCACGGCGTAGGCGGTGGCCTCGGCGCTGTCTTCGACTTCGATTTCCATGAGCGAGTCGAAGGACGATGGCCAGAAGGTGGCGTCGCCTTCGGTTTTGGCCATGCCCCGCAGCATTTGCGCCGCTTCGCCGGCGTGGTTGTCGTTATCCAGTTGCATGGTTAGGCCGGCGAAGGCAACGCCCTCGGCGGAGAGTTTGTCTTTTTTGTCCCAAACCGAATTCAGATCCTTGGGATCGCGATCGCCCGCCAGCGCCAGCGAGTAAACCACATAGGCGCGGATGTCGGCGATCATGTTGGGGTGGTCGCGCAGCGCCTGATGCAGAAACTTCTTGCCGTTGTTTATCGGGTCGGGCGCTACGTCGTACCCCGCCGTCTTAGCCTGCGACAGGCCGGCGACGACGTAAGCAGTCATGAAGATCATGCTGTCGTCTTCCTTCCACCAGCCCCAGCCGCCGTCTTCGTGCTGGAAGTCGTACAGGCGCTGCAGGCCCGCTGTCACTTGCGCCTTGAGCTTTGCAGGATCGACCGCGGACTTCAGCTTCAACTCGCGGAGGGCGTCGGCCACGACGACATCAGGCAGGAAGCCAGACATGGTCTGCTCGGTGCAGCCGTAGGGAAATGAGGTCAGGTATTCCAGGCTGCCGAAGATGGCGCCGGTGATCGAGGGAGAAAGCTCGATATCGATGCCGTGGGAAGTGGCGTCGGAGGCAACGGGGAAGTCGATCTCGGTCTCGCGCTGGGCGCTGGCTTCCGAGATTGCGCCGTTGGCATTCATGGTCTGCTTTACGCCGAAGGGGATCACCGGCAGGGTCAGTTCCATGGCGTCGGATTCTTCGTTGGTGAGGGCTTTAGTCAGGAGCTTGGCGGAAGTTGCGCCGGCGGCGGTGCGTACGCGCCAGTCAACCTTGGTTTCACCGCCTTTGGGGACGGTGACATCGCGGGTAGCGCCCTCGATGATCTCAAGGCCGGTGACGTCGAGCGAGACGCGCGCGGTTTTCTCCGATTCCAGGTAGTTGTGCACGATGGCGGAGACGGTTACCTGATCTCCGGCGCGGAAGAAACGCGGAATGGCGAAGCGAACCATGAGGTTCTTGCGGACCAGAACGCGGTTTACCGCCCAGCCGGCTTTGGTGTCGAGCGTCACCGCGCGCACGGTGGCGCGCCAGGTAGTGAGCGAATCGGGGAAGGAAAGCCTGGCCACCGCCTGGCCGCTGGCGTCGGTGTGCACGGTAGCTTGCCAGGAGGCGGTATCAGGGAAGGCTTTGCGGATTTTCGGCTGCACGAATTCGGCGGCTTTCACTTGCGCGAGCGGGGGAGGCGGTGGAAGAGCAATGCCGGAGCCGAATCCTCCGCCTCCTCCTGCCAGACGTATCGGACGCTTGCCGGCTTCGCCGTGGAAATAGAACTCCAGCGAGTTGTTGGTTCCCACCAAGCCGTAGCGCTCGGGGTAAAAGGCTCGGACGATGTCTCCAGAGGTGTCGGGTTCGACCGCGTAGATGGCGTCATCCACCACCCCGAGGCTGAGTTCGGCTTGCACTGGCTTGCCGCTCGAATCTTTGGCGCTGATGGTGTAGGCAGCGGCCTCACCGGGTTCGAACTGCTGTTTGGCGGGAGTGATTTCGATGTTGAGCCGGCGCTCGATCGGGGGAACCTTCAGGCTCTTGCTGCCGATGTAAACTGCATCTTTCCAGATAAATACTGCTGAGACATAAACGTTTGGTTGACTTTCCACCGTGATCGGAACATCGACGGTAACATTC